>NZ_JACGVM010000100.1:0-269 GCF_014077195.1 Colwellia sp. BRX9-1
GTGTGTAAGGACTGCGAGGTCTTGAGCTAACTGATACTAATTGCCCGTGAGGCTTAACCATACAACACCCAAGTAGTTTTACTGCGAAGTGTTTGTAGAAGACTGACAGAATAACTTCACGCACTATAATGAATTGAATAAGATACGCTTTTATATTTATAGCTCTAGCGAGCAACAGCTTTCAAGATTGTAACCTTTTTGTCTAGCGACAATAGCACTGTGGCACCACCTGATCCCATTCCGAACTCAGAAGTGAAACGCAGTAGCGC
>NZ_JACGVM010000103.1:0-259 GCF_014077195.1 Colwellia sp. BRX9-1
TTCGACACGAAGTACACCGTGGAGACTAATCCACAGCAATTGTAAAGTCTGACATTTTCACGCACAAATAAATGTGTCTTGAATAAGATGTTTACTCTGAGTAAGAGCAAACAAATGTTGATTAATAGCTTTCACTATTAATCGCTTTTGTAGATATTTATAAAATGTGCAAATCACAGCGCGACACCGTTCATTGCTTTATAAATATCTTATTTATATCAGCTTTCCAGATTGTTAAAGAACTCATTCTTAACGCGCA
>NZ_JACGVM010000070.1:0-631 GCF_014077195.1 Colwellia sp. BRX9-1
GACGAAATTACTTGCTTCATTCTATGCGTTAACTCACTTAATACTAAAAGTGAATACAATGGTTCTGAAATTAATGAACAAGGATCAGTGTATTTAACTTGACGTGGGGAGTCATACCAACGCCTCATTAAGAGGAAATTTATAGTTGGCTAAAATGTTGAACGCAGTGAAAACAGCCAACTGTAAATTTTCCTGCTTTAATGCCTTGTTAGGTGTGCGTTTACACCGTTACTATACTTTTAACTTCCTCAGTTTCCGCAACTCTCAAAGTTGGCGGACCACCACCATGCATGTCGCTTTGAAGATAAGTTAAAAGCCAAAAACGACCATCAATGGGATCGGTGAAACATATATTCCAACCACATTTAGATGTACCAACCTTTTTCAAATTATGATTAATAAGCCATTCAATACGCTCACGCACTGGATCGGCTATTACATCTTTACCCGACTCTAACCAACGACCAGTTAATAAAGACTCAGATGCTTGCAGCAAATCCATTTAGTACACCTAGACACAATGACTCCCCACAAGGTGCTAGCCTCTAAATGTGGGTTAGTTTTACAAACCAGAGCCATAATATATGTGTCAACATTATCAAACAGAGGCTAGCATGATAAAACATAACAT
>NZ_JACGVM010000059.1:0-966 GCF_014077195.1 Colwellia sp. BRX9-1
AAAGAAAACGTTGATTTAATTATCACCGGAAGTCATGGTGTACATGGCTTGCAATTACTACTAGGATCTACCTGTAATGCTATTTTACATGGGGCAAAATGTGATGTCTTAGCCGTGCGTTATCCTGAATGATTATTACCATGCCACCCATGATAATTCTCCGCAGTAATAATGCTCTGAAACAATGCTATCCATTGGTCATTAACAATGCATGTACTTCATCTTGTAAGTCTTTGTATATCGATTTTTATAGATGTTGACTAAATGAGTGAATTTCAGGCAAGCTTTACTTCTCCCCCAAGGTAGCTGTATTTTTCTTGCTGTTTTTGAATGTAGTTAAATTTACGCGCTATTCAAACAAGCTTGAGCATTTGCTTTCCCGTGTGCGCGCTTTAACCCCACGTGCTCAGTAAATTCACACAAATGCTCTGCGGTACCCACCGCACCAGTGAATATACCTTCAAAGTTTGTGGTGAGTTTGAGCCAACTTTCATCGCTGATGTGAAGTCTTGACAGTATATTTGCGGTTTTAGTCTCGATAGCGCCTCGTTTGTCTGCTCTTATTACGCGACCTGTTTCATCTACAAGGGTTAAATAGTCCTTCAAGCTAAAGCGGATACCGGAGGTTTTAGCTTGCTGTTCATTGCCCGTAAAAGGTAATAACGTTGTGGGTTGCTCCCCGATAATGGCTGCTTTGATACGCAGTTGAATACTGGTAAAACTCGATTGCTCAGGTGTTGGGGCAATGCCTGCACGCACTGGATTTAAATCTACATAAGCCATACAAGCGAGTAATGCCCCTTCATCGAGCAGGGCTTGTGATTTAAAGCGTCCTTCCCAGAAGTGCCCCGTGCATTTATCTTCTTTATTGGCTTGTCGAGCAATAGGCTCGTTTAATGCCCGCATAAACCAACTGATATCGATTAAGCGCTGTTTATAGACCTGTGCTGTTTCTTCAACCATTTC
>NZ_JACGVM010000072.1:0-584 GCF_014077195.1 Colwellia sp. BRX9-1
GGCATTTGCTTTACCGTGTGCGCGCTTTAACCCCACGTGCTCAGTAAATTCACACAAATGCTCTGCGGTGCCCACCGCGCCCGTGAATATACCTTCAAAGTTTGTGGTGAGTTTGAGCCAACTTTTATCGCTGATGTGAAGTCTTGACAGTATATTTGCGGTTTTGTTATCGATAGCGCCTCGTTTGTCTGCTCTTATTACGCGACCTGTTTCATCTACAAGGGTTAAATAGTCCTTTAAGCTAAAGCGGATACCTGAGGTTTTAGCTTGCTGTTCATTGCCCGTAAAAGGTAATAACGTTGTGGGTTGCTCTCCCATAATGGCTGCTTTGATACGCAGTTGAATACTGGTAATAATTACTATGCCACCCATGATAATGCTGCACAATAATAAGGCACTGAAACACCGCTATCCATTGGTCAGCAACAAGGCATGTACTTCATCTTGTAAGCCTTTGCCTATCGATTTTTATAGATGTTGATTAAATGAGTGAATTTCAGGCAAGCTTTACTTCTCCCCCAAGGTAGCTGTATTTTTCTTGCTGTCTTAGTATGTAGTTATGTTTACGCGCTATTCAAACAAGC
>NZ_JACGVM010000090.1:0-307 GCF_014077195.1 Colwellia sp. BRX9-1
TTTGTCGATAGTTGCAGGGTCTGATGGCCACTCTTGTCGTCATGCTGAACTTGTTTCAGTATCTGTATTTTTTTGGGGGGAAGTACAGATCCTGAAACAAGTTCAGGATGACGGGCTTATAGCAGGATGAAGGGTTACAGCAGAATGATGGGTTATAGCAGGATGGCGTTGCTGGTAGCAGGATGAATAGGCTTGTATCTTTATTGAGAGGCTTGAAGTTTAGTGACACGATTTTGTCGATAGTTGCAGGGTCTGATGGCCACTCTTGTCGTCATGCTGAACTTGTTTCAGTATCTGTATTTTTTTG
>NZ_JACGVM010000049.1:0-1963 GCF_014077195.1 Colwellia sp. BRX9-1
AGGTGTAATCGCCACTTCGTTTTATTGTTTAAAGCATTTGCCAATTTAAGTAGGGCGTTTGTGTTTTCTTAATATGGTTTTGGAGTGTTTCGCCAAGCTCTACGTCATTTACGCCAATATAGTCTGCGGGCATTACCTAAAAACAAAATGTCCTTGCGAATTGGCTTTTTATTGTTTGGTGTTGTGGCTCAAAATCTAGCAGTTGTGTTTTTAAAGTAGCGAATGTTATATTAACTTTTAGTGTTTGCTTTAAGGTTTTGTATTTACTGAAATACTTCACCTAACAAGCAATTCAAACGGACAAATAACAGTTGGCTGTCGTTCGTTCCTCACTATTTTAGCCAACAATTATTTGCCGCTTAATATGGGCGTTATAAGGTTCTATGAATAGGTTATTAATTTCCACTGTTTTAGTTTTAATTAGCTTTAACATTTATGCGAAAAAAATTGAATGTCTAGCTCATCCTGATTACCCGAATGATAGAGGTTTTTCCGCTGAAATAGAGCTAATTCAAAATAATGATAAATTTAAAGTTAAGATTGAAAAATTAAGTCTTAGTGATAATTGGCCATTAGAAAAACCTTGTAGTTCACCACTTGAATTTAGTAATGTTACATTCTTAGGTAGCCAAACTAAAGATGGATTTAAATTTGGGTTAGACAACGGAAAAGAATGTGGTTTTGTTTTTCATATATCTATTAATAACAAAACGCCAACATTACTTATGCCACATAACACTTTCAAGGTGTTTGGTGAAAAACCATTTCTGGCTAGGTGCAAAACCTTATAACAAGCCATTCAAGCAGGACAAATAACAGCTGGCTATTTGCTCCTTCGTCGCTTATTTTAGCCAACTATTATTTGCCTCTTAATGAGGCGTTATGTTTCAAGGAGGCACATTGGATAATTCAGTCAAATTAAAGGCTTTAAAAAGTATCATTTTTGCTATCGAAAACCCTGAGCAACACACCAATAAACTGAGGAAGAAAAGTAAATTTTTTAGTTCTCTTTCTTGGATATGTCTATTTATAAGTTTTCTATTGTATTTTCAAGAGCTGACAGGTATCTATATTCTAGTAATCGCAATTTTATCAGGTTTATTAATGGGTTTTTCTCTTTATTTACATTCAACTAGCAAGCAATGGCCAATTGTGGCAAAGCATGTAAATATAGATTCTGTTATTAGCGAAATCAATGAAATAGAAACATAACAAGCCATTCAAGCAGGACTTAATTACAGTTGGCTGGTTCCGCTCCGCTTCACATTTTAGCCAACTACAATTTGCCGCTTAAAACGGCGTTATGTGTATCGAGAGTTATGGATTACATCAAATATCATTACGACGAATTACTAAAGTTACTAATTACGATTTCTTCTGAATCAAAGATTCAATTGGAAGCTCATGGTATTGGGAACGCAGAAGAAGAAATGGCTACAGATTTATTAACTCACTTTATAGAATATAAAGATGAATTAATTTCTGCCGAATTAATAACTATCGATCATGCCAAAGCTATTTCAGAGATTGATTCGTTTTTTAGCTCACACGACAATGATGAAGACGAATTATTTTGGTCTGGTATAGAGACTCACCCAGATTGGGATATTTTAAGGCGAATGGCAGAAAGTGTACTTTTGCTAATGAAAAAAGATAACCTAACAATAAAAATAAGTATCAAAAATACAACTAGCTGGTTTAGTAATAATATAACGTGTCAGGAAATTGGTATTGATTTGGTAGAAAAATACACATAACAAGCCACTCAAGCAGGACAAATAACAGTTGGTTTTGTTCGCTTCGCTCTCTATTATAACCAACTATTATTTGCCTCTTAGTGGGGCGTTGGTATGACTCCCCACGTCAAGTTAAATACACTGATCCTTGTTCATTAATTTCAGAACCATTGTATTCACTTTTAGTATTAAGTGAGTTAACGCATAGAATGAAGCAAGTAATTTCG
>NZ_JACGVM010000048.1:0-2240 GCF_014077195.1 Colwellia sp. BRX9-1
TTAAGGTTTTGTATTTACAGAAATACTTCACCTAACAAGCAATTCAAACGGACAAATAACAGTTGGCTGTCGTTCGTTCCTCACTATTTTAGCCAACTATTATTTGCCGCTTAATATGGGCGTTAGCTACCAAGGAAGTGTTGTGGAGTTTATCCCAAAATATTTAGCTCAAAAATTTAATTTTTTTGAATCTATTTCAGTCCCAAAGTTCTTTTTACTTTTCTTTGGTGCATTCCTTATCATTGCTATCATATCAACGCTGCTGGGTGAGTATATCGCCAATATCTTAGCTCCAATTTTTGGCTCTTTAATTTTAATTTGTTTTGCTGGTTTTGTGTCAGCTCAGCATTTTCCTAGAAAACCTTGGATTCCATCAAGCCCTCTAATTGTTCAATTTACTTCGCAGGCATGGTTTAATTATGTGCTGTCGTTATTGTCTTTTGTTCGCCATTGGGGTGTTTTAGTTTTTGTAAATGTAGCAATGATTATGGTTTTGTTTATAAATGTAGCTGCTATTATGCAGGCAATTGGTAGCTAACAAGTTACTCAAACGGACGCTAAACAGTTGGCTAGCACTCGTTCCTCGTACATTTTAGCCAACTATTTCGCGCCGCTTAGTAAGGCGTTATGTGCCATGGAGAGTTTGAGTGTCTATCAGATATTTGTCTGAAAGTGAGAACTATAAGGTTTACTCATTAGATGAATCTGTTTACCTAAAAGATAAGTCTAATTCGAAAAAGATTTCCGATTATGAAGAGCGGGATGAACTAATAACTTGGGTTTATGGAAATCCTGATTCTGCTTTATTGTCTTGGGATGAAAAATTTGTAGTTGTTGGTGGCTGCGGGATTACAATTTACCTAATTGAATCTAAAGAATGCATCGATTTATTTAACGAACCTAATGATATCACTTGGACTGAAGGGGTATATCAAGCAGCAGGTGATGATATACATTTTGTCAGGTTTAATGTTCTTACAAATACAGATAAACTTCAGGTTGTTAAGTTAAATATTAAAACCCAAGAATTTGAAGTGTTGAGTTAAATAGCACATAACAAGTCAATCAAGCAGGAAAATTTTCAGCTGGCTGTTTTCACTGCGTTCAACATTTTAGCCAGCTATAAATTTCCTCTTATTGAGGCGTTAGGCAGTTCAGAAGTTTGGAGTCGAAAATAGATAATGGAGAACATCAAAATGTTAGTAATCAAGGACGAAGAAAATGAATTGCCAATACCGCAGGTATGGCGAGATGTTTTTTGCCAAATTGCAAAAGTACTCTCAAAAAAAGATTACCTAGTCAATTCTACTATACCTAACGTGCCGTCATTAAGTCTTGATGATTCAAAATATATCGAAGATAACATCGAATCCTATGGTGAAGAATTAACTGAATTACCAGCTGAAACATGGGACTCTTCAATTTACCTTTGGATGGGAAGTCATTGGGATGTGATTATAGACCTTTGGACTTTAGGTGAAGGTCGAAGTGATTTAGTATTATCTGCAAAAGTATATGAAACCAATAATGAATATAAATTTAAGATAGAAATGGTATACGTACCTTAGGTGCACAAACTGCCTAACAAGGCGTTCAAACGGACAAAAAACAGTTGGCTGTTTCACTCCGTTCACAATTTTAGCCAACAATTTTTTGCCGCTTAACGTGGCGTTAGGTAAACAAGGAGAGATTTGTGCTCGGTGTCATTTTAGTTTCAATAGTATTATTTTTTGTAATAAACAGATTTATTGCAAATAAAGCTACATTCAAAGATGTTTTGTTCTTCTTAGCTATTCCTTTTATAGTTCTATTTGCTACACGTTTATTACTTTGGATTACAGAACTAAATGCAACAATCAATTTAATTATATTATTGTCCATTATTCTGGTAACTATATTTTATGTCTTTGTCCGTTCTAAATCTAAATTTGAGCTCTCAAATAAACATGCGGTAATTGTATCATTTGTTTATTTTTTCAGCTTATGGGCTTCAGAAGTTATAACCGGTTTAACTACGTCATTAATGTTTACCTAACAAGGCATTCAAACGGACAAAAAACAGTTGGTTGTTTTCACTGCGTTCAACATTTTAACCAACAATTTTTTGCCGCTTAATGGGGCGTTGGTATGACTCCCCACGTCAAGTTAAATACACTGATCCTTGTTCATTAATTTCAGAACCATTGTATTCACTTTTAGTATTAAGTGAGTTAACGCATAGAATGAAGCAAGTAATTTCG
>NZ_JACGVM010000063.1:0-784 GCF_014077195.1 Colwellia sp. BRX9-1
CTGCATAGTACCGTATACACCAGCATAGTAAGCGTTTGGTATAGGCTCAACTACATGAATAACACTCAGTTTTGCCTGAGTGAGTTCTTGTAGTTGCGTGACTTTATCTTCGATATAACTCTTCGTCTCATTAAGTTCTGCGGCAAATAAAATATGCTTATACATTAATTTCTCCTTTATTTTAAATAATAATATTTTGCTTATAGCTTGCTTGCGTAAAAATATTATTAAGCCACCCATAATAACTTGTTTGTTTTTTCAACAATAAACTAGACTTAATTTACCCCTGTTAAGTGTGGTAATTATTATGCCCAAGCCTCGTTCACAACACTAATTAAGCCACCCATAATAACTTGTTTGTTTTTTCAACAACAAACTACACTTAATTTACCCTCTTATAAGTGTGGTGATAGTTATGCCAAAGCCTCGTTCACAACAAATTAGTTTATCTGATACGCCGTATTATCATATTTGTAGTCAAACCGTTCGAAAAGCCTTTTTATGTGGTATTGATAAAGAAACAGGTGTCAGTTATGAGCACAGGCGTCATTGGATTGAACAGCGCATTTTTACATTATCTCAGGTCTTTGCTATTGATATTTGTGCTCACGCTGTCATGAATAATCACTTACATTTAGTCCTTCATGTTGATAGTGAACAAGCTAACAACTGGACGACGCTAGAGGTACTGTCCCGTTGGCATAAGTTGTTCAAAGGCACCCTATTAACCCGTCAATATCAGCAAGAGCAATCATTAACGACATTCGAAATGGAAATGGTTGAA
>NZ_JACGVM010000108.1:0-237 GCF_014077195.1 Colwellia sp. BRX9-1
GTTGGAGACTACAACGTTGATAGGTCAGGTGTGTAAGGACTGCGAGGTCTTGAGCTAACTGATACTAATTGCCCGTGAGGCTTAACCATACAACACCCAAGTAGTTTTACTACGAAGTGTTTGTAGAAGACTGACAGAATAACTTCACGCACTGTAATGAATTGAATAAGAAAACGCTTTTATATTTATAGCTCTAACGAGCAACAGCTTTCAAGATTGTAACCTTTTTGTCTAGCG
>NZ_JACGVM010000089.1:0-318 GCF_014077195.1 Colwellia sp. BRX9-1
TGTGCAAATCACAGCGCGACACCGTTCATTGCTTTATAAATATCTTATTTATATCAGCTTTCCAGATTGTTAAAGAACTCATTCTTAACGCGCATTCGGTTAAAAACGTGGTTTAAAAAACCAAACTTAACATGTTCATCAGAACAGTTTAAGTTTGGCCTCTTTCTTTATACGAAGAATCATAATGGTATCCTATATTATACAAGGCAGTTTGTAGCGTCGTGTAGTTTACTACACAAGCTGCGAACTAACGCGGTAGAATTTAAGATGGTGGAGCTATGCAGGATCGAACTGCAGACCTCCTGCGTGCAAGGCAGG
>NZ_JACGVM010000099.1:0-274 GCF_014077195.1 Colwellia sp. BRX9-1
CTCCCGCAACCAACTTTAACTCAAGTATAAAGAGTGTTTGTACTGAAGGTCGTCAGTTCCCTCTCGAAAGATATGGGCTCTCACAACCAACTTAAGATATAAGTATAAAATCAGGTCGTCAGTTCACTTTCAATTAGATATGGGCTCCGGCAACCAACTTACGCTTAAGTATAAAAAGCAAATTCTTAAGTTTGAATTAAAACAACTTGGCTTTCCTAAGAAGGTATTAGGACATTCGGACGCGGGATGGAGCAGTCTGGTAGCTCGTCGGGCT
>NZ_JACGVM010000102.1:0-263 GCF_014077195.1 Colwellia sp. BRX9-1
TAACTACCATCTGCATTTAAAGTTAACTCACCTTCGGTGAGGGTAACGGTGTCACCTGCACTATATGTATTACCATCAACAGTAAAGCTGGTGACGGTCATTGGACCGTCTGCTGTTTCAGCATTGTCTAAAACATTGCCTGTGGCTGTTGTATCTTCTGCAACAGTGACAGTTTCATTATCATCGCTCAGATCAGAAACTGGAGTTACTGAAATCGTTAAGGTAGAAGTCTGTGTATCACCTGCACCGTCAGTAACAATGTA
>NZ_JACGVM010000105.1:0-251 GCF_014077195.1 Colwellia sp. BRX9-1
TGGGGCTATAGCTCAGCTGGGAGAGCGCCTGCCTTGCACGCAGGAGGTCTGCAGTTCGATCCTGCATAGCTCCACCATCTTAAATTCTACCGCGTTAGTTCGCAGCTTGTGTAGTAAACTACACGGCGCTACAAACTGCCTTGTATAATATAAGATACCATTATGATTCTTCATTAAAGAAAAGACCAAATTAAGGTTTACTTTCGTCATGCTGAACGTGTTTCAGTATCTGGTGAGTGAATATTAATTTG
>NZ_JACGVM010000115.1:0-219 GCF_014077195.1 Colwellia sp. BRX9-1
GGTCATTGGACCGTCTGCTGTTTCAGCATTATCTAACACATTGCCCGTGGCGGTTGTATCTTCAGCTATCGTGACAGTTTCACTATCATCACTTAAATCTGACACTGGAGTTACTGAAATTGTTAAAGTTGAAATTTCTGTGTCACCAGCACCATCGGTAATGGTGTAACTGATCACTGGCACGGCACCGTTGAAGTTGTCATTGGGTGTAAAAGTGTA
>NZ_JACGVM010000084.1:0-361 GCF_014077195.1 Colwellia sp. BRX9-1
AGGTGTAATCGCCACTTCGTTTTATTGTTTAAAGCATTTGCCAATTTAAGTAGGGCGTTTGTGTTTTCTTAATATGGTTTTGGAGTGTTTCGCCAAGCTCTACGTCATTTACGCCAATATAGTCTTCGGGCATTACCTAAAAACAAAATGTCCTTGCGAATTGGCTTATCATTGCTTGGTGTTGTGGCTCAAAATCTAACAGTTGTGTTTATAAAGTGGCGAATGTAATATTAACTTTCAGTGTTTGCTTTAAGGTTTTGTATTTACAGAAATACTTCACCTAACAAGCAATTCAAACGGACAAATAACAGTTGGCTGTCGTTCGTTCCTCACTATTTTAGCCAACTATTATTTGCCGCTT
>NZ_JACGVM010000066.1:0-692 GCF_014077195.1 Colwellia sp. BRX9-1
GTTACAGATGGTGCTGGTGATACCGAAAGTTCTACGCTAACAATTTCAGTAACTCCAGTTTCAGATTTAAGTGATGATAATGAAACCGTTTCTGTCGCAGAAGATACAACCGCCACAGGCAATGTTTTAGACAATGCAGAAACTGCCGATGGTCCAATGACCGTCACTAGCTTTACTGTCGGTGGTAATACATATAGTGCAGGTGATACCGTTACTCTCACTGAAGGTGAGCTCACTTTAAATACCGATGGTAGCTATACCTTTACACCGAATGATAACTTCAATGGTGCTGTGCCAGTGATTACTTATACCGTCACAGATGGTGCCGGTGATACTCAGAGTTCTACCTTAACAATTTCAGTAACACCGGTTTCTGATTTAAGTGATGATAGTGAAACTGTCACGATAGCAGAAGACACAACAGCAACAGGCAATGTGTTAGATAATGCTGAAACAGCAGACGGTCCAATGACCGTCACCAGCTTTACTGTTGATGGTAATACATATAGTGCAGGTGACACCGTTACCCTCACGGAAGGTGAGTTAACTTTAAATGCAGACGGTAGCTACACTTTCACTCCGAATGATAACTTTAATGGTGCTGTTCCTCTAATTACTTACATTGTTACTGACGGTGCAGGTGACACTCAGA
The DNA here is from genome assembly GCF_014077195.1 of Colwellia sp. BRX9-1. Lineage (NCBI taxonomy): Bacteria > Pseudomonadati > Pseudomonadota > Gammaproteobacteria > Alteromonadales > Colwelliaceae > Colwellia > Colwellia sp. BRX9-1. The sequence continues at coordinate 653 of NZ_JACGVM010000066.1, forward strand.
GTTCTACCCTAACCATTTCAGTAACACCGGTTTCTGATTT
>NZ_JACGVM010000109.1:0-227 GCF_014077195.1 Colwellia sp. BRX9-1
GACTATATTGGCGTAAATGACGTAGAGCTTGGCGAAACACTCCAAAACCATATTAAGAAAACACAAACGCCCTACTTAAATTGGCAAATGCTTTAAACAATAAAACGAAGTGGCGATTACACCTAGACACAATGACTCCCCACAAGGTGCTAGCCTCTAAATGTGGGTTAGTTTTACAAACCAGAGCCATAATATATGTGTCAACATTATCAAACAGAGGCTAGCAT
>NZ_JACGVM010000064.1:0-738 GCF_014077195.1 Colwellia sp. BRX9-1
TCCGAATGATAACTTTAATGGTGCTGTTCCTCTAATTACTTACATTGTTACTGACGGTGCAGGTGACACTCAGAGTTCTACCCTAACCATTTCAGTAACACCGGTTTCTGATTTAAGTGATGATAGTGAAACTGTCACGATAGCTGAAGATACAATTGCTACAGGTAATGTGCTTGATAATGCAGAAACAGCTGATGGTCCACTCACGGTAACGAGTTTTACTGTTGGTGGGAATACATACAATGCAGGTGATACGGTTACCCTTGCTGAAGGTGAAATTACCTTAAATGCAGATGGTAGTTACACTTTTACACCCAATGACAACTTCAACGGTGCTGTGCCAGTGATCAGTTACACCATTACCGATGGTGCTGGTGACACAGAAATTTCAACTTTAACAATTTCAGTAACACCAGTGTCAGATTTAAGTGATGATAGTGAAACTGTCACTGTTGCAGAAGATACAACAGCAACAGGCAATGTTTTAGACAATGCTGAAACAGCAGACGGTCCAATGACCGTCACCAGCTTTAGTGTTGGTGGGAATACGTACAATGCAGGTGATACGGTTACTCTTGCGGAAGGTGAACTCACCTTAAATGCAGACGGTAGCTACACTTTTACACCCAATGACAACTTCAACGGTGCCGTGCCAGTGATCAGTTACACCATTACCGATGGTGCTGGTGACACAGAAATTTCAACTTTAACAATTTCAGTAACTCCAGTGTCAGATTT
>NZ_JACGVM010000071.1:0-626 GCF_014077195.1 Colwellia sp. BRX9-1
TTAAGTGATGATAGTGAAACTGTCACGATAGCTGAAGATACAACCGCCACGGGCAATGTGTTAGATAATGCTGAAACAGCAGACGGTCCAATGACCGTCACCAGCTTTACTGTTGATGGTAATACGTATAATTCAGGTGATACCGTTACTCTTACGGAAGGCGAACTCACTTTAAATGCAGACGGTAGTTACACTTTTACACCGAATGATAACTTCAATGGTGCTGTGCCTGTTATTACTTATACCGTTACTGATGGTGCTGGTGATACTCAGAGTTCTACACTAACAATTTCAGTGACACCCGTGTCTGATCTAAGTGATGATAGTGAAACTGTTTCTGTCGCAGAAGATACAATCGCAACAGGTAATGTGCTTGATAATGCAGAAACAGCAGACGGTCCGTTAACCGTAACGAGCTTTAGTGTTGGTGGGAATACGTACAATGCAGGTGATACGGTTACTCTTGCGGAAGGTGAACTCACTTTAAATGCCGATGGTAGTTACACTTTCACTCCGAATGATAACTTTAATGGTGCTGTTCCTCTAATTACTTACATTGTTACTGACGGTGCAGGTGACACTCAGAGTTCTACCCTAACCATTTCAGTAACACCGGTTTCTGATTT
>NZ_JACGVM010000097.1:0-277 GCF_014077195.1 Colwellia sp. BRX9-1
AGGTCGTCAGTTCAAATCTGGCTCCCGCAACCAACTTTAACTCAAGTATAAAGAGTGTTTGTACTGAAGGTCGTCAGTTCCCTCTCGAAAGATATGGGCTCTCACAACCAACTTAAGATATAAGTTTAAAATCAGGTCGTCAGTTCCCTTTCAATTAGATATGGGCTCCGATAACCAACTTACGCTTAAGTATAAAAAGCAAATTCTTAAGTTTGAATTAAAACGACTTGGCTTTCCTAAGAAGGTATTAGGACATTCGGACGCGGGATGGAGCAGT
>NZ_JACGVM010000065.1:0-693 GCF_014077195.1 Colwellia sp. BRX9-1
TCCGAATGATAACTTTAATGGTGCTGTTCCTCTAATTACTTACATTGTTACTGACGGTGCAGGTGACACTCAGAGTTCTACCCTAACCATTTCAGTAACACCGGTTTCTGATTTAAGTGATGATAATGAAACTGTCACTGTTGCAGAAGATACAACCGCCACAGGCAATGTTTTAGACAATGCAGAAACAGCAGACGGTCCACTAACTGTCACCAGCTTTACTGTTGATGGTAATACGTACAATGCAGGTGACACGGTAAGTCTTGCTGAAGGCGAACTCACTTTAAATGCAGATGGTAGTTATACTTTTATACCGAATGATAACTTTAATGGTGCTGTACCCGTTATTACATATACTGTCACAGATGGTGCTGGTGATACCGAAAGTTCTACGCTAACAATTTCAGTGACACCAGTTTCTGATCTGAGCGATTATAATGAGAATGTCACTGTCGCAGAAGATACAACCGCAACAGGTAATATCCTTGATAATGCTGAAACAGCCGATGGTCCACTCACGGTAACGAGCTTTACGGTTGGTGGGAATACGTATAATGCAGGTGATACCGTTATTCTCACTGAAGGTGAGTTAACTTTAAATACCGATGGTAGTTATACCTTCACACCTAATGATAATTTCAACGGTGCTGTTCCTGTTATTACATATACAGTTACCGATGGTGCTGGTGACAC
>NZ_JACGVM010000107.1:0-239 GCF_014077195.1 Colwellia sp. BRX9-1
TTAAAACAACTTGGCTTTCCTAAGAAGGTATTAGGACATTCGGACGCGGGATGGAGCAGTCTGGTAGCTCGTCGGGCTCATAACCCGAAGGTCGTCAGTTCAAATCTGGCTCCCGCAACCAACTTACGCTTAAGTATAAAAAGCAAATTCTTAAGTTTGAATTAAAACAACTTGGCTTTCCTAAGAAGGTATTAGGACATTCGGACGCGGGATGGAGCAGTCTGGTAGCTCGTCGGGCT
>NZ_JACGVM010000041.1:0-3510 GCF_014077195.1 Colwellia sp. BRX9-1
AAGTTCAGGATGACGGAGTACAAGTTCAGGATGACGGAGTACAGGTTCAGGATGACGGAGTACGGATTCAGGATGACGGAGTACGGGTTCAGGATAACGGAGGTTGGGTTCAGGATGACGGAAGTTGGGTTCAGCATGATGGCGTTTGAATGCATGCTGAATTTATTTCAGTATCCATTCTCGTCATACTGAATTTATTTCAGTATCTGGGCCTTTAGTTGTTAAGGTAGAATTATTATCTTTATTTCTGTTTAATAACCCAAAATATGGCTACTAAACTGGAATAGTAAGCACTGAATATGACCTACTTAAAAGTGCCAATAGCGGTCGTAGCGGTAGCTCGAAAAAAAACTGGTTTTAACGATCTTATTTGTCACCATTGCCGCCGTTCACTGGTCCTAGTGCAATTGACTGTTTCAGATCCAAAAATGAAACTCCATCGACCCCGCAGGTAAATAGCTTTCGATTGTCAACGAGTCGCTTATTTCAGTTATAGAAAGTTTTCAACTTTAGTGTTCTCCGACATTAAGCGCCTTTTAGTGAGTGAATGAGAAGTCTATGATTTTTATTCTGCCGTGTTCGAACAATGTGTTGTCTTCAAGAGCAACTTCGCTCTTGATGTGAAACGAAATTTTATATTTTAAATAGCAAGTAAGTTTTAAAGACCCCGTTAGCATGAAATTAAGTCAAATATCAGACTTTAAGCATCATATCTGCCAAGAATCATCGGCTTTCCAGTTAGATACCCATTTGGGAATATCAATGGCAGGCATGGGTCGAGCAATGCCATAACCCTGCGCCAAATGACAACCAAGTTTTAATAATGCTAATCCATGAGGAATAGTTTCTACGCCCTCAGCAATCACGTCACGCCGGAATGCTTTAGCTAATCCTATTACAGCTTCAACAATAGCGGAATCATCAGCATTTTCTAACATCTCCCGTACAAAGGTTTGGTCGATTTTAATTAAGTGCGCTGGCAGGCGTCTAAGATAGGTAAGTGACGAATAGCCCGTGCCGAAGTCATCTAAAGCAAAGCGTACGCCAAGTTCACAGCATGCATTCATAGTCGCAGACACTTGGCTGATATCATGTAAGGCACTAGTTTCGAGTATTTCTAATTCTAAACAGTTGGGGGCCACTTCAGGATGGATCGCTAGCAATGTAGCTAAGCGAGTTGTGAAGTTACTTTGTTGTACTTGATAGGCACTGATGTTGACACTGACTGGGAGATTTATTCCCATGTTTCGCCATTGGATTATTTGGCTTAATGCCCTATCTATGACCCATTCACCCAGTTCTAAACTTACGGCATGACCTTCTATCACAGGTAAAAAATCTAAAGGCGGAACTAAGCCACGTACTGAATGCTGCCAGCGGATTAACGCTTCTACCCCTATCACTTCGCCAGTCTGCATATTCACCTTGGGTTGATAGTGCAGCACAAACTCGTCACTAGCCATAGCTGTACGAACATCGTTGATACTTTTTCGTTGCGTATTAATTAAATTATCTTTTGCAGTATCAAACAGGTGATAACGGTTTTTACCTTCTTGCTTGGCAACATACATGGCTTGGTCGGCACGACGTATGAGTGGGTCTGCTTCCACACCGTCTTGTGGATAAAAGGCGACACCAATACTCACTGAAACTTGCATGATGACATCGCCCACGGTTACAGGATTAGCCGCGGCCTTTAGTAGACATTCTAATATCGGTACACTATCTTCGGGCTTTTCTAAATTAATCATTACTGCGATAAATTCATCACCGCCAATACGTGCGAGCGTGTCATCTTCATGTAAAGCTGCTTGCATCTGTTGTGACACTGCAATAAGCAACTCGTCCCCCATATTATGGCCATACTTGTCATTGACGTCTTTAAAGCCATCTAAGTCCATAAAGGCAACGGCTAATGACTGACTACCACGTTGGCATTGCACCATAGCTTGTGTAATGCGGTCTGCCACTAATACGCGATTAGGCAAATTGGTTAGTAGATCGTAATGAGTAATGCGTTCCAATTGCCCTTGATAAGCCTTTATAGATGAAATGTCAGTGGATAATGAAACGTAGTGTTGTGTAAGACCATCAGCATTTTTTACAGCACTAATGGATAGCATTGCGGGAAATATTTGACCATTTTTACGACGGTTCGATATCTCGCCACGCCAATGCCCCTGTGTTTGCAGCGTATCCCACATTTCACTAAAAAATTCTGGCGATTCGCGGCCAGATTGGAGAATCCTTGAATTTTCTCCCAGTACATCTTTAGAATCGTAACCAGTGATGCGGCTGAATGTATCGTTGACTTCAGTAATAGTCGCAGTTGCATCGGTTATCATGATGCTCTCTTGGGTATGGATAAAAACACTGGCTGCACGTCTTATCTTTTGTAGCAGATGCTCTTTCTCTTCGTTAGCAATGACTAATTCATCTGCTCGCTTGTCTTTTTCTTCGTTAGCAATGACTAATTCATCTGCTCGCTTGTCTTTCTCTTCGTTGGCAATGACTAATTCATCTACCCGCTCGGTGACGTCCTCCATGGACAATAAAATAATCAGTTCTCTATCTTCATCTTCTTCAATCTGTCGGGCATTCATCAGCATGATTCGCCGACCTATATTGGCAAAATCGTGCTCAACTAGGTAGTCATTAAAACTGGTTGTCTGAGTTAAAATTGTTTCTAATAGTTCTCGCAGTGCAGGAATATCCCATTGTTTATTGTCTAACTCGTGTATGAGGTATCCGATGGCATTTTCAGACTTGACATGAAAAAACGTATAAAAAGAATCGTTTGCAGTAACTATCCTTAAATTTTTATCTAGTGTAATTATGGAGGGACGCATCGCATTGATGACTATATCAGCATACTCGGACATTTTTTGATTTCCTCAGGCCATCTACAAATCACAGTAGAGCTAAAATAAGTATTACTCGTTGCTTCACTCTTGAAAAAGTGACTTTGATTTAATTAGGCTAAAGCCAATTACTTTCATAAATGACTTAAAGCATTTGCTAAACGAAGCGTCAACCGTTTAACGCTAACACATATCTCAATCGATTGTATCTTTAGGTCGATTGCACTATGAATTGATTTGTCTATCTAAGCTTTGTTATGACCTTTACAGCTATCTATTCAAAGATCCGCTTATCGCTCAAACTTACCCTTTATTCAGTTTTGCAATAGCTTATTGCAAAACTGGGTGTCCAGCGTTTTGGCAATAACCGAAGATTACTCGATTATTAAACATACAATATTAAACAGACACTCACTCTAAATTTCTGGTTTGAAGATTGTCTATTGTTGGTGCCTGGTCTTTGAGTTGTTAATGTCGAGATCCTGAAATAAATTCAGGATGACGGCGCTTGGGTTCAGGATGATGGAGTTTGCCTTCATACTGAATTTATTCCAGTATCCACTATCGTCATGCTGAATTTATTTCAGTATCCACTATCGTCATGCTGAATTTATTTCAGTATCCACTATCGTCATGCTGAATTTATTTC
>NZ_JACGVM010000031.1:0-28672 GCF_014077195.1 Colwellia sp. BRX9-1
CAAACAAAAAGAAGAAGAACAAAAAATCGCAGAACAAGCGACGGCTGATGCAAAAGCTAAGCGCTTAAAAGAAGAAATAGCAGCCAAAAAAGCCGATGATTTACTCAAGAAAAAAGCAGCAGAGCGTAAACGTAAAGAGCAAGAAGCTCAAGAGCGTGCTCGACAGCAAGAAATGTTAGAGCAACAAATGGCTGAAGAAATGGCGGTTAGACAACAAGCCCGATATCAGCAAACAATGAGTGAGGTTGGTCGGTTTACCGCCCTTATAAGGCAAACCATTCAAGGAAACTTGATCACCGACCGCAGCACTATGGAAGGTAAGTCTTGTAAATTAACCATAAGTCTTGCACCATCAGGTTTTGTAACCAACGTTGTTATTGGCAAAGGGGACCAAGTAGTTTGTAGCGCTTCAAAGACGGCTATTTATAAAGCAGGGACATTACCTGTGTCTAAAGACCCCGAAGTATTTAAAGAAATGCGTACGATTAGCCTAACAGTGGTGCCTGAATTTTAATGGTTCAGTTTATATTCAATGAAAAATAACCCATGACTGAGAAAATAGTAAAATATATGAATAAATTTAAAGTAGCCTTCATTTTCTTTATCGTACTGATTTCAAATAGTGCATTTGCAACGCTTGAGATTGTCATTACCGAGGGTATTGATAGCGCTAGACCTATCGCTGTTGTACCTTTTAAATGGACAGGACTAGAGCCACTCCCAGAAAATATATCGTCTATTATTGGTGAAGACTTATTGCGCAGCGGTAAATTTAACCCGATAAAAAATAATCGTTTTCCACAAACACCATTTTCTGATCAAGACATTGATTATTCAGCTTGGGCAAATGAGGGCGTTGAAGCGGTTGTTGTTGGAGAAATTAATCAAATAGGTATTAGTCGTTACAAAATAAGCTACCAGCTGGTTGATGTTATTCGCGGGCAAATCACCGGTGGACAATCGCAAATGCTAAGCAATGGAGAATTGGTTCAAACTTCTGATCATATTTATGCTGAGGGTGCTTTTGAGATTAATGCTGACCAATTTCGTCGTTATGGACATCACATCAGTAATGTTATTTATGAAAAGTTAACCGGCAGTAAAGGTGCATTTTTAACCAAAATTGCTTATGTGATAGTGCGAGACCAAGGTGAATTTCCTTTTCAGTTAGTGATGGCTGATTATGACGGTGTTAATGAGCACGTTTTGTTGAGTTCTAAAGAGCCGTTAATGTCACCTTCATGGCATCCAAGTGGCAATCAGTTAGCGTACTCGACATTTGAGAATAACCAACAAAAAATATATATTATAGATATTTATACCGGAAAGCGTACTATGATCAGCGATCACCCTGGTATAAATAGTGCGCCTCGTTGGTCACCCGATGGTAATCAACTTGCGATGATGTTATCTAAAGATGGCAATTCAGAGCTCTATGTTATGGAAGTAGCAACAAGAAAACTACGTCGTATCACCCGTCATCGAGCGATAGATGCAGAGCCAAGTTGGAGCCCTGATGGAAAATCATTAGTATTTAGTTCAGAACGGGGTGGTAAACCTCAGCTTTATCGCGTAAATTTAGTCGATGGTCGTGTTAAACGACTCACCTTTGATGGTGAAATGAACCTTGGTGGTTCAATTACACCTGACGGTCGCCAACTAATTATGGTGAACAGAACACGAGGGAATTATCATTTAGCTAAACAAGAGTTGGCGTCAGGAATTTTTCAAGTTCTGACTAAAACACGTTTAGATGAGTCGCCGAGCATAGCTCCAAATGGTGGCATGATAATCTACAGTACTTTACACAATAATAGGCAAGTGCTTAGTTTAGTATCTGTAGATGGAAGATTTAAAGCGCGCTTACCCGCGGCTGATGGTGAAGTAAAAGCACCTGCTTGGTCACCATTTTTATAAAAAATTAAACATTAATTTAAAACATAACTTTAGAAAAATAAGGACAATTATAATGCGTTTGAATAAAACTGTGAAAGCTCTTGCGATTGCTTTGCCAATTTTGGCTTTATCTGCTTGTAGTTCAAATTCAGAAACTGATGAACAAAGCAATGTAGCGACTAATGCTCAAGAGTCTTCAGTAATTGAAAATAATACTGCTGATGTTCAAGTAAGCGCCGTACAACGTGCCGCTGAAATTGAAGAGCAACAACGTCAAGCATTAGAAAAACTTCGTGCTGAGCACATCGTTTATTTTGATTTTGACACCTCTACAGTTAGCACTGAATTTTCTGCTATTTTAGATGCACATGCTAAATTTTTAAACAAAAGCTCAAGCATGAAAGTTTTAGTTGAAGGTCATGCCGATGAACGTGGTACGCCTGAATACAACATTGCTTTAGGCGAACGTCGTGCCAAAGCGGTAGTAACTTATTTAGAAAATATGGGTGTTTCATCTGCACAGCTAAGTGTTGTTAGCTACGGTGAAGAAAAGCCAATGATTAAAGACCGTAGTGAAAACGCATTTGCTAAAAATCGTCGTGCGGTATTAGTTTACTAATCAAGGATAGAAATGAAACTGAATAAATTTTTATTCGGGATGTCCTTTGCTGTTACTACCCTTGCGGTAGTGGCAGCAGAATCTGCTCCCGTTATAGATATAACCAAGACGGGTGCAATTAAAAGTAGCCCATCGCAATACACCTCTTCGGTACCAGAAACAATGGCTGAGAAGTTGGTTAATCTTGAACGTAAACTTGATGCTCGTAATCGTGCCCAAGTCAAGGTGCAGCGACAGCTTGATGAACTTCAAAATGAAGTGAATGAATTACGTGGTGTTACTGAATTACATACTCATCAGCTTAGTCAAGTTTTGAATCGACAGCGTGAGTTATATCAAGAGCTTGACCGTAGGGTAACAGAAGCATTAAAACCTGAAAATAACGTTCCTGCGGCGATTATAGCCCCAGCAAAAGCCTCTTCAGACGCTTCAATAAATTATTCAACGAATTTAACTGAAAACCAAGCATATGACAGCGCGGTAAATTTAGTTTTAAAAGACAAACAATACGATAAAGCGATCCCTGAATTTCAAGCGTTTAATCGAAAGTTCCCAAATTCTAGTTATGCACCCAACGCACATTATTGGTTAGGTCAGCTATTATTTAATAAAACTGAATACACCAAAGCAAAAAATGAATTTAATTTAGTGGTTGAACAATACCTCGACTCAAACAAGCGAAGCGATGCAATGTTGAAGTTGGCGATGGTTGAACAAAAGCTAAATAATAACGCAGCAGCAAAAATTTGGTATCAGAAAGTTCTCGCACAATACCCAGATTCAAGTGCGGCTCAACTAGCAAAACCTAGGTTAGAAAATTTATAACCCATAAAAGCGACGATAACTTACACTAACTGCCTTCTTTTTATGCAAGTAGTCAATTAATAAGAAATAAGTTGAATTTAAGGTTGCACTAAAAAAAATTATGAGTATTATATGCGTCGCGTTGAGGCACTAGTGCAACGCAGTGTGAATTAGCACTTATGTCGGCCGTTAGCTCAGTTGGTAGAGCAGTTGGCTTTTAACCAATTTGTCGAAGGTTCAAATCCTTCACGGCCGACCACTTCTTTATAATGTTTATTTCTTATAAAGAAAAAGAAGCACCTTGTAAGATTCGAAATTCATTTCGAAAAAAAGAAAATATGGCGGCCGTTAGCTCAGTTGGTAGAGCAGTTGGCTTTTAACCAATTTGTCGAAGGTTCAAATCCTTCACGGCCGACCAACTTCTTTCTTAACAAGTACAATGAAAAATTAGCATGTTAGTGATTTTTGCATTAGTTGATGATGATTCTCAACACCACAGTTTATATGTCGGCCGTTAGCTCAGTTGGTAGAGCAGTTGGCTTTTAACCAATTTGTCGAAGGTTCAAATCCTTCACGGCCGACCACTTCTAAATTCTTAAGTCAGATAGTACAAAAACTAAAGCCGAGGCTTTTAATCGTTAAGCCGATTGATTCGAAGGGTCAAATCTTTTATGGCCAAACACGGTTTAAAGTAAGTCCTTACAATAAACGCTTAACTTCAAGACGATCCTTAATTAATATCTAATTCAAAAGTTACATGCTCAATAAAATACCATCCTGTATTATCTTGTTTTAATCTTTAATAGTTAAAAGTCTTATACACATCGCGATATCTATATCGTATAATTGCGTGGTATTTAAAGAGATAATCAGAGATAAATAATGTCGCAAAGTAATTTAGCCGTAGAATTTGATTTTCAATTTCCAGCGAAACCAGCTCCACTTTCAGATAATGAACGTAGCCAATATAAAGATCGTATTAAAACTTTATTGAAAGAGAAAAATGCGGTACTTATTGCTCATTATTATACCGATCCCGAAATTCAGGCTTTAGCTGAAGAAACGGGTGGCTGTGTCGCCGACTCTTTAGAAATGGCGCGCTTTGGCAACAATCATCCAGCAACAACGCTAATTATTGCTGGTGTTCGTTTTATGGGCGAAACCGCGAAAGTACTGACGCCTGAAAAGACCGTGGTTATGCCAACACTCGAAGCAACTTGTTCATTAGACTTAGGCTGCCCTATCGAAGAGTTCTCTGCTTTTTGTGACCAGCACCCTGACAGAACTGTTGTTGTGTATGCGAATACTTCAACGGCGGTAAAAGCTAGAGCGGATTGGATCGTTACCTCTTCTTGTGCGTTAGAAATTATTGAACACCTTGATGAGCAAGGTGAAAAAATTCTTTGGGGACCTGACCGTCATTTAGGCGCATACATTCAAAAGCAAACGGGTGCCGAAATGTTAATGTGGCAGGGTGCTTGTATCGTTCATGATGAATTTAAAAGCAAAGCGTTAAAGGATATGAAGGCTTTGCATCCAGATGCTGCCATTTTGGTGCACCCAGAGTCTCCTGCAGATGTTATTGAGCTTGCTGATGCTGTTGGTTCAACCAGCCAGCTAATTAAAGCTGCTCAAGTGATGCCCAATAAAAAGTTTATCGTCGCAACAGACCGTGGTATTTTTTATAAAATGCAGCAGCTATGCCCAGATAAAGAATTCTTTGAGGCACCAACAGCGGGTGAAGGCGCAACCTGTAAAAGTTGTGCTCATTGCCCATGGATGGCAATGAACGGTTTAAAAGAGATAGAAGACGCATTGCTTAATCCATTAGGCAGAGAAGTGTTTGTAGACATGAAACTTCGCGATGGTGCATTGCAGTCATTGGATCGCATGCTAACGTTTAACAACGCTTTAGCCAGTAAATAACCATTAAGGTGATTTTTTGCTGGTAAAGTAATCAGTTGGCCTCTTTTTATTAAAATTAAGTTGTGTTGGCTATTAAATTTACCTACCATAGCGCAACTTTATTTTATGGCATGTCTATAAGTTTAAAGTGTTTATAAAGTTATTTTTTTACGCAGTAGATTTTCTGAGTAGCGAGTCAAGACTTGTTTTAAAATGTCTTTAATAGATAAAATTATCATGCTAATTCATCTCAATAAAATTAGCCTGTTAGTGAAAAAATTGGTGAGCTGGCCGAGTGGCTGAAGGCGCACGCCTGGAAAGCGTGTAAAGGTTTATCCCTTTCGAGAGTTCGAATCTCTCGCTCACCGCCACATTAAAAAACGGACACTTCACTTGAAGTGTCCGTTTTTTTATACCTAAAAAAATAGCCCATCTTATATTCACCTATCTTCCTATAAATTAATCTCCTCAATATTCATGCTGATATAGGTTATAAATTATTTATGTTTATTAGACTTTTGTTCAAAATTATTAGTAAGAGGATTGTAGATAAATCACCATTGTTTAGGTTACTATCTTTGAGTATATGTAATTTTCCTTAAAAAAAGAGCAATAAATAATGGAACATGAACAGCACTTAGCGTTACTTGGCGCGTCAGCCCAAGGTGATAAACAAGCGTTTTCGAAACTTTATCAAGCGACCAGTAAACAGCTCTATGCAGTCTGTCTAAAAATGTTATCTAGGAAAGAATTAGCCGAAGAAGCTCTGCAAGAGGCTTATGTCCGCATTTGGCATAACGCGTCTGAATATAGAACGGGTAAAGGCACAGTGTTGACTTGGATGGTCAGCATAGTGCGTTATCGCGCACTAGACATTTTACGTTATCATAAAATTAGAAAAGAGGATGAACTCATTGAGAATGAAAGTTTTGATCTTGATACTAGTGAGAAAATAAGTGATTCAGAACAACTCTTACTCGACAAATGTTTACAGCAGTTAGATCTTCAACAACGACAAGCTATTTATTTGGCCTACTTCAATGGCTGTTCTCATCAAGAGGTGGTTAAACACCTAAATAACCCTTTGGGTACAATTAAAAGCTGGATAAGACGTGGTCTTATGAGCTTACAGAGTTGCTTAACACCATGAATTATCAATCTGAAAACCTCAAAAACGCCCTTGCAGCAGAATATGTGCTGGGTACTCTACGTGGCCCTGCTCGTCAGCGCTTTCAAAAATTGATGATGCAATTTCCACCGATCAGTGATGCAACCCAAACATGGGAGCAACACCTCAACGGCTTAGGGCAAAAAATTCCACCGGTTACCCCAGACATAGCTGTTTGGCTGCGTATCGAAGATCAATTAGGATTTGTAGCTCAGCCTATAAAAAGTAATGTTGTGGCAATAACTAAGTCTAAGCCTCGAGTTTGGCAAGGTATTGCGGGTTTAGCTTCAGCGGCTGCGATAGTACTTGCTGTGTTGTTATTTAGCTTTCAACCACCACTTCAGCCTGAGGTTCAACAACTTGCTTTAATGAGTAATGAACAAGCCGACTTATTATGGGCGCTAGAAATTGGTGCAGACACTATTAGCGTGCAAGCGACCAAGAAGTTAATAGCTAAGTCAGATGCTGATTATCAGTTATGGATAGTGGCAGCAGACGGACGGCCTCCGATTTCTTTAGGCTTGCTACCTAAAAGTGGTAAGTTAGTTTTAAGTAAACCTCAGTTATTTGATCAGATTGAGATTGCGGCTTTAGCGGTTAGCTTAGAGCCATTAGGTGGTTCACCGAATGGTTCACCAACCACTGTCTTATATACTTCAGAACTGGTTATTCTTTAGTTACTCTTTAGCTTTTACTGCGAATATTAAAAAGCGAAACGACAGTTTCGTTTTTTTTTATCTGTTGTTTTATGCTGACAAAAGTCAATAATTTGTAAATATATTGTTTATATTAAATGACAAATAATAGACATTCTATAATTTTATGACCTAGGCTTACCTTAGCTGTTGTTGATTAAGTTGACTAAGGCGACATGACCTAAAAAAAGTGCAACAACGCTATCCAATATAAAAAGTAAAAATAACACGATTTGAAACTATGGTTCGGCTGAATAATTATTAATTTGTAAATAAGTTATTTTTCTTGCATCCAATTCATAATCTCGATCGTTTAACTTAATGAGCTTTCAAGAAAGTAACCATTAAGAACTATAAATTATAAAGGAAACGTCATGAAAAAATTTAAATTAACACTAATTGTATCGGCAATAATGAGTGCAACTTTGTCTCAAGCTGTATCTGCATCAAGCCATCGTGAAGCGCCTAACGTCACACGTATGCCAACAGTCGACTCAACAGACTTTTATGCATTCAATAGTTATGAAGAAGGCCGTGGCAATTACGTCACACTCATCGCAAATTACATTCCTTTACAGGATGCTTATGGTGGACCTAACTATTTCGCTATGGACCCTGCTGCAACTTATGCGATTCATATTGATAACGATGGTGATGCTGTTGAAGATATAACCTTTACTTTTAATTTTAACCAGATGTTAGGCAACAATAATGCAGGTGTTGCTTTGATGGTTGGCGCTGAAGGAGAACAGAAATCTGTTGGTGTACCACTTAAAAATGTTGGCGGCATCAGTATGGCAGATAAAAGTGCGGCTAATTTCTCTGAAAGCTACATGGTTAATATGATTTCTGGTCCAATGCGAACGGGTACCAGTGCTGCTGTTACTAATAGTACTTCGGGTGGAGCAAGTTTTGCTAAGCCACTCGATTACATCGGTAACAAAACATTTAGCAACGCTGAGCAGTATTCAGCTTATGCTAACAGTCATATATACTCAGCCGCTATACCTGGCTGTGATGCACCAGCAAAAGTATTTGTTGGTCAGCGTAAAGACGCATTTGCGGTTAATTTAGGTAAAGTTTTTGATTTAGTGAACTTTGTTCCTGTTGAAGGTGACAGTGCTCCTGGAGCAGGCGATGGCGATGGCTTCCCCGGTGGTATTACACAATCAGCAAGTAATGATGATTTAGCTGACAAAAATGTTACTAGTATCGCTATTGAAGTACCGACAGCTTGTTTAACAGGCACAGGTAATGGCGTTATCGGTAGTTGGACTACGGCAAGTTTGCCTCAGGCTAGAATTTTGAATCCTAATGCTAGCTTTGATAACACTGAAGTAAATGGTGGTGCATTGACGCAAGTTTCTCGTCTTGGCTCTCCTTTAGTGAATGAATTGGTTATTGGTTTGGCCGATAAAGATAAGTTCTCAAGTTCTCATCCAAGTGCAGATGGTCAGTTTGCTGATTATGTGACTCATCCAACGCTACCTGAACTGCTGAATATATTGTTCAAAGATGCAGTTAATACCACTTTAGGTGCAAATATCGAAACGTTGGCACCCACTAATTTCCCTAGGGTTGATTTAGTTACCGCATTTTTAACGGGTTTCCCAGGTGTTAATCAGTTATCAACAGTGACCGCAGCTGAAATGCTACGCTTAAATACTGGTATTGCAGCAGTGGCAGCCGATATGCAGTCATCGTTTGGTGTTGCTGGTGACGATTTAGCTGGTTTTCCAAATGGTCGCCGACCAGGAGATGATGTGGTAGATATTGCCCTTCGTGTTGTTATGGGTCGTTTATGTTACCCAATTCCTGTTAATGGCACAGATACAGATTTGGGCTTATGTGCACCAGAAGATGCAAGTGTTGGTAATGTACCCTTTACTGATGGTGCGCCAAGTAATGCCTCTATGATGGATACTAGCTTTCCATACTTAGCAACGCCTTTACCAGGCTCTAAATAAGGAACACTATTATGTTATATAGTAAACGAAATACAGCATCTCATCTTAGTCAAGTCTTTAAGCTTAAAGGGGTCGTGTTAAGTTTAGCGGCCGCCATGCTAGTTTCAGGCTGTAATAATGATGTCGATGAGCTACCTATTACGAAAAACGCATCACCGACTACGATATCGGTCGATTTGATCACTCAAACAGAAACGCCTATCACTGACATGTTAAGCGCAAATGATGAAAATGGTGACACGTTGACTTTTAGCTTAGACCAAGAGCCGATGCTAGGAATGGTCACCATTGATAGTAATGGTAGTTTCACTTACCAGCCTAATGCTGAAGTGACAGGAAGTGACAGCTTTACTTTTACTGCCTCTGATGGAATTAATTATCCTGTTAGCGGTACAATCAATATTACGATTGAAGCGCTGGAAGTGTCATTTGCCAGTTATAGTCGTGCAGCTTTTAGTCAGCAACCAAGCGATAAACCCTTGGCCGTAAATGGTCGTGCGTTTATTCAAGATGTTGAGGAACCAGCAGCATACGACGACTTGATTCAACAGTAGAACCATCTTGACTGCGCCAAGGAAGGCGCCCTTTTATGGATAATGATATGCCAACACTTCGTTTTATTAGCCCCTTGTTATTTTTGGTTTTTATTGCCACTTCATCGCCTGTGCATTCAGAAAGTTATGTGCCCAAATCAAATCAAAGTATCGTTGCTAGCTGGACGGTACCTAAACCTGCACAACAGCCAAAGATTTTTATCGCCCAACTGCTCAATGACGCAAGTAAGCCTGGCTTAGCAAGTCGTTATTATGGCCGTGCTGGCGCTTTACTGAAACCCTTGTTGGTCGCTAACCCTAATGATCTAGAGCTACAATTTTATTCAGCAACCGTCTTACAGCATTACCATCAATTTAATCAGGCCCAACAATTACTGACTCAGATACTTCAATATCAGCCAGACAACGTCGCTGCTTGGTTAATGAAAGCCAATATACACATGGTACAAGGTGATCTTGACGCTGCGAAAAGTGCCTGTTTACAAGTATTGGGGCAGGGCAGTTTATTTGTCAGTAGCGCCTGCGTGCTAGAGGTTAGTGCTGAACAAGGCAAAGTTGCTCAAAGTTACCAACAGTTAAGAAATATCGTTAAGCTTGCGGGTGATATACCTATCGCCCAACAGGTATGGCTTAATCAAATTTTAGCTGATCTTGCTCACCGTCAGCAGCTAACACAACAAGCCATAGACCATTTGTCAGGCTACCCATTGAATCAGGCCCCTGTTAGTTATTTAGCGCTGTGGGCGGATATTTATTTAGCACAACAACAAGGCCAAATTGTTTTAGATACATTAGGACCTATCGTTGAAGCAAGTGATAGTTTTGATGATGCTTTGTTATTACGTTTGACCCTTGCCGAACAAATAACTAAGGCAACTAATGGCGTATGGCAGCAGCGACTAACCCAACGTATCGAAATACGTTTGCAACGAAATGATACCGCTCATGCTGCAGATATAGCTCAATATTATCTCGATATTGTTCCTAACCCTATTAAGGCGCTTTATTGGGCGAGAATTAATTGGCAACAAGCTAAGCTGGGCTCGGATGAACGCTTGCTCAAACGTGCTTTAGCATTTAAAGAATCACCTGATAAAAAGCCTCAGATTTAAGCTACACCTCAACACAATAAACCTTAATAAACCGTAAAAGTAGTGAGATAAAAATATGCAGCAGTGGTTAAAAATAGGGCTAATAAGCCTATCGTTATTACTGGCCAATACTGTCGTCGCTCATCAATTGAGTACCAGTTACATTATTGCCGAAATCGACGACACCGGTCGTATCAGTGGCGAATGGCAATTGAGTTTGACTGATTTAGAATTAGCTGTTGGCTTGGATATAAATGCCAACGGTGAGTTAACCTGGGGAGAGGTCAAGAGTCGACAAGCTGAGATTGCTAGCTATTTGGCTGAGCATTTATTATTGAGTCGTGAAAATTTAAGGTGTAACTTACGTTTTGAGATTATGGAGCGTTTGCAAGATCATGCCAATGAAGCTTTCGCTGTTACTGATTTCTCAGGTCAGTGCCCAATCAGTGGCCCATTAGAAATTGCCTACAGCGCAATATTTTCTTTAGATAGTAGCCATGAGGTGGTTCTAAATATTGGTGATGGTAACCACTTACACAGTTTAGTGTTAGATGACAGCACTCGAAAAATCACCATAGATTTGAGCAAAGGTAGTGCCTGGACGACCTTTACACAATTTGTTTATCAAGGTGTTGTACATATTTGGATCGGTATAGACCATATCCTGTTTTTGTTTGCCTTGTTATTGCCGGCGGTGCTACAGCGAAAAGATAAAAAATGGCAAGCTATATCAAGTGTTAAAACTATTTTGACTAACACCGTATGGATCGTAAGTGCATTTACCTTGGCTCATTCGCTAACGTTAACAGCGACCGCCTTAGGCTGGTTAAGTCCAAGCAGTCGTTGGGTAGAGCTGGGCATTGCGTTATCGGTTTTATTTGCGGCACTCAATAATATTTGGCCAGTAGTTTTACGTTTAGCTTGGTTAACCTTTGCCTTTGGTTTGCTGCACGGTATGGGTTTTGCTGGTGTCTTAGGAGAATTAGGCTTACCTGCGGATCAACAATTACTGAGTATACTAGCCTTTAATCTTGGTGTTGAAATAGGCCAGTTAGCGATACTTGTTATTTTACTGCCGATATTAATTTTATTACGTAATACCACGTTTTATACGAGAGGTGTTCTACCTGTTGGCTCTATATTAATTGCGATTATGGCCGTGCAATGGAGTGTAGAACGCTGGTAAACTTAAAAAATCATTGCTAATACAATGACTTACTGCTCAAGTGATAGCTTTGAAGGATACGGGGTCATTCCAGCTATTAGATTGAAGAGTTTATAGCTAAAAAAAAGTATTGCGGGTGCAATACTTTTAAGTCGCTACTTACTAAGTTAGCTAGATTAATAATTCACGCCGCGGTAAATAGCGGCGTGAAATTTTAGCTAATCATCAGACTAAATCGAAGCGATCAGCGTTCATCACACTCGCCCATGCTGTAACAAAATCAACAACAAACTTCTCTTGGTTATCATCTTGCGCGTAAACTTCAGCATATGAACGAAGAATTGAGTTAGAACCAAAGATAAGGTCAACTCGTGTTGCTGTCCATTTTACTTCATTTGATTGACGATCGCGCATCTCATAGAGGTTATCACTAACAGGTTCCCACGTATAATTCATGTCTGTTAAATTAACAAAATAATCGTTAGAAAGTACACCTTCACGATCGGTGAACACCCCATGTTTTGTACCATCGTAGTTAGTGCCAAGCATACGCATACCACCGATTAACACGGTCATCTGATGCGCGGTGAGTCCCATTAACTGACTTCGGTCAAGCATCAGTTCTTCTGCGCTGACAACATAGTCGGCTTTTAGCCAGTTTCGATAAGCATCATGAGTGGGCTCTAGTACCTCGAAGGAGTCAATATCCGTCATTTCATCTGTTGCGTCACCACGCCCTGGTGAGAAGGGAACAGTGACTTCAAAACCAGCCGCTTTTGCGGACTGTTCTATACCAAAATTACCTGCCAAAACAATGATATCAGCGATACTTGCACCACTACTTGTGGCAATACTTTCTAGCACAGAAAGTACTTTGCTAAGACGTGCTGGCTCGTTACCTTGCCAATCTTTTTGTGGAGCAAGGCGAATGCGTGCGCCGTTGGCACCACCACGTTTGTCAGAGTTACGGTAGGTTCGTGCACTATCCCAAGCGGTTGCAACCATTTCGCTGATACTTAAACCACTCGCTGCTATTTTATCTTTCAGCAAGTCAATATCATAACTTGTGGCTCCGGCGGGAACAGGGTCTTGCCAAACAAGGTCTTCTTGAGGGACTTCTTTACCGATATAACGTGCCTTTGGCCCCATATCGCGATGAGTGAGTTTGAACCATGCTCGGGCAAAAACGTCAGAAAAATATTCAGGATCCTTAGAGAAACGTTCTGAAATTTCACGGTATGCTGGATCCATTTTCATCGCCATATCGGCATCAGTCATAATAGGCGTTTGACGTGTAGTTGCATCTTCAACATCAACAGGCTTATGTTCTTCTTTAATATTTATTGGTTGCCACTGCCAAGCACCCGCTGGGCTCTTCTTTAATTCCCACTCGTGGTTAAGCAACATCGAAAAATAACCATTATCCCATTGAGTAGGATGTGTAGTCCATGCGCCTTCAATACCACTGGTGATGGTATCGCGACCAATGCCACGTTTGGTTTTATTGTTCCAGCCTAGACCTTGTTCAGTAATATCTCCAGCTTCTGGCTCTGGTCCTATTTGCGAAGCGTCACCATTGCCGTGACATTTACCGACGGTGTGACCACCGGCCGTTAGGGCAACCGTTTCTTCATCGTTCATTGCCATACGTTCGAACGTTACTCTAATATCATGCGCTGTTTTAAGGGGGTCGGGCTTGCCGTCTACACCTTCAGGGTTAACATATATTAGCCCCATCATTACCGCAGCTAATGGGTTTTCTAAATCACGCTCACCAGAATAACGGCTGCCTTCTCCACCACTTGGTGCAAGCCATTCTTTTTCGGCGCCCCAATATGTGTCAATTTCTGGCTGCCAAATATCTTCACGACCAAAAGCGAAACCGAAGGTTTTTAACCCCATAGATTGATAAGCAACAGTGCCAGCGTAAGCAATTAAATCAGCCCAGCTAAGTTTGTTACCGTATTTCTTTTTGATAGGCCACAGCAAACGGCGGGCCTTATCTAAATTGGCGTTATCTGGCCAAGAATTTATTGGCGTAAAACGCTGATTGCCAGTCGCTGCACCACCGCGACCATCCGCGATACGATAGGTGCCGGCAGCATGCCAAGTCATACGAATCATTAGGCCACCATAGTGTCCCCAATCAGCAGGCCACCAGTCTTGACTATCTGTCATGAGGGCATGCATATCTGTTTTAAGAGCAGCCATATCAAGATCTTTCAGGGTTTCACGGTAATTATAATTCGCACCCATAGGATTAGTCTTACTGTCATGTTGATGAAGAATGTCAAGATTTAGTGCCTTTGGCCACCATCCCATATTGGACATACTGCTCTTTGTTGCACCGCCGTGCATTACTGGGCATTTGCCAGTTGTCGTTGTTGTTTTGTCATTCATATGCAATTTCCTTTCATTAATTGGGGCTGAGCTGTTAAAAGTTAGGATGAAAAAATACTAGATGATAATGTTAAGTGCTCACTTTGAATTACCAAGGATTATTAAAATACATCATAGTACATTCTTGATAAATTATGAGTTTACTCACGTTAACGCATTCAACAACGTATCTCAATCTGTTCAGCTTTAAAAGCTTAGTTTTGAAGAGTTAACAGATCAGTGAGTAAGTTAAGCGATATCAGTATTAGAAATTTATTATGTAACATTTATGTAATTTTTCTTAAATAAAAACTACATATTACTTCAACAATTCTGTCATTTAACCTTAGTAGCATAGCCGCAACTTTATTCTAATAATTTCTGCGGAGCAGACTAACATGCAAATAAATTCACTCTTTAAAATCAGTACGCTAGCTTGTGCCATTACTTTAGCCAGTTGTGGTGGTGGCGATATTAAACTTTCATCTCAAGTAGATAACTCAGTAGGCGATACAACCATCACTAACCCTGCTCCAACTGACCCAATTGTGACCGAATTACCGGGTAAGTCTAGTTCGGTGTTGGGCCAAGATGTTTCAACAGCTTTAGGTTTTGATGTTGCTGTACAAGTGCTTGATGGAAAAATTACTAGTGATATGACTTTAGTCGCCAGTGCTGATAGCAAGCCGGTATTTTATGCTATTAGTGGAGCTTTAGAAGTGATGGCAGGAGCAACGCTAACCGTAGAGCCCGGCGTTGTTCTTTTTGGACAATCAGGTGGTGATTATGTCGTTGTGCACCGCGACGCAAAAATAATGGCAGAAGGCATAAAAACTAAACCTATTATTTTAACCTCACTGCAAGATGTTAAGGGTGAAGTAACAACAGCTGGTCAATGGGGTGGCGTAGTTATTTTAGGTAATGCTCCTTCAAATAAATGTCCTACTGATGGTAGTGAATGTGCCCTTCAAATTGAAGGAGCTGAAGAAGGTGCAGTCTTTGGTGGCTCAAACTGGGAAGACAATTCAGGTATTTTAAAATACCTTGTTGTTAAATATGCAGGGTTTGAAATTGCGCCTGACAACGAACTTAATGGTATAACGTTTGGTGGTGTTGGCTCAGGAACAACGGTTGATTATATTCAAGTACATTCAAATGCCGATGACGGCGTAGAATTTTTTGGCGGTGCGGTCAATGTTAAGCATTTAGTTTTAACAGCAAACAAAGATGACAGTATCGATTGGGACAATGGTTATAAAGGTATGCTGCAACATATTTATGTCGAACATGCTAAAAATGCCGGCGAAGCAAACCGTGGTATTGAAGGGGATAACGATGGTTCTACTCCTGATAAAGAGCCACAGTCAGCGCCAATTATCGCTAACTTGACGATTGTGGGTAATAACTTTGACAGTGCAGATAAAGACTCAGAAGGTATTTACTTACGCGAAGGAACCGCAGCAAAAATATTTAATACGGTGGTAACCGGCACCAGTGAAATGGGGGAATGTTTAGAAATTGAAGGTGGTGCAACGAGCTCTGTAACCGTTAATAATGCTAACAGTGGTAAAATTGTTATGCAAAACAGTGTTATGGCCTGTAGTAATAGTGAAAATTTCAAAAATGCTAAAGCGGAAGACGGTAGTGTCTTGCTTGACCTCGAAGCATGGTTCAGTGCAGAAGCATCCAACAGTATTAGTAGTTCTATCTTAATTAATGAAAACGGTATTCCCGATGCTAACTCGCCACTCGTTGCTGATAATGCCGGACAAGATGTCGCTAATACACAAAATGCCTTTTTTGACTCCGTTGATTACATTGGCGCGTTTGACAGTGCTGACAACGCGGGTAACGATTGGCGTGAAGGTTGGGCCTTTGGTTACGGTGGTGGTGTAGTAACCGCTCAGGCAGAAACACAAGGTTGTCCGACAGGTACATCGGCAATTTCTTCAGTCAATGGCTCAAACATTACTTGTCAATTAAGCGGTGTTATTGCTAATAACTTAACGTTAACCGCTAATAATATTTATGCTCTAAACGGCGCTGTTTTTGTTGGTGGTGATAAAATTAACTCAGCAACACTGACGATTGAAGCCGGTACAACCATCTATGGTCGTTCAGGTAGCGATTACCTAGTGGTCAGTCGTGATTCAGAAATTCAAGCAAATGGCACAGCCTCAAAACCTATCACTTTTACATCGAGTCAAGATTTGACCGGCGCTGAAACAGGTGCGGGTCAATGGGGTGGAATAGTGTTATTGGGTAATGCGACATCAAATAAATGTCCAACGGATGGCAGTGACTGTGCACTTCAAATTGAAGGTGCTCAAGATGGCGCAGTCTTTGGCGGCACAGACGATGCTGACAGCTCAGGTACATTACGTTATGTCGTTGTTAAGCATGCAGGTTATGAAATAGCACCAGACAACGAACTGAACGGGATAACATTTGGTGGTGTTGGTTCTGGTACCAAAGTCGAATATATTCAAGTACATGAAAATGCTGATGATGGTATCGAATTTTTTGGTGGCACGGTTAACCTTAAATACGTGGTCTTAACCTCTAATAAAGATGACAGCGTTGATTGGGATAATGGCTTTCGTGGCAACTTACAATACGTACTCGTTAAGCATGACCCACAAAATGGTGAAGCAAACCGTGGTATTGAAGGTGACAACGACGGCTCAACACCAAACAAACTACCACAATCAAACCCAAGTATTGCCAACATGACCATTATTGGTAATACATTTGACACTGCAGATAAAGACTCTGAAGGTGTTTATCTACGAGAAGGCTCGAAAGCACAACTTCATAACTTTGTTGTTACAGGTCCTGCAGGCATGGGCGAATGTGTTGAGTTGGAAGCTGGCTTAACGGTAGATCAAGCAAAATCTGGTGATACGCTAATGAGCAACTCAGTTGTGGCTTGTGATGAAGCGTTTAAAGATTCTAAAGACTCTAGTGATGCAACCTTTGATTTAATGAGCTGGTTTATTAACGATAATACCGAAAACAGTACGGCTGCAAATACAAGTGCGGTATTAGAAGGCATTTTCACCATCGATACCACAACACCTAAAGACTTCACCGGTAACAGCTTTTTTGAAAATGCTGACCATGTCGGTGCCGTAACGAAAGCGAAAAACTGGACAGCAGGATGGACAGTAGGTCTTGAAGAATAATTAGACGTTGAAGGCGAACACTGTTTTTTCCAATAATCAGTGTTCGTTTTTTTATTTCAGCATAACTAATAAATACTCAATCAACCTAACTGATGCAAGCGATTAGCAAAGCAGTAAAAGCGTATCTAAAGCAAGCACAGAGACTCTATCGAGGTTAACGATGAACAAAAAATTAATGCATAGTGCCAAGCAAATCAAGGTAAACAAACCAAATAATTGTTTACGATTAAGTGGCTTAGCACTAGCGATAATAACAAGCCTAGCAGCGACATCAGCAGTAGCGGAGCAAACATCAGCAGAAGATGAAGCTATTGAAGAAGTTGTTGTTAAGGTAAGTCGATTAAAAGGTACGGCGAGCGCTATTATTGAAGAGCGTCGCAACCAAGCCTTTATCGCCGACATTTTAGGTGCAGAGCAAATTTCACGCACCGGCGACAGCGATGCCGCTGCCGCATTACGACGTGTTACCGGTGTGACATTAGTTGATGGTAAATTTATTTATGTACGTGGTTTAGGCGAACGTTACTCAAGCACACAGTTAAATGGTGCCGCTGTACCCAGCCCAGATCCGACACGTAGTGTTATACCTCTGGATTTATTTCCAGCGTCAATTATCGAGTCTTTATCGGTACAAAAATCCTACTCACCTTCAATGCCTGCCCATTTTGGTGGCGGTAATGTTGATATCCGTTTAAAAAGTATTCCAACAGATTTCCTTTTTAATATCTCTGGAAATTTAGGTGGCAATAGTGAAAATTTTGACGATGGTTACAGCTACAATGGTGGCAGTGATGATTGGCGTGGCCAAGATGATGGAACTCGCGCAGCACCCAAAACATTACAAAAATTATGGAAAAATTACAGTCCATTAAAAAATATTAGTCAAGATGAAAACCGTGCAATAGCCGCGCAGCTTAATCGTGACTACGATCCAGTTAAAGAAAATATCGCCCCAGATTTTGGCCTTGATATTGCGCTCGGTGATAAATTTGAACAGGGTAAATATCGCTGGGGTTATTTAACCTCTTTATCCTATGACAATGAATGGCAAGTAAGTGAATTATACGAAGGTCAAGATTTTCGTAATAACACCGATGATTCATGGAGTTTAGTACGAGGTTTTGACCAAGTTACCTCAACTGAACATTCAGTAAAATGGTCTGGTCTGCTGAACTTAGGTGTAGAGTATGACCGAGATCATCGCCTTGATTACAGTTTCATTGTGCTACGTGATACCGCCGACGAAATAAAAGACAAACTGGGTAATACTAACAATGTATTACTCAGTGACGGTTTGCGCATTCGAGACAGTGACGTTAGCTACGAAGAGCGCGAAATGATCGCTAATCAGGTTCGTGGTACTCACAATCTGCCATGGTTGTGGAACATAGGTTTTGATTGGAAATATTCAGACGCTCGTTCAAGTCGTTACGCACCGGGTAATGTTTCTACGCGCTACATACTCAGTGACGAAAACGAGGATGGTACTTTTGATCTTACTAACGAAAGTAGTTTACGTAAGGCTTCAACCGCTACCCGTTATTCTTTTCAGGACTTGGAAGATAAAGTAGAAAACAGCGGTTTTAACCTATCTTTACCCATAACTTTTTCGCAATCAGAAGTAGAGCTTAAGTTCGGTGGTGATTTTATTGAAAAAACCCGTGACGCTTTTTCCAGACGTATCGATGTTAATACCTTAGCCTTTGAAGAACTGAGTCTTAGTGGTAATAAAATGAATGATATTTTAACAGACGATATTATTCTCAATCAGCCATTACAAGGCAGTGAAACGGTTATACGTGACACCTCTGTAATGGGCGATGACTATTATTCAGCACAAATGACCGATGCTTACTACTTTGAGGCAGATTGGTTTATTGACAATACTTGGCGTATCAGTGGCGGTTTTCGCTGGGAAGATTACCGTCAAGTCGTCGCGCCTTTAGATCCCGCAACCGGTCGTTTTGATTTACCACCACAACCAACAGAAGAAGATTTATCGAAATTAGCCTTTCAAGAAGATGATATATACTCGGCGTTAGCGCTTACTTACATGATGAGTGAAGCTGTACAGTTTCGTTTATCTTATGGTGAAACCACAATACGCCCAGATATTCGCGAGGTTGCGCCATCAACTTACCTTGACCCGCTAACTGGATATCCTATTCGAGGCACTGCTGGTATAGAAACCACGGATATTAAAAACTACGATCTACGTTGGGAATGGTACTTAGATACGGGAGAAAACTTGTCAGTAGGGTTATTCTACAAAGATATGATAAATCCGATTGAATCAGTACAATCACCAGGCCAAGATGGCCCTCCGCTTATCGTTATTGCTAATGCAGACGACGGCG
This sequence comes from Colwellia sp. BRX9-1, assembly GCF_014077195.1. Lineage (NCBI taxonomy): Bacteria > Pseudomonadati > Pseudomonadota > Gammaproteobacteria > Alteromonadales > Colwelliaceae > Colwellia > Colwellia sp. BRX9-1. The sequence continues at coordinate 19,786 of NZ_JACGVM010000031.1, forward strand.
AAGTTTATGGTATTGAGCTAGAGTTTATGAAAGATTTTGCCTTTTTGGGTGATTTTGCTGGTATGAATGGTAACGACTTTTTCTTATCAGGTAACGTAACCTTAAGTGACTCTGAAATAAACATCAACACGCAACGCGTTGTTGAGCAAACTGGGGTTTCTGCCGCGATTACTAATCCGACGCGTCGAATGACTGGCCACTCGCAATATGTGGTTAATCTCAATTTAGGTTATGATGCGCCAAATGGTAATCACTCGGTGACAATGGCTTATAATGTCTTTGGTGAACGTATTATTATCCCAGGTATTGAAGGGCAAGATGATAAGTATGAGCAACCTTTTCATTCACTTGATATGGTATATACCTACTATCCTACCTATTCAACAACGTTAAAATTCAAAGTACAAAACCTACTTGATGAAAGTAAAGAAATAGAGTTTTCTGATACTTTATTTCGTAGTGAAACGAAAGGCATTGCTTTTGATGTTTCCTTTAAATGGGATTTTGATTAGTTAGTTAAATTATTGCTGGCGTTTTACAACCCTGCAAATAGATGAATTAAGACCACCCCAAATTATTATTAGTTAAAGGAGTGGTCTTGTTATTTTTATCATAATAACTGCCCGTAAATTTGAGCTAGATTAAAAACATTATTGTCTTGCTATTACTTGATAGATCACTTAACCGGCTCTTTCTTTAGCTATAGTGCCTAAGGTTGGCGAGGCAATTATTAATTCATCAACTAATTCACCTAATACTTTTCTCGGCAATTTTTTAATAATCATTTCACCGACATCATTAGCGTTGCTTGCTGCAGCAAAAAATAATATATTTTTACCGTTACAGGTTATTTCATCAAAAATAGAGCGTATTTTTATACGTTGTGCTTTTAATAAAGAGCGGAATCTCCTCTTATCGTCAGCCGCGACATACTCACAAATGTTTTGAGCCATATTATAGGCCATGACCTTGGGTGAGTACGATTGTGTTATTAATAGTAATATTATTGAGGCGATGCCCGCTGCTTTATATCTCATCATTAATTTATTCCTCAAAGCGTCACTTATTAATTTCATCAGTTTATCTAAGTGTAGCTATTAATTTTTTTATTACATTATGATTTTTTTATTTTGTTAAGTTATTAAAGATAATTGGATTTTGTCTTTTGGTTGAGACTCTAAAGGCGAAGCTTTCTGTTAAAAGCTATGTGGAGAAAAGAAATGATTTGCTACTACGAATAAAAATAGTGGTTAGCGCCTTTTTAAAGATCTAAAAGGAAAAAATGATTAAGGGCTTGAGCGCAATTATTTTCTCTTCAAGTATTGTTAAGTGAATAACATTTTTAAATTAGAATAATATTCTTTAGTATTCAGTCTAATATGCTTAATTTTTTGGTCTGAATGGCCAATTGTTTTGGTAAAAAATAGGAATAAATCAGTGAACTGTGTTAATTTTATAACATAGTGATATTTAATAATAAGCGTGGAAAGTTACATTATGGTAAGAGTTTTTAATTACAAAATAATTTCTGTTTTAATGATTCTTAGTTCCTTTGCCAGTCAAGCAAGCAATACAAACATTCTAGTGATTGATGTCGATAAAAAGCCATTGTCTAATATAGTCGTTTTCGCTGAGCCAGAAATAAAACCTACCGTGGCAGAGAGTACTTTGTCGGTTCCTTATACTGCTATTATGGATCAAGTTAATCGACAATTTTCCCCCCACATTCTAGTCGTTAATAAAAATACTAACATTGATTTTCCCAATTCAGACAGAATAAAACATCATGTTTATTCCTTTTCACCAGCGAAAACTTTTGAAATACAACTATACCGTGAGAAGAAATTAGACCCTCGTTTGTTTGATAAAGTTGGAGAAGTGATCCTAGGCTGCAACATACATGACTGGATGGTTGGTTATGTTTATGTTGTTGATACCCCTTGGTTTGGCAAAACTGATGGTGAGGGTAATATTAATTTAGCACTCCCAGATGGAAAATACACACTGAAAATATGGCATCCATTACTCCAAGAGGCTGATCAATCTTTTACTCAAAAAATAACGGTTTCTAGTCATACGAATATCACCATTAATGTAAAAGAGGCGATGAAGCCTAGATATGCAGCTTATGAAGATGATGATGAATTAGATGACTATTAATTTGAAATCATTACAAAATCGTATTTTAGTACGATTTATATTTTTATTGATGATTTAGTCGCACCAGTAGTCAAGATTTTCGAGCCGTTTTTTGAAATAAATAATATACAATTAGATGTCTCGGCCAGTATGGGAATAGCAGTATATCCAGAAGACTCTATTAAAGCTGATGGCCTAATGCAATTTTCTGATATCGCTTTTTACGTTTGTAAAGATAAGTACAATATCTATAAATTATTGTGCTTGAACTTATTACAAGTAATGAAGATAGTATTATTATTAAATCGATCACTGATTTAGCGCACAACTTAGGATTAAGTGTTGTGGCTGAAGGCGTTGAAAATAAATAAAGTCTTGAGATGTTGAATAAGATTGGTGTTGAAACAGCACAAGGTTACTTTATTAATAAGGCGTTTCATGGCGATGAGCTTTTACCTTGGTTACTCAATTATGAGGAAAATAATGCTTAGCACAACAAATAAAACACTATTAGCCACCTTTATTCTATTGAGTTCTGCAGTTAATGCTGCACAAATAACGGTTAAAGGGGGGATTGAAGCAGGATATATTAAAGCCGATTATCATCAGCCTTGGTTAAATAGCTGGCAGGAAGAAGGCGTGGGTATATTACGGTATAACGACGACGATAAACTGATGCTAACACAAGCGGCGATAGAAATAAGTGGTGACTTAATTTCTAATGTTAATTTTGATCTTGTCGCCAATTACAATCCTGATGGTGAAAAAAACATCGGTTTAACAGAAGCTTACTTTACTTATTCGCCATTAAATCCAGGCTTAAAACATCAAGTTAAATTCGGCATGTTTTATCCTCAAATGTCACTGGAAAATACAGCAACCGGATGGACAAGTCCTTATACTTATAGTTTTTCAGCGATCAATTCTTGGATTGCTGAAGAGCAAAGAACCTTAGGTGCTCAGTGGTCAATCACTCGAAGTGGAAGAAAGCATAATAGCCCTCATAGTTTTACCGCATTAGCCTCTATATTTAAAGCGAATGATGGCTTAGGCAGCTTGCTTGTTTGGCGTGGTTGGGCACAGCATAATAGGCAAACTTTTTATAATGAAGCCGTTGTCTTTTCTGATTACTTTTCCCAGCAAGACATCCCTATTAATACGCCTAATTTTGTTGAGCCTTTTATTGAAACAGATAGTAAATGGGGATATTACGTTGGAGGGCATTGGCGTTATCTAAAACAAACTGACGTGAGAGTTTATTACTACGATAATAGAGGTGATCCAAATGCCATTGAAAAAAATCGTCAATATGCTTGGAAAACCCAATATTATTCCGTTGCCATGCAACATAAATTTACAAGTAACTTTAGGCTGTTAGCTCAGTATTTATCTGGTGATACCGGTATGGGCAGTCAAGAAACAGGAGTGTTTACTGATATTTCTTCATGGTATGTGATGTTTAATTATAAATTAGGATCACATAGATTTTCACTACGCCATGACCAATTCAAAGTAAAAGAAACTGATCAGAACAGACAAGACCCTAATGACAGCGATGGTGATAGCCTTACGTTGGCATGGCGATATCAACTGGATAAAAATTGGAATGTAGGCGCTGAATTTATCAACTCAACTTCGAACAATGAAAATAGAACTTTATGGGAAAGTCGAGCAGCGGAACATAGGCAAAAGCAATATATGGCAATTGTACAATATAAATTTTAATTGAGAATAAACAGTTGGCTAGTTTCGCTTTATACTTTAGCCAACTACAATTTCCCCCTTAATAGGGCGTTATGTGAACTTAAACCTGTAGAGTATAAAAGGAATAATATATGTCTTATGCCGATGGTTTTGTTGCCGCACTACCAACAGTAAATAAAGAAAAGTACATTGAACATGCGAAATTGTCTGCGGTCGTATTCAAAGATCACGGAGCACTTAAAATTACTGAAAGTTGGGGAGATAACGTTCCTGATGGTGATATTACATCCTTCCAAATGGCTGTAAAGTGTGGCAAAGATGAAATTGTAGTTTTTTCATCTGTTGTATGCCCGACAAAGGAAGTTCGTGATGCTGGTTGGGACGCTATTATGGCAGATCCTAGAATGCACCCAGATCAAAATCCAATGCCCTTTGATGGTAAACGTTTAATCTACGGTGGTTTCGAAGTTATTTTAGAGGAATAGCACCGAGATATATTTCACATAACAATGTGTTCAAACAGATAAATAACAGCTGGCTGTTTTTTGTGCCTGACTATTTTAGCCAACAATTAAAAGCCTCTTAGTGGGGCGTTAGGTAACTAAGGAAGTATGGCATATATCGATCTATTAATTTTTAATGCACCGATATTAATTTTATATTGGATATTTAGTGTGAGTAAAACCAATATTAAATCAGCCAAGTTTGTTTTGTATTCTTGGTTCGCTTTGTTATGTATTTTATTAGTTATTGGTGCAAGTGTATGGAGTGAAACCGACGAAGTAAGTCAAATAGGTTCTGCATTGTTTTTATCTTCTTCTATTTGGCTAGTTGGTCCATTCCTTTTCTTAGCTTCAACTAAGTCTTGGAACCATTTTGTCATTATATTTACGTCACTTATACTCGGCTCTATTTCATTATTCTGTTGTTTTTTTATTTTAGCATCGTTAAATCAGATCTGGGGTTTGTAATCGTTACATAACAGGCCACTTAAGCAAGACAAATAACAGCTGGCTGTTGTTCGTGCTTCACACATTTTAGCCAACTATAATTTTCGGCTTAATGAGGCGTTGGTAAGGGTAAATTTATGTCTGTCGGCTATTTGTCGTCTGTTTGTCATTACCGACAGTATGCCCTTGGTGTATAGTGCATCCGCATTCAACAATAAATGGAGTTACCTATGAAATCATTAAGACTCGAAAAACGCTGGTCTCAAGAACAATTGGCGCAACTAAGCGATTTAAATGTTCGCACCATTCAAAGAGTAGAAAAAGGAGAAAGCATTGGAACTGAAACCTTAAAGTCTTTGGCTGCGGTTTTTGAAATCTCAACTGATGAGCTTATATGTGCTATAAATAATGAAAAAAATCTCCAAACAGAAGGGGATGCGAATATGGTTAAAGATCATTCTCAGCACAATAAAGCAAAAGAGAAGGTTAAATCTATAAAATATTTTTATACATTCTCTGCACTTTTAATTGCAGTCTTTCTCCTATTTATGTTGCCTAACTACAATGACGGAGAAAATTTAGGTCCATTGATTGTTGTATTCTTATCTTTTGGTGCGCTTATTGCTGGCCTCGCTTTCCAGGTATTTCAACCCTTTGGTGAAGAATGGGAAAAAGAAAAAACATCCCAGATTTTAAATCAACAGAACAAGGGAAGTAGCTCTAGTTCTGATCACTAAATAGACAAAAGGCATATAAGCCATTCAAACAGGGCAAATAACAGCTAGCTATTTGCTCCATCGTCGCTTACTTTAGCCAAGTATTATTTGCCTCTTAATGGGGCGTTAGAGGTAAAAGGAAATATCTTGTCAATCAACTATTCAAATTACACATTGGATGAATTATTTGATGTTAACCAAAATATCGATAAGGATAAATTTCCTGAGCGATATAAGCAGTTATGTGAAGAAATTCAACGAAGAAAAGAAAGTGGAGAGTTTGAAAAAAAAGCCCAAGAAATTGAAGATCAGGAAGACGAGGACGATGATGAAAATGAATTTATCATTGATTTCTCTGCTGAGGGAAATGGAAAAAAGCGTAAGCTGTTTATTTTGGGTTTTATCTTAATCAATTTAGCTGTACTCGCCTTTGTATTACCTAAATATATAGTTACTGATTTAACGAACATACATGAATATTCAACAAAAATTGACTTTGTTGAATGTCATAAAGAAGAAGTGATAGATGATGAAACGGATAAAGTATATTCATACTTCGATCTTAATATTGGCTCATACCAAGATACTTTTTCAGCAGTTGGTATAGGTGAGGGTAAGTGTAAAAACTTAGCACGAAGTTTAAAGGTTGGATCTAATGTTTCTATTTGGCATGAAGATGGATTAATCCATCAAATAAAATCAAAAAATAACATTCTACTTCCATATGTATTTATGGAACCCAAAGTACGAGAGTTAAAAACAGAGGGGGTAAAATTATATTGGTTTGGCTTGTTGGCGTTGTGGGTAGTGTTATTCAAATCAGTCGCTAATGCTTTTTTTCCGGGGACGTTTACCTCTAGCAAGCCATTAAAGCAGGACAAATAACAGTTGGCTATTTACTCCTTTGTCGCTTATTTTAATCAACGGTGTTTTGCCTCTTAACGAGGTGTTAGTTTTGATTGTGCATAATCGAATAAAGGAGTTTGAAATCGATGTCCCGCATAGCGATAGTCTATTTTTCTAAGAGTGATGTCACAGGACAACTTGCTAGAGCAATAGCTTTAGGTGCTAAACAAGAACATGGAATAACTGTGCTTGAACATAAAATTGAAGGGCGCGAAATCCTTGAAGGAAAATTTGAAAACGAAGAGTTATTCAAAGCGCTAAAATTATGCGATGCGATTATCTTTGGAAGCCCAACATATATGGGAAGTGTATCAGCTCAATTCAAGGCTTTTGCGGATGCTTCAAGTGAACATTGGCAGAGCCAAGAGTGGGCTGATAAAGTCTCTGCTGGATTCACCTCTGGAACAGGCCTAAATGGTGACCAATCAAGTACTTTGCAATACATGGCCACTTTAGCAAGTCAGCATGGTATGTTGTGGGTGAATATTGATGCTTCATATGGAACAGATAGTTCCACTTTAAATCGATTAGGTTGCCAATTAGGAGTCGTTTCCCAAACGACTAATAGTGTCGCACATGAAGTTGATCTTGCAACGGCAAAGCACTTAGGTCGTAGGGTTGCAAAACTTACTCTTCGTTTAAATTAGAAACATAATAAGAAATTAAACAAGGACAAAAAACAGTTGGCTTTTTGTTCACTTCGTTCATTTATTTTAGCCAACTAGTTTTGCCTGTAAATTGGGCGTTATTTGCCTTAGAGCATAGGAGTGTTAATGAAATTATTGATCAAGTTTTGTGTTGTTTTAATCCTTTTACTAAATACAACATCTTGCGTTACAACATCAACCTATGGAGCAACCTTCGAGGCTATAGCTAAGACTAACGATATTTATACTTTAAAAATTTACTACGGAGGCCCACCTCCCCAATGGGCTACAGATGTAAACTTTCAAGAAGGAACTGATTCTGCTTTATATGAAAAAGCTATGGCGTTTATTGCAGAAAATCCAGAATATAATAGCTATAAAGTTGTTGATATTGAACATAGTCATATCCCAAGTTACTACAGATATAGTGTTCATTTTCTTCGCAATTAGCAAATAACAAGGTATTCCAAAGGACTAAAAAAGCTGGCCATTGCTCGTGCCTCGCTTATTTTAGCTTCTGAATGGGCGTTAGGTATACAGGTAAACAAAGGTGCAATATGGATATTAAGCTTGGCGAATTAAGACATGAAGCTGTAATTTCTTTGTTACAAGAACATCATGAAGATATGCTAGCTCACTCACCTCCAGAAAGTGTTCACGCGCTAGATTTGCGTGCACTTGAACACCCCGATGTAACGTTCTGGAGTTTATGGGTTAATCAAGATTTAGCTGGTATTGGCGCTATAAAAGAACTTGATAAAGATCATTGCGAGATAAAGTCTATGCGCACATCGACCAAGTTTTTACGTAAAGGTATTGCTCGTAAGATATTAGAGCATATCGTTGAACAAGCGACTCTTCGTTCGTATAAAAGATTAAGTTTGGAAACGGGTACTATGGATGCGTTTATTCCAGCACAAAAACTTTATCAACAATTTGGTTTTCAACCATGTGCCCCTTTTGGTAACTATCAAGAAGATCCATATAGTATGTTTATGTCAAAGGCTATTGAGTAAATGTGTGACACATAATATCAACTGTGAAGTGCGACAAAATAGCGATGCAAAAAATTACTATGCCACCCATAATAATGCTACGCAATAATAATGCTCTGAAACACTGCTATCCATTGGCCAACAACAATGCATGTACTTCATCTTATAAGCCTTTGTATATCGATTTTTATAGATGTTGATTAAATGAGTGAATTTCAGGCAAGCTTTACTTCTCCCCCAAGGTAGCCGTATTTTTCTTGCTGTCTTAGTGCTGCCTTTGAATGTAGTTATGTTTACGCGCTATTCAAACAAGCTTGGGCATTTGCTTTACCGTGTGCGCGCTTTAACCCCACGTGCTCAGTAAATTCACACAAATGCTCTGCGGTGCCGACTGCGCCAGTGAATATACCTTCAAAGTTTGTGGTGAGTTTGAGCCAACTTTCATCGCTGATGTGAAGTCTTGACAGTATATTTACGGTTTTGTTATCGATAGCGCCTCGTTTGTCTGCTCTTATTACGCGACCTGTTTCATCTACAAGGGTTAAATAGTCCTTCAAGCTAAAGCGGATACCTGAGGTTTTCTCTTGATGTTCATGGCCCGTAAATGGTAATAACGTTGTCGGTTGCTCTCCGATAATGGCTGCTTTGATACGCAGTTGAATACTGGTAAAATTCGATTGCTCAGGTGTTGGGGCAATGCCCGCCCGCACTGGATTTAAATCTACATAAGCCATACAAGCAAGTAATGCCCCTTCATCGAGCAGGGCTTGTGATTTAAAGCGTCCTTCCCAAAAGTGCCCCGTGCATTTATCTTCTTTATTGGCTTGTCG
>NZ_JACGVM010000060.1:0-911 GCF_014077195.1 Colwellia sp. BRX9-1
ATTTCTTTTGAAATATTGGCGTTGTGTTTATACGAATGTGCACCTTCGACCAGTAGTCGTCTTGCACGGCTGTTACCGCATTTGGTAATAGCACCTAAATGGCGTTTATCGCCACTTGAATGTTCGCTTGGTACAAGACCAAGGTAACTCATTAATTTTCTGGGATGGTCGAACCGTGATAAGTCACCTAGTTCGGCAATCACTCCTGTGGCTACTAATAACCTCACACCACGGAGCGCCTGTATCGCTTTAACTACAGGATAAAACCGCCAGTTTTTCACTTGATGTGTTAATTCATTATCAAGTCTTTTTAAGCGTTTTAGTCGCTCAGTAATGGTTGAAACCGATTCTTGTAAAACAATTTGCTGACAAGGATGAGGTAGCACTAATTCAGCGAGCCAACGCAAATATTGTAATGACCAGTTATCTTTTATTTTGCTGTTAATATTGTTACGTAACAGCAGTGCTTTAAGCTGATATTTAGCATCTTTTAAGTCTTTCATGCCTGTTTCACGTGCTCGAGATAAGTCACGTACGGCTTCATCTTCGGGCTCAGGAACATAGATAGGCGTTAAGTCTTCAGACTTGAGCAACTTTGCAAGTTTGAGCGCATCACGTTTATCGGTTTTGATTTTCTCTCCTGGTTTTTTAGGGATAAGAGAAGGTGCGATGACATAGCAGCAATGATTAAGGCTGGTGAGAAAACGGTAAATCCAATAGCCACAAGGTCCTGCTTCGTAAACAAAATGAAGTGTGGCATCTGGGTATTTTGATTGTAATTGTCGCGCGAGTTTTTTAAAGGCGGCTTTATTACTGAGTATTTTACCTAGATGAGTTGATTTAGCGCCACGTTGGTCTTCAATATAAGCGACTTCAGTAAATGTTTTATGGGTATCTAAGCCAATGAAAAG
>NZ_JACGVM010000053.1:0-1742 GCF_014077195.1 Colwellia sp. BRX9-1
TTAAATACCGATGGTAGTTATACCTTCACACCTAATGATAATTTCAACGGTGCTGTTCCTGTTATTACATATACAGTTACCGATGGTGCTGGTGACACTCAGAGTTCGACCCTAACTATTTCAGTGACACCGGTTTCAGATCTGAGTGATGATAGTGAAACGGTTACGATAGCAGAAGATACAACAGCAACAGGTAATGTCCTCGATAACGCAGCAACTGCAGACGGTCCTTTAACTGTTACAAGCTTTACGGTTGGTGGGAATACGTACAATGCAGGTGACACGGTAAGTCTTGCTGAAGGCGAACTCACTTTAAATGCAGATGGTAGTTATACTTTTATACCGAATGATAATTTCAACGGTGCTGTACCTGTTATTACTTATACTGTCACAGATGGTGCCGGTGATACCGAAAGTTCTACGCTAACAATTTCAGTGACACCAGTTTCTGATCTAAGTGACGATAATGAAACCGTAAGTGTCGCAGAAGATGCAACTGCTACAGGTAATGTCCTCGATAATGCAGAAACAGCAGACGGTCCAATGACCGTCACTAGCTTTACTGTTGGTGGGAATACCTACAATGCAGGTGATACGGTTACTCTTACGGAAGGCGAGTTAACTTTAAATACCGATGGTAGTTACACTTTTACACCGAACGATAACTTCAATGGTGCTGTGCCAGTGATTACTTATACCGTCACAGATGGTGCCGGTGATACACAGAGTTCTACCCTAACAATTTCAGTGACACCGGTTTCAGATTTAAGTGATGATAGTGAAACTGTTACGATAGCAGAAGATACAATTGCTACAGGTAATGTGCTTGATAACGCAGCAACTGCTGATGGTCCACTCACGGTAACGAGCTTTACGGTTGGTGGGAATACGTATAATGCAGGTGATACCGTTATTCTCACTGAAGGTGAGTTAACTTTAAATACCGATGGTAGTTATACCTTCACACCAAATGACAATTTCAACGGTGCTGTGCCTGTGATCAGCTACACCGTTACTGATGGTGCCGGTGATACCGAAAGTTCTACACTAACAATTTCAGTGACACCGTTTTCTGATTTAACTGATGATAGTGAAACGGTCACGATAGCTGAAGATACGATTGCTTCAGGTAATGTGCTTGATAATGCTGAAACAGCAGACGGTCCAATGACTGTCACCAGCTTTACAGTTGGTGGGAATACGTATAATTCAGGTGATACCGTTACTCTTACGGAAGGCGAACTCACTTTAAATGCAGACGGTAGTTACACTTTTACACCGAATGATAACTTTAATGGCAGTGTGCCAGTGATCAGTTACACCATTACCGATGGTGCTGGTGACACAGAAATTTCAACTTTAACAATTTCAGTAACACCTTTATCAGATCTTACTGATGACAATGAATCTGTTACAACAGCTGAAGACACAACCGCAACAGGCAATGTCCTCGATAATGCTGAAACAGCAGACGGTCCACTAACCGTAACGAGTTTTACTGTTGGTGGTAATACATATAGTGCAGGTGACACCGTTACCCTCACTGAAGGTGAGTTAACTTTAAATACCGATGGTAGTTATACCTTTACACCTAATGACAATTTCAACGGTGCTGTTCCTGTAATTACTTACATTGTTACTGACGGTGCAGGTGATACACAGACTTCTACCTTAACGATTTCAGTAACTCCAGTTTCTGATCTGAGCGATGATAATGAAACTGTCACTGTTGCAGAAGATAC
>NZ_JACGVM010000056.1:0-1447 GCF_014077195.1 Colwellia sp. BRX9-1
TTCCAATGCTGATCGTTTTAGATGAAATATAGTACTTGAACGATCTTTTGAGTGTGTCATATTTATTTCTTTTTACAGGAAATAAAGCATGTTAAGTGATGAGTTAGCGTATTTTTTTGACGAGTGTAGTGATTTAAAAGATAAGGTTGATATTTTTAATGCCCAACTCCCAAAAGAGTGGATAGATGAAGCACTTAACGTAACCGGAAGCGTAACCGTTAGGCGAAGAAAAATGCCTGCTGAAGATATTATCCGATTATCAATAGGTATGTCGTTAATGCGCCATGAGCCTATTCAAGAGATAGCCGCTAGATTGAGTTTTCAATCAAAGCAACTTGATAATCAGTTACTTGCACGAAGTTCGATCAGCAGCGCTAGACAGCGTGTAGGCTCTGCGCCGGTTGAATGGTTATTTAACCGCAGTGCTGATAAATGGTCATCGCAGTCACATTGTGATGACAAATGGCATGGCCTGAACTTATTTAGTATTGATGGAACAACGTTTAGAACTGAGGATAGCGAAGAAAATCGAGAGAATTTTGGCTCAGCGCATAGCAAAGGCGAATTAGTTTCTTCCTTCCCTGCGTTTCGTTTAGCCTGTTTAATGAATGTGCGAAGCCATATTATAAGTCGTGTTTCTATAGGGCCTTTTAAGACCGGGGAGTTAACCGTTGCCTCACAATTGTTAGACAATGTTCCGCCTAAAAGTGTATTGCTGTTAGATAGACTGTATCACTCAGCGGAGTTATTGCACTATTTTGAAAACCTTGGCGAAGATCGGTACTGGGTCACAAGATTAAAAAGCACGATTAAATATCGACAGCTTGAAAAGTATGGAGATAATGATTTTTTGGTTGAGCGGGATTTAAGTGCTCACGCAAGAAAGAAATCCCCCTCATTGCCGCGTAAATGGCAAATGAGAGTAGTGAAGTATCAACTTGAAGGATATGAACCGCAAGAGATAGCGACTTCACTACCGATAGAAAAATACAGTGCAGCTCAAATTATTGAGCTTTATCATGAGCGATGGGAGATTGAATTAGGCTATAGGGAAATCAAAAAAACGTTACTTAAAAACGCAATAACGTTAAGAAGTAAAAAGCCTGATTTAGTTATACAAGAATTATATGGCATGTTAATAGCGTACAACCTTATTAGACATGAGGCTGCTTTAGCGGCAGATGTTGTTGAATTAAGGCCCACGAGGATAAGTTTCAAAACGGCAATGCGTGTAGTTCTCTATGATTATTATGGCATGGCAACAGCATCGAACTTACAAAGCATACCAGCAAGATTAAAAGAATTAACGGATACGATTAAGGATTTTATTCTGCCAAAGCAGAAACGCCCTAATTATCCTAGGGCGGTAAAAATGAGGATGGGGAAGTTCCCGGTGAAGCGTTCACAAAAGCGAAAAGAAATAGCTTAAACGAACAGCATTGGAACT
>NZ_JACGVM010000068.1:0-668 GCF_014077195.1 Colwellia sp. BRX9-1
CAACGCATTTTTACATTATCTCAGGTGTTTGCTATTGATATTTGTGCTCACGCTGTCATGAATAATCACTTACATTTAGTCCTTCATGTTGATAGTGAAAAAGCTAACAACTGGACGACGCTAGAAGTACTGTCCCGTTGGCATAAGTTGTTCAAAGGCACTCTGTTGACCCGTCAATATCAACAGGAGCAATCATTAACTCCATTCGAAATGGAAATTATTGAAGAAACAGCACAGGTCTATAAACAGCGCTTAATCGATATCAGTTGGTTTATGCGGGCATTAAACGAGCCTATTGCTCGACAAGCCAATAAAGAAGATAAATGCACCGGGCACTTTTGGGAAGGACGCTTTAAATCACAGGCCCTGCTCGATGAAGGGGCGTTACTTGCTTGTATGGCTTATGTAGATTTAAATCCAGTACGTGCGGGTATTGCTCCAACACCTGAGCAATCGAATTTTACCAGTATTCAACTGCGTATCAAAGCAGCCATTATCGGAGAGCAACCGACAACGTTATTACCTTTTACGGGCCATGAACAGCAAGAGAAAACCTCCGGTATCCGCTTTAGCTTGAAGGACTATTTAACCCTTGTAGATGAAACAGGTCGCGTAATAAGAGCAGACAAACGAGGCGCTATCGATAACAAAACCGCAAATATACTGTC
>NZ_JACGVM010000076.1:0-453 GCF_014077195.1 Colwellia sp. BRX9-1
ACACCGTCATCCTGAACTCGTTTCAGGATCCGTACTTACAACAACAAAGACCAGATACTGAAATAAATTCAGCATGACGACAAAAAGGCTACACGATTACCTACTCCCTGATACCAACACCGTCACCCTGATACCACTCTCCGTCATCCTGAGCTTGTTTCAGGATCTGTACTTACAACAAAGACCAGATACTGAAATAAATTCAGCATGACGACAAAAAAGCTACACGATTACGACTCCCTGATACCTACACTGTCATCCTGATACCATCTCCGTCATCCTGAACTTGTTTCAGGATCTGTACTTACAACCACAAAGACCAGATACTGAAATAAATTCAGCATGACGACAAAAAGGCTACACGATTACCTACTCCCTGATACCAACACCGTCATCCTGAACTCGTTTCAGGATCCGTACTTACAACAACAAAGACCAGATACTGAAATAAAT
>NZ_JACGVM010000040.1:0-3658 GCF_014077195.1 Colwellia sp. BRX9-1
GTATGTTATGTTTTATCATGCTAGCCTCTGTTTGATAATGTTGACACATATATTATGGCTCTGGTTTGTAAAACTAACCCACATTTAGAGGCTAGCACCTTGTGGGGAGTCATTGTGTCTATGTGAATCTCATACTAAGGAGCACAAATGAATAAATTTATATCAATCGTAGCTGTTTTAATTACTTGTCTTTCAACAAATGTGGTAGCCAATGAAGATATGGTTGATTACGATAAATTTTTTCAAGCATACTATAAAGCAAAGGTAAAAACTCAACAGCCTAATGCTTCTAAAGAAGATTTAGAACATTACTTATCATTCTTAACTGATGATGTAGGCAATCAACATTTCCCTAATGCTCCCGATGATTCTAGAGAACCGGATGGGAAAGAAATGATGCGCAAAGGGATGACTCGTTATTTGGGTGTCCATACTAGTTATGATTCAAAATTAATAGCGTATATTGTTGGTTACAACTCAATTGCATTTAAGCATAAATTTTCTGCTAAAGGTCTACGCTCAGATGGTTCAGAATTTAGTTATAGCAAAGTGGTACTAGATGTTATTGAGTTAGAAAATGGTCAGGTATCCGTTATTCGCAGGTACGGTAAATAATTCACCTAACAAATTATTCAAACGGAAAAAACACACTTGGCTCTTAATGGGGCATTTTATGTTTAAACTTTTATGAAATTACTTGCAGGTTTTTGGTACACACTTGTTGTCGTTGTAATTCTTATTGCAGCTCTAATGGGGTATTTAGATGAATATACATATGTTAATTGGAATAAAGCTCATTTAGTTGAGAAAGTCGGTATCCCTATATTATTTATTACTGTTATTGGCTTTTGGACGTTAATGTTAGAAGACTTTATTGAAAATGATGATACTGATCATCGGATGCTAATTGGTTTTCTTTTGTATTTTCTAAATTTAATTGCCATATTAGTATACTTTTGGGTTGTAGTTTATCGCCGAAAAAACATATAACAAAGCATTAAAACGGACAAAAAACAGTTGGCTGTTTCACTGCGTTCACAATTTTAGCCGCTTAATGCGGCGTTATTTTTATTAATCAAGGATGGTGTTATGTTCAAAAAATCACTGCTTATTTTATTATCTTATCTCCCTATTTCTGCTTTTGGAGCTGAATTTGAGTTTTCACTTGGGGCAGGTTTTCAATATAGTGGAATTATTGGGACTCAGTTTTCAGTAAAACATCAAGATAGTAAATATTTCATGTCAGTTGGGTTACCTGGATATTCAATAGGAATGCAAACAATTGTTTCAGATGATGAATATCATTCTGTTGGTTTTTCACTTGGTGAAATTCAAGGTATCTTTGATGGAGATAGCCGATATGGTTTTATAACTTATAATTATCATTTGGAAGGTTTTAAAGACAGTGGCTGGGTTTTAGGAGCTGGAGTGGGTGTCTATGATGAAGAATCATATACACCATTATTTAGTAATCAGCGTATCAACCCTTCAAGAAAGGCTATGTTTACATTAGATGTTGGTTATAAATTCTAAATATAACAAATCACTTAAAAGGACAAGTTACAGTTGGTGGTCTCGCTCCGCTCACAGTACGCCAACCAAAGTTAGCCCCTGAACAGGCCTTATAGGTTATCGAAAATATGGAGTTTTGAATGAGTACAGTTAAAAATAATACGGAAGTTTATGAAGATTTTAAAATTAATGTAAAATTAAAGATTTCTGCGCTTTGGGTAGCGGTTATGTTTTGTTATGTTTACGGTGACTATATACAGATTTATGTACCTGGAATATTAGCAGATGCTATGGCAGTAAAAGTAACGGCTGAAACTCAATTAGAGTTTTTTGCAGTTGCTTTATTAATGGCAATGCCAAGTGTGATGATATTTTTTACCCTAGTGGTGCAACCTAAGATAAATCGTTGGTTGAATATAATATTGAGCACGCTTTATATAGTTATTCTTATTGCAACTAATTTGACAGAAACCTGGGTGTTTTACTTATTTTTAACAGCGATAGAGGTTTTAATCTCATTGGCGATTATTTGGTACGCGTGGAAATGGCCTAAAGCCGAAATACCACTAGCAAGTAATGTATAACAAGCTAATCCACAGGACTGAAAAGTGCAGGCTGTTCGCTTCGCGCCATTTTAAACAACAATTTATTGTCCGTTATTAGGGCGCTAGGTGAAATGGAGTTTACATGAAACTACTGGTAATATTATCGATGTTTGCATCATCAACATTCGCATCAAAATTTGACGTAGATACTTATTCTACTTCTTTGGATTTTGCTCAGGTTACACAGGTTCTCGCTACTAAGAAATCAAACGGTAGTTGGTGCTTTGCCACCTCAGTTCGGCACAATGACCAAGGGTGGGGGCATTACGCAGATGGTTGGGAAGTTATAGATTTAGACGGTAATAAACTTGGATACCGTCAACTTGCTCATCCTCATGATAATGAGCAACCATTTACTCGTAGCCAGTGTGATATAAAAATTCCATCAGAAATATCTAAGGTAATAGTAAGAGCCAAATGTAATGAACATGGTTTTGGCGGTAAGCCAATGGTTGTAGAATTGAGTGAAAATTAAGGTATTAACCTAAAAAGTGATTCAAACGGACGCTAAACAGTTGGCTAGCGCTCGTTCATCGAACATTATAGCCAACGATTATTTTTCGTATAGCAAGGCGTAGGTTTAAAATAAACTATGAGTCATAAAATTGAAATCATTGAAACTAATAAAATAATTAAAGTCACTTATAAAGGAGTTATGACTTTAGAAGAACGATTGTCTTCAGTTCATGAACTATGTTGTAATTTTAATGCTTTTAAGAGATTCAGATTGTTAATTGACGTTAGAAGTATAAAGCAAGAGATGACTAACGTTGAACAGGAAATTTTTGGAAAATATATAGCTACCAAAGAAGAGTTTAATATGGCCTCAGTCGCGGTGCTTGATAACATTGAAAAGCCTACGGATCAAATCGTAACTAAAGAAGCCGCTGAAATGGGGTATCAAATAAAGAAATTCAATAGTGAAAAAGAAGCATTAGCTTGGCTTGAAAATCAAACCTAACAAGCAAGTCAATACGAACAAAAAACAGTTGGTTGTGCTCGTTCCTCGCGAATATAGCCAACAATTTTTAGCCTCTTAATGGGGCGTTATATTTTAAGGATAAAATCTACCATGAGAGTATTAATCACAATTTTGTTAACTATGTTTTCTTTCTATACTTTTGCAGAGGAGCAAGGTGAAAAAGGTTTTAAAATGGATGTAAATGTATCTGGATTTTTTAGTCCTGAAGTAACTAAAGCTACTATCAAATCAGTTGTTCAAGGTTCTTCCGCTGAAAAAGAAGGGCTTAACGTTGGCGATGACGTAGTTGCAATTGATGGCTGTAAAATTCCTGGCTGTTCAGCTTCGACAGCTAAGAGCTCTTTACAAAAGAAAGTTGGTGATAATGTCGTTTTGAGTATGTTGAAGCCTAACGGTGAAACATATGAAGCCAATATCACTCTGCAATAAAAATATAACAACACGCCCTGAGGTGGACAACTAGTAAAATTTAGCTATTTATTGCAAATTTTAACAGTGGCGATCCTCTTCGGTTTAATGCTTCTAAATATTTTGATTCGTTGTAGGGCATCTTCGTTTT
>NZ_JACGVM010000061.1:0-911 GCF_014077195.1 Colwellia sp. BRX9-1
CTTTTCATTGGCTTAGATACCCATAAAACATTTACTGAAGTCGCTTATATTGAAGACCAACGTGGCGCTAAATCAACTCATCTAGGTAAAATACTCAGTAATAAAGCCGCCTTTAAAAAACTCGCACGACAATTACAATCAAAATATCCAGATGCCACACTTCATTTTGTTTACGAAGCAGGTCCTTGTGGCTATTGGATTTACCGCTTTCTCACCAGCCTTAATCATTGTTGCTATGTCATCGCACCTTCTCTTATCCCTAAAAAACCAGGAGATAAAATCAAAACCGATAAACGTGATGCGCTCAAACTTGCAAAGCTGCTCAAGTCTGAAGACTTAACATCTATCTATGTCCCTGAGCCCGAAGATGAAGCCGTACGGGACTTATCTCGGGCACGAGAAACAGGCATGAAAGACTTAAAGGATGCTAAATATCAACTTAAAGCATTGTTGTTACGTAACAACATTAACAGCAAAATAAAAGATAACTGGTCATTACAACATTTGCGTTGGCTCGCTGAATTAGTATTACCTCATCCTTGTCAGCAAATTGTTTTGCAAGAAGCGGTTTTAACCATTACTGAACGACTAAAACGCTTAAAAAGGCTGGATAATGAATTAACACATCAAGTGAAAAACTGGCGGTTTTATCCTGTAGTTAAAGCGATACAGGCGCTCCGTGGTGTGAGGTTATTAGTCGCCACAGGAGTGATTGCCGAACTAGGTGACTTATCACGGTTCGACCATCCCAGAAAATTAATGAGTTACCTTGGTCTTGTACCAAGTGAACATTCAAGTGGCGATAAACGCCATTTAGGTGCTATTACCAAATGCGGTAACAGCCGTGCAAGACGACTACTGGTCGAAGGTGCACATTCGTATAAACACAACGCCAATATTTCAAAAGAAAT
>NZ_JACGVM010000057.1:0-1223 GCF_014077195.1 Colwellia sp. BRX9-1
ACGAAATTACTTGCTTCATTCTATGCGTTAACTCACTTAATACTAAAAGTGAATACAATGGTTCTGAAATTAATGAACAAGGATCAGTGTATTTAACTTGACGTGGGGAGTCATACCAACGCCTAATTAACAGGCAAAAAATGGTTGGCTAAAATAGGTGAACGTAGTGAACAAAAAGCCAACTGTTTTTTGTCCTTGTTTAATTTCTTGTTAGGCATTTTTACCAGCCATGCTTTTCAGGGTCTGTTTCATCACGAAATTCGTCTGATAATTTAGATAATAGAACTTCGTCGGCGAGTCCCTCGCTACGAATAGCAATAAGTTGTATCCAAGCTTTCGATCGACTATGACCATCAAAAAGCAGAGCCATTTTTTTATTACTATTTTGAAGTAATTTATATAAGAAAAGGTATCTTTCATGAACATGCTTTTTATGGTCAGAAACAACTTCTTGTGTTTCTTCAAGGGCTACAGTGCAATATTGTTCAATCGCTTTATCTTTTATCGCTGTAAATACTTTCCAATCTGATTCTTTCATGGTGGATGCCTACTACCAAACTAATATGAATGCCTAACGCCCAATTAACAGGCAAAAAATGGTTGGCTAAAATAGGTGAACGTAGTGAACAAAAAGCCAACTGTTTTTTGTCCTTGTTTAATTTCTTGTTATGTTGCTACTGCTCACAACTGCCTTGTATCTTTTGAACTCTAGCCCAAACTTCGTCAGACATTTTATGTTGCCATACGCCCGTCATCATCCAAGCAAAGTTTTCATTAGCAGATGATAAGGTTTCAATTTCTGAAATATATTTATCCCCGTGAAACGCAAGAAGGTGCTCAACAGGACCAGCGGCCATAGTTTCAAGATGGCGAGCGTCATAAGCTAGTTCGAAAGCTTTAATTATAAAACTCCATTGAAACTCATCTGATGCAAGGAAATTCATCATTACAACATCTGAACCTCTTGGAGTATTTTCTTCATCATCGAGATCTATTTCGGCGAACCATTTTTGGATAAATTCACATAATGACTTATCACTAATACCTTTCCACCATTCATCGATAGAGTCATCACTCATACTCAAGACTATCCTTGCAACATAGACACAATGACTCCCCACAAGGTGCTAGCCTCTAAATGTGGGTTAGTTTTACAAACCAGAGCCATAATATATGTGTCAACATTATCAAACAGAGGCTAGCATGATAAAACATAACATACT
>NZ_JACGVM010000047.1:0-2358 GCF_014077195.1 Colwellia sp. BRX9-1
GTTAAACCCCTTCCTGTCACTGAAATGACTCAATAAACAAAAACCATATAGACGGTGCCTAGCGGCTCAGTCCAACAGGACATTTATCTCTCATGCTTCGACAAGAGATAAATGCTTAATTGTTAGCCGTACCGAGAATTGTGATGAAAATTATAGATTGGTTTTGGAAAGTATTAACATTAATTATTATTGGTCTTTTAATGCTGAACCCTGAGTTTATCGTTATGAGCGCTTTCATAGACGCTGTCGGTTTAGAAATGTTCTCACTATTAATCGAGGTGCAAATAATTTCAGTTGTAGGGTTTTACTTCCACAACTGGATCAAGCCGGTTTTGATGCCTTTTTATAATTACTTTAAAAAAATAGATCCATATTTCTTTATTCCTACCCGTCCTGTCATCAATGAGTTTCCATTAATTTTGTGTCATATTATTCCTGGATTTATTGTTTTGGCTGTTGGGGAATCATTAATCAGCACTGAAATAGATTTGGTGTAAAGCACGGCTAACAAGCCACTCAAGCAGGACTTTTAACAGTTGGTTAGGTTCCGCTTCGCTTCACATTTTAACCAACAATTAAAAGCCTCTTAGTGGGGCGTTATAAGTATTTAAATTTATGAGTATGATTTGAATAAAGTTATCTACATTACAGTTTCTTATTTAATATGTTGGCTTATTTCATATGTAATAATTAACGGTGCTGAAAATTATGAAAGTATCGTTAGCTATTTCATTCAAGGATGGACTTTCAGTGGCTTTGTTAAACCAACTTATACATGGGTTTTAAGTTTAGCTATTTTCCTTGTATATATAATTGTATTGTTTGTTCTTAAGAAAGTCAGAGATAAGCAAGGCGCATAATACTTATAACAAGCTGTTTAAGGGGGACAAATTACAGTTGGCTGGTTCCGCTTCGCTTCACATTTTAGTCAACTACAATTTGCCCCTTAACAGGGCGTTATGTGCAAATGGGTTTCAGACTTTGAGTAGATATATCAAATTTTTCATTCTTCCAATCTTTGGTATTTTGATTGGTATAGAACCCAAGTTATTTATTGTCCCTTTTGACTATATTTTTGATATTCATGGAACACACTTATCATTAGGAAGTTGGATATCCTTATTGTTATTAATTGTTATAGTTCTTTACGACTTATTACTACTTGGGTATTTTATAACACGCTATAAAACACGTAAGAAATTGGCTTTATTCACAGCAGTTTTATTGATTTTTCAGTTTGTTTTATCAGGCTGGGAATTGGGGTTTTGGCAGTAATTGCACATAACAAGTTGCTCAAACGGACGCATAACAGTTGGCTGCGCTTCGTTCCTCGCACATTTTAGCCAACTATTTTGCGCCGCTTAGCAAGGCGTTAGCTTTACAAGGAGAGTTAGGTGTTAAAGCGGTTAAAAGAAAAATGCTCTAAAAGTGTTTGGAAAACCTTAGCTATGTTAATTGTTATTCTGGTTGCTGGACCAGAGGTCATGATAAGTATGGAGTTAATGGCACTAGTAGAACTATTAGGCGCTTCAACTTTTGTTTTACTCTATGTGGCAGGGGTTAAGGTGTTTTTCGCTAATGTTGTTAATAAATTTAAAACTTTCGAATCTTACTCTATTTTATTTATTCCAACACTTGAGTCTTTAAAACAAATGCCATTTCTCACACTTCATGCAATACCAGAGCGTAGTACTTCAATTTTATTTATTGGTTTTGTTACTTTAACCATGCCTTTAATATATTTATTAAAAATAGTTTAAGGGTAATGCACAGCTAACAAGCCATTCAAGCAGGACAAATAACAGCTGGCTATTTGCTCCTTCGTCGCTTATTTTAGCCAACAATTATTTGCCTCTTAATGGGGCGTTAGAAAGCCAATGAAGTATCTAGTTGTTGTGATAATTGTAGGGTATATATTTTTAGGTTTATTCCCTCAAAAGGGATTGCCTTCTGATGTGGATTCTATTGTCATCGAAAAATATATTTCTGGTAAAAAAGATCCCGTAAGTAGCGTCATTTTGAATTACGGTGAAGCAACTTTGTTATCTAAAGATATCGGTTATTTGTGGTGTAACTATTTTATGCTTAACTCTTGGGAAGAAATGCCCCATTATTGGTTAACTGTAAACTCTGGTGGAATCACCAAAGAAAAAATATTTGTTAGTCGTAGTGAGTTTTCAACGGGCTGTAAATCTTCAGATAAGGTTGTTGCACAGTTGGAGCAAAGGCTTTTCTAACAAGGCGTTCAAACGGACAAAAAACAGTTGGCTGTTTCACTCCGTTCACAATTTTAGCCAACAATTTTTTGCCGCTTAACGTGGCGTTAGGTGTAATCGCCACTTCGTTTTATTGTTTAAA
>NZ_JACGVM010000080.1:0-390 GCF_014077195.1 Colwellia sp. BRX9-1
AAATAAACCAATCTTCGGATTGGTTTTTTTTCGTCTAAAGTAAAGTGATAGTGTATCGAACCTGCTGGAGAGACCGAGCATATAATAGCAGCTACGAAACTAACCGCTTCCGATCGCAGGTTCGATTCCTGCCGCGCCCACCACATTTGCTGAAAAGCAGAAATAAACCAACTTCGAGTTGGTTTTTTTTCGTCTAGATTTTACCTAGAATAAATATTATATAGAAGAGTCGCTACGAAACTAACCGCTTCCGATCGCAGGTTCCACTCCTGCCGCGCCCACCACATTTGCTGAAAAGCAGAAATAAACCAATCTTCGGATTGGTTTTTTTTCGTCTAAAGTAAAGTGATAGTGTATCGAACCTGCTGGAGAGACCGAGCATATAATAGC
>NZ_JACGVM010000054.1:0-1561 GCF_014077195.1 Colwellia sp. BRX9-1
ATGCTAGCCTCTGTTTGATAATGTTGACACATATATTATGGCTCTGGTTTGTAAAACTAACCCACATTTAGAGGCTAGCACCTTGTGGGGAGTCATTGTGTCTAGGTGTAATCGCCACTTCGTTTAATTGTTTAAAGCATTTGCCAATTTAAGTAGGGCGTTTATGTTTTCTTAATATGTTTTGGAGTGTTTCGCCAAGCTCTACGTCATTTGCGCCAATATAGTCTGCGGGCATTACCTAAAAACAAAATGTCCTTGCGAATTGGCTTTTTATTGTTTGGTGTTGTGGCTCAAAATCTAGCAGTTGTGTTTATAAAGTGGCGAATGTAATATTAACTTTTAGTGTTTGCTTTAAGGTTTTGTATTTACAAACAAACTTCACCTAACAAGCAATTCAAACGGACAAATAACAGTTGGCTGTCGTTCGTTCCTCACTATTTTAGCCAACAATTATTTGCCGCTTAATATGGGCGTTAACTGGATAAAACTTGCATGGAGCATATATTCAACATTGCACTTTTTTTCGTGGCTATTTTTGCCTTATGCTTAAGTGTATCTATCGTATTATGGTTTAAATTTTTTCCGTTAGTTAAAGCTGTTGATCTCGAGCTTTATGAAAAAATTCGGTTTCGTTGGAAGTTCCAAATTCGTACAAGTTATGGTGAATATATTTTCAAAAAGGGATTTGTGGCTACTCCTAATAAAAATATTAAACGGTATGCGTTAAGGCTTTACCGTATAGGTTATATCGGGCAATGGGCATTCAATATCTATTTGTTATTAATGGTCATTGTTGTAATAATCCAGTTAACAAGCTAATCAACAAGGACAAAAAACAGTTTGCTGTTTTCGTTCCTCAACATTTTAGCAAACAATTTTTTGCCTGTTATTAGGGCGTTAGCTGTCAAAGGAAGTATCGTGGAAGAACGGACATTTAAAGGAATAATCTTAAGGTTTTTATCTTCATTAGGCTGGTGCCTTATTTTAGGTGCAGTTCTTGGTCTCCTTTATCGGTTGGAATTTCCACTCTTAAATAAAGAAATTAACTCTATTATTGGTGAAAATTCGGCACCTAAAACTTTTAATTTTATTGCTGTATTATCAATCTTCAGTTTGAGCCTTGTCGTACTCGTAGCTGGAAGAACAGTGTCACATATATCAGTGCTTAGAAGTATTTTGGGTTACAAATCTGCAGAAGTAGCTTTGTCTCTTGCTGCTGTATTTTTTGGTTTAATGTTTGGGTTTTCGTTAACTGTTTGGGAGTTGCCGCTTTTTGCTGCAACTATATTCGCATTCATAATTACAATAGGATCTCAGATCTGTCTGCTGTGGTTATCATTCAAAGGTAATGGTACTAATAATGAGGCTTTAGCAAAACTGTCAAGTTTAGCTCTATCCTTAATTACAGTAGCAGTTGTTTATGGTGCATATGCCAGCTAACAAGGCGTTCAAACGGACAAAAAACAGTTGGCTGTTTCACTCCGTTCACAATTTTAGCCAACAATTTTTTGCCGCTTAACGTGGCGTTAGGTGTAATCGCCACTTCGTTTTATTGTTTAAA
>NZ_JACGVM010000067.1:0-675 GCF_014077195.1 Colwellia sp. BRX9-1
AAAGAAAACGTTGATTTAATTATCACCGGAAGTCATGGTGTACATGGCTTGCAATTACTACTAGGATCTACCTGTAATGCTATTTTACATGGGGCAAAATGTGATGTCTTAGCCGTGCGTTATCCAGAATGATTATTACTATGCCACCCATGATAATTCTCCGCAGTAATAATGCTCTGAAACACTGCTATCCATTGGCCAACAACAATGCATGTATTTCATCTTGTAAGCCTTTGCATATCGATTTTTATAGATGTTGATTAAATGAATGAATTTCAGGCAAGCTTTACTTCTCCCCCAAGGTAGCCGTATTTTTTCTTGTGGCTTTCTTGCTGTTTTTGAATGTAGCTATGTTTACGCGCTATTCAAACAAGCTTGTGCATTTGCTTTACCGTGTGCTCGCTTTAACCCTACGTGCTCAGTAAATTCACACAAATGCTCTGCGGTGCCGACCGCGCCAGTGAATATACCTTCAAAGTTTGTGGTGAGTTTGAGCCAACTTTCATCGCTGATGTGAAGTCTTGACAGTATATTTGCGGTTTTGTTATCAATAGCGCCTCGTTTGTCTGCTCTTATTACGCGACCTGTTTCATCTACAAGGGTTAAATAGTCCTTCAAGCTAAAGCGGATACCTGAGGTTTTCTCTTGATGTTCATTGCCCGTAAAAGGTAATAA
>NZ_JACGVM010000039.1:0-7006 GCF_014077195.1 Colwellia sp. BRX9-1
ACCTTATCTATAAAACGTTAAGTTAACTACTTTACTCTAAAGTGATGTAGATAACTTATCAAAACAGCTCTTTCGTGGTTCGTTTTGACTGAACCCCTTGGAACTGGAGCGCATTCTAGACATTTTCTAAAAACTATCAAGCACTATTTTCATCTTTTTGTTTGTTCGAATGAAAAACAAGCAGACAGGATGATATTAAAACATATATCTACTAATAACTCCCCTACAGCTATTTATAAGCACTATAAATCTGGCCCTATTTTTACTTTAACTCATCATGTCGAAGATCAAATAGTATTCTTCAGCGTACAAATATCAATATGATGTGCTGCATATTTAATTAATTTACTCATCTCTCCTATTAATTAGTCGTTTTGTTTTTACTTATTTACGATTAAATTCGTATCTATATTGTTTTATCGATAATTTGAACTAATGTAAAAGATATACGAAATAACTCGTAGAATGTAACTAACAAATATTGAGGTGCCAGGATGAGAAGAAATAGACTTTATGAAGACCAAAAAGCTGAAGCAGATATGACACCTATGCTTGATATTGTTTTTATCCTTTTAATATTCTTTATTGTGACCACCTCATTTGTTAAAGAACAAGGTTTCTTAGTGAATAAACCCGATGGCGGCAATCCTAATCAGAATAATAATCCTATGTTACTTATAAGAGTAAATGAAAATGGTCTTGTTTCCTTAAATGGTAGAATTACAGATATTGAAAGACTACCAGCAAATATAGAAAATTATATGGCTACTAACCCAGTATCTGCTGCTGTTGTGATCCCTCACGCAAATACAAATTATGATAATGTAGTTAAGGTTATCGATCACATAACTATGGTTGGTGGGCTTACGGTATCTATAGGAAAATAGTTTATATATGAGGGTTAGTCTTTTGATGGGCTAACCCTTTAAACTCAGGTTCCTGTTATATATGTGCTTCGATATATTAAGGTCAATCATATTAGTTTTTATAACCCGCTAGTCACTAAAATGACATTTAACTCTGTTAATGCTGACAGTAATAATCAAGTACTTGGCATCTAGCTTGTGTTATTAGCTTTTACATAGACAAAGCAGACTATTAACGACACCTAATACACTCTTATTACAAGAGACGATTAACTCATTATCCCCGGCGCTTAACCTACTCCCTACTTAATATTGTTTATTAGTAAAAAATTATTAATCTGGTAATAAGTCTACCTATGTATAATGCTGTTGATCACTAAATAAAAACTTCATCAAGACAAAAAATCTCTATTGACGGACCAAGCTCCTGGCTAGACAAGACCATTCTTGCTGCTACTTGCTCACCCGTTATCGGGCGGAAGCGTCGTAGCAAGGGTATAATGCATAAAATAGGCATGAACCAACTAGCCATTTTTTCACCTAAGCGAAATTCTGTTCGTTGACCAAGTAGTAATGACGGTTGAAAAATACTAATACGTTTAAAGGGTAATTGTTTTATTCTCTGCTCCAAAAGACCTTTCATTTTCAGATACGAATTATTACTTTGATCATTAGCCCCAGCAGAAGAAACGAGTAGGTAGTGATTAACACCGTTGCTTACTGCTAATTGTGCTGCTTCAAACTGGTAATCAAGATCTACTCTACCTTGTTCCACGATTGAACCCGCTTGCTTAACTGTTGTACCAAGACATGAAAATAAAATGTCCGCATGAAATAGTGTGATGTAATTATTGAGGTGTTCGAAGTCCACGACTTGATTACAAACTTTTGTTGATGTATGTGGGGAAGACCTACGTGTTAGTGTAATAATTTCACTAATATGGTCACTGCTAACGAGTTGATCAACTATCGCCCGACCGACTAACCCGGTAGCGCCTATAACTATAGCTTTTTTTGCCATTACACTCTCTCTAGTATTATCCCGGAAAATTGATGCTTTTTTACTGTGTCGAAAATATATTGAGCTGAATTAATGCAGGGATAAGATAACACCTCGTTAAAAGGATAATCATTGTTAACTGAAATTTATGAAAACCTATACTAGCTGACAATTTATCGTCGGTCTATATTGGCTTGTAGCTTTGTTATTGGCATGGTGTCTCTGAAGTTCTTTTATATAAGTAGATAAAAGTAGTCCAACGCAATAATGATATCGGTTATGCCACCCAATTATATTAGAACGGTCGTTAGCCAACTGTATTTTGTCCCTGTTTAAATTCTGGTGATGTTTTTATACCGACGATCTCACTATTTTTAGAAAATAACCAACCATTAAAGAGACTAACAAACCAAAAAATGAAACAAGTGCAGATACGAGTAAAACTGCTACACCAATATTAGCCGTTTCGGCTGTATTTTCGTCTAAGCCTAGGTAATTAGACTGAAAAACAAAAATAAATAATAGTGATACTACAACAATGGCCAGAGTTGAATACATTGATGCTTGCCAAAATGAGTTAGGAAGTTTCCAATGAACGCCACCCGCAATTAATATAGATAATCCAGCTAGTAAATATGGGACCAATGCTCAAACCTCTCAAAAAATATAGTTGGCTAAAATGGAAAACGAAGTGAAAACAGCCAACTGTATCTTCCGTTCGAGTTATTGTTAGGGCTTATTGCTTATGAAGAGTAAACGATGTTTTTTTTGATGTTAATCGCTTTGCTGATAATATTTTATAATAACCAAGTGATATGCCTGATTTTACAAATGCATAGCTTAACGTATTCCCTTTATATGGGAAAACGTCACTAATCTGATCTTGTTGCAACTCCATATTTATTAATTCGTCATAAGAATTAAATGAAGAAGTTAAAACGTCTAAACCATCAACTTGAATAATATCCATAAATTGTGACCTTATACCCTAACGCCCTATTAAGAGACAAATGAATGTTAGCTAAAATAAACAACGAAGGAGTATATAGCCAACTGTTATTTTTCCTGCTTGAATGGCTTATGCTATTAAAACTCGGTGAACTGAATATTATTAAAAAACGCATCACTATCGTTTTGTAATGTTGAATATCCAGTATCTACAAAGTAACGACTAGAGTACTCAATATTTACACCTACTGTGTTTTTTTTAGGATGTTGGCAATTATAGCCAATACTTTCAAATAACATTGAGGCTTTGCCTCCTTGAATTTTAGCATTAGTATCTTGAGATATTGAATGGTATTTAACACAAACAGCACCATTAAGTGATGAAAGGTTTTCGGTGTTTTCTTTGTTTTCAAATCGCCCCGTATTTGGGGCCGATGCTCTCGAACTAACAATATATTCTAGAAACTTTTTATCTGAATCTAAACTTGGCAATTGAAATATAGAAACATTTACAACTTGCGATTCATTTTCATTAACGCCTTTACTCCCAAGAGATGATTGATAGCCTGAAGCAGTAATAACCACCCAATCTCCATTTTGTGGAGGGAGTGTCGTTACACCATAAATGTTAATAGGGCTATTCGAATTTACAATGGGTGCGACAGTCGCACACGAAGCAAGAAATAAACTTGATAATAATACTATAATTTTAAACACTAACTTTCCTTAGTAGCATAGCGCCGCGTTAAGAGGCTTTTAATTGTTGGCTAAAATATCAAACGAAGCGGAACCTAGCGACGGTTAAAAGTTCTGCTTTAATGGCTTATTATGAGGTTACATACTCGAATTAAGTACTTTTAAATCGTTTGCAGCTTGTTCTTTATTAACTTCAATTAATCCCGCAGCCCCCGAAAATGACATTACTGTCCCCATTGATGTTGCATCTTGAAATTCTATATCGAACCTTAAGTAGTATGTCTTACCTTTTTCCATATCAATATTTCCAATTACATCTCCAAAAATCCAATTATCTAGAAATGAGGTTGAACCTATTTTTATCTCATGTGCCCCCGGCTCTAGGTGAGTTAAGACATAACCAGAATTTTTTAAAGAAAACTTTTCTTTGCCATCGATAAAAATGGTTGGCCAAGTTCCCCCTTGAAAGAATTTAGATGGCCTATAAATATATAAAGAACTCTTATTTACAGCTGTATTTTCAAAACCTTTAAACCGATCTCCAGAAGCAGAACATCCACTAAAAAGTAGTGTGCATATAATCAGAAATAATACTCTCAATTTGAAAAACCTCATAACGCCTCATTAAGAGACAAATAATTGTTGGCTAAAATAGCGACGCAGGAGCAAAAGCCAACTGATATTTGTCCTGCTTGAATGACTTATAAATCGTTAATCACTACACTCGACTTTGGCATAATCACCACCACCAACTGTACTATCAGGTATAGTAAACCCTATATTTTCAGCAGTTTGCGAATGGTTTTCGTGAATAGTAAACACATGTAACTTTCCTGTTCCCCCTCCACAGACTGAGGGGAAATCAACCAGTATTAAATTACCACAACTTTCAGCTTTAACTTCAATACCGGCTTCTTGCAGATAACTCTTAGTTAATGATATTGATAAACCATTATCCTGACACTGTAACTCCCCTGTACTTATATATACTTCAATATTATTGTCAGAGTCCGATTGGTTGCAACCGGAAAGAGATACCAGTATTGGTAGCATTAGATAAATAAATTTCATAGCGTACTCCGTTACTTTATTTAGATTTTTAACACCCCATTAAGAGGCTTTTTATAGTTGGCTAACATGTGATGCGAAGCGGACTTAGCCAACAATTTTTAGCGTGGGTTTGAATAACTTACTATTTTTACTATGATACAGAAGCATTTACAACTTCCAACGTTCCATTGCGCTGTATTATGTGAACGAAAGCTAGGAACTCGTCATCTGATTTTGAATACCCTTGTTTCCAGAAAACCCTTACGTCGCTTTTTTTTCTAATAACACCAACCAACTCTCGTTTTGTAAAAAAACCAAGAGTTTCTTGATATGCTTTGCACTGCTTTTCAAGTTCTTCTTTTGTGACGATACTTTTCATATTGTCACTGAAGTCTCGCACATGCTTTTCATGGTCAATTTCAGTGGAAGCATCCATAAGGTTATCCATTATAGGATTAACTATTTCCAATATTTCGTCATTTGAAAGCTTCAACCAATTCATGAATACTCCTAGATAGCTAACGCCCACTTAGGCGAAAAATATAGTTGGCTAAAATGTTGAACGGAGTGAATACAGCCAACTTTATATTTTCCGTTTGAAGTTCCTGTTATGCATTTTTTAGCATAGTGCTAATTTTATTAATAGTATTTAGATTTCTACCTGTCGCACTTTGACCTAAACAAGACTCTACATTTGCTACTAGTTTTGAACGACCTATGCCTTGAGGTGCATATAAATAAAGGACATTACCTTTAACTGTATACTCTTCAGAACTTGATATATATTTATTTAACTTATCTTGAACTAGGTTGATATTATTTTTACAAAAGTAAAAGTGTACAAATTTACCTTCAAATTCTTTGTATGGATTATTTAAAGCTGATGTTGAGAACACAGATTCTTCTAAAGAGAAAACCGCAGGAGCAAAGCCAAAGTTCTTGGATATAATACTTTGCACTTGCTCTGTTGGATTTTTAGGGCTTTTTAAAACGATATTGCCACTTTGGATATATGATGAAACACTTTCATAGCCACTTTGTTCCAAAAGCGGGACAAGCTCTTTCATCGGTAATATATTATTGCCCCCCACATTGATCCCTCTGAATAATACGATGAATTTTTGCACCAAATTCCCTTAAATGTCTAACGCCTAACTAGCGGCGCGAAATTGTTGGCTAAAATAGCGAACGGAGTGAAACAGCCAACTGTCTTTTATCCGTTTGAATGCTTTGTTAGTATCAACACATTCAAAATAAGCCATTTTAACTAAATGATAATTAAGTAGAACTTAACACCATTCAATAATTTTTTATCGTGTCAATACATGCCAAATCACATAAGCCCAAGACAAAAAACCGTGCAGAATTGCCCATAAGATTGACTTATTTACGCTCCATGAAATAGCAATTGAAAGAGCTGTTCCAAATGTAATTCCATACTTTACTATTTCTTTCCCTGAATTATCCATTAATGACATTCCTAGTTTGGTTATTTTTATTAAGTATTATCAATTATAAGCATAATACTATGATGCATTGATATATCAGGGAGCTGGTACTCCCCGATAAGCGGTTTAGTTCACCAGCTTATATGGAGACTACTCACTAATGTACATCCATAAATTAAATTTATTACGCATTAATATCACATATTTTTAACAATTTAGGAACAGTGAACTTTTAAATTTCATCACTATTTGGATATTACTGAGACTTATCACTAATAACACAAGGCTAGGTGATCAGAAAATATATTCTAAATATTTTAAGTTCAACAATACCGCGAAGTGATCACTACTTCTTATATTATTGAGATAGCGATCTTCTTACCACCACCTTAAATCAATGAATGCTTTTGTCGTCATTTACAGTGGTACATCAGGATGTAATTCGCTGACTAGGCAAACGCGATTATGAAGGGTTATTCTGCTAAGTTTTCAAACGCCAGAAAGCAAAAAAGCCGACTCTTTCGGATCGGGTTTCTGACGTGTAGGGATATACTAATGTCGCGTTGCCAAGGATGGCAAAGAGCGACCTAAATAAAAGCTTAGAATGTCCTAGGCTCACATGGGTCTGTCGGACATAAGTCACACTACTGTTGGCGCTACTGCTGAATTAGTTATAAATACTGTATTTTCAAACGCCAGAAAGCAAAAAACCTGACTCTTTCGAATCGGGTTTCTGTAAATAGAAGCTTAGCAATGTCTTATTCTCACATGGGCATGTCGAACATAAGTCACACTACTGTTTGCGCTACTGCTCTACAGGTATAAATACTGTATTTTTAAACGCCAGAAAGCAAAAAACCCGTAGCATCAGCTACGGGTTTTTCTAATTGGAAGCCTAGCAATGTCCTACTCTCACATGGGAACTCCCACACTACCATCGGCGCTACTGCGTTTCACTTCTGAGTTCGGAATGGGATCAGGTGGTGCCACAGTGCTAT
>NZ_JACGVM010000037.1:0-9265 GCF_014077195.1 Colwellia sp. BRX9-1
TGGTCGAAAGCACTGGTCTTGAAAACCAGCAAGGGTTTATAGCCCTTCTAGAGTTCAAATCTCTATCTCACCGCCAAACAAAGAAAAACCGCTAATCGAAAGATTAGCGGTTTTTTGCTTTTTGAAGTTAAAAATTTTAAATAAGGGTTTATAGCACTAAACCTTCGAGTAGAGTTCTAATCCACTCTCACCGCCAAATAAAGAAAACCGCTAATCGAAAGATTAGCGGTTTTTTGCTTTTTGATAGTTAAATTTTAAATAAGGGTTTATAGCACTAAACCTTCGAGTAGAGTTCAAATCTCTATTTCACCGCCAAATAAAGAAAAACCGCTAATCGAAAGATTAGCGGTTTTTTGCTTTTTAAAAACTAAAAATTTTAAATAAGGGTTTATAGCACTAAACCTTCGAGTAGAGTTCAAATCTCTTTCTCACCGCCAAACAAAGAAAAACCGCTAATCGAAAGATTAGCGGTTTTTTGCTTTTTGAAAGTTAGAAATTTTAAACATGTGTTTATAGCACTGCTATATCCTTTACCTTACACTCAGATAACTAATTAATTTTAATTTTAAAATTGATCTTGTTAAGTTTGTGCGTTCATTTTTATATTAGGCTTATCATTTTTTTATTATGTAGTATGTTATGAGTCTATTTGAGTCTATTTGAGTCTATTTGAGCTGATTGGCTTTTCGGTATTTACCTTGATAGTCAAAAAGTCTGTTTTTGACACGCCAGTAGAATTTTTGTTTTCTACCAATGACAAAGTCAGGACACGGCAATATGTTAGCTAACTTTAATGCTTGTTCAAGTGTAGTCACTTCAAACGATCCAGTAGAGCCCAGCTGAACACTAATTTTAGCGCTAAGGCGTTTAGAAAAGATATCATTGAACGCTTTAACTTGATTTGGCTTAGTGAAGTCAAAAGATTCATTGAGTTCAACGCCTTCCTCGTCATGGTAAGTGATTTTTAACTTATCAGCTCCCTTATCACTAACTTTCGTTAAATTAAGACCTGCGCAACGAATAATTTTTGAATCTTTAAGTTGCAGTGCCTTTTTTAACATATCATCGGGATCAACCAAGACTTCATGACACTGTAAACAGTTACGAGCAGCTATGTCATTTTCACCACCGCAGTGAGGGCATTCTTTAAATACAAAACGATAGTTACATTGGCTCTCTGACCCTTGTTCTTCAATTAGGCCTTGGCATCGTCGGCCGTAGTGTTCCACTAAATAACCATCATCATCACAAATGCCCCAAAATAAATTGGGAAATTCACAACTTGGGCAAATAACTTGCACCGGCTGACTTTTACTATTCGGCTTTTTCTCACCGACTTCGGGATGATAGAGGTCAAAATCATTGCCCGTATAGTCAATGACCAAGCAATCTTTTTTGTTATCACTCAAACGCAGACCACGACCGATGATTTGCTGATAGAGACTAACTGATTGTGTTGGACGTAATATCGCAATCATATCGACATGCGGTGCGTCAAAGCCAGTGGTTAATACTGAAACATTAACCAGGTATTTAATTTCTTTACGCTTGAATGCCTTAATTAACTTATCGCGTTCAGTATTGTCGGTAGCACCGGTAATTAAAGCACTCAATTTGGCGGGTAAATAACTAAAGACTTCCTTTGCATGCTCAACTGTAGCGGCAAATATCATAATACCTTGACGTTTATAGCCTAACTCAATGACCTGCTCAATAATGCCTTGAGTCACCCGGGGATTTTTATTTAATAGATGATTGATATCAGTAGGACTATATTCACCAGAGGCGTTTGCTCGCAGGCGACTAAAATCATAATGCTCTATGGTGGCATCGACTAAATTAGGTTCGGTTAAATACTGGCGTTTAATTAAGTAACGAAGGGGTAGTTCATAAATACAGTGCTCAAAAGGTCGTTTTTCTTCACTTCGCATGAAACCACGGTAATGTTTTTTATAAATCCAGCCCATACCTAAACGATAAGGGGTTGCGGTTAAACCCAATAATTTAACATGGGGATTAACTTGCATCAATTTTTCAATAATTTGTTGATACTGGTTAGTATTGGACAGCTTGCTTGCTTTTTCTTGTGTTTGCTCTTTGGGCTCCCCTTTAGCTTCGTCTTTAACCAGCTCAGTGCTGGCTAAGTTAACTCTATGACATTCATCAATAATAATTAAGGAGTAGGGCTCACTAAAGTCATCTAAATTGCGAGCTGCCGATTGTATGCTGGCGAACGTGACTTGGTGCTGAGTTTCTTTCAGTTTTAATCCAGCCGAATAAATACCGGCGGTAACACCATAGCTTTCATATTTTTGATGATTTTGCTCGACCAATTCTTTGACATGGGTGAGTACCAGTATTTTTCGCTTTGCCAACCGAGCAAGCTCGCCAATTACCAAACTTTTACCTGAGCCTGTAGGTAAAACAATCACCGCAGATTCGTTGGTTTTTCGAAAGTGTTTAAGCACCGCCGAAACAGCTTCTTGTTGATAATCTCTAAGTTGAAAAACTTCCACGCAGTGCTGTTGCCTTAATAGGGAAATGAAAACAGCCATAATAGCAAAGTAGTGGATAAGTCCAAAATTTAAAACCAACTTTAAACCTTGATTAGTTTGTAGCAGTTAATCTAATAGTAGGGTTTAATAAAAGACTAATATGCTGCGCATTACTGGGAACACCACTGAGGTAATTGAGCCCTAATATGATTTTTTTGCAAAAAGTTATACAAAGTAGTACTGATAGGTAACTTTACAGTCTCTTCTTAGTAACTAGGGAGTACTTCATAAAAATCAAACAGACAATTTATCTGTTTAATTTCTTATCTATAATGATCATGAGTTTACTCTAGTGGAAATTTATTGAATAAAACCAGTGCCCATAGACGTCCCATTCTTCACACAAAATATAGAAAAACCGATAATTAAAAGATTATGGTTTTTTGTTTTATAGCGCTCAAATCTCTATAGCAAGGGGTATATAAACAAGAAGTTATGAACGCACGAAGCTTTTGCATTTTAGTAATATATGAAAGTTGAACAAATGAATGTTAGGAAAGGATTTACAATCGATCTTAAACGACTAGGTTACCCTAATGTTTGGTGGTGTATTTATCTATCTCTTAAAATGCTTAAAATTAGGCTAAAAAATTGTGAGAGTTAGAAGTATTACCTCCACAACATATTATTATTGCTAACATAAGAGAAAGGTATAAAAATTGAAAATTAGCATAAATTATTAATTCAGGTATCATGTACCGAAGGTGTTATTAAATTATAATTTTTTTAGTTATGCTTTAGTGTCGTGTTTTTTAACAGTTATCAAAAATGAAGTTTATATTTGAATATTAGCCATTGAATTAAATAGGGTTTTATTTTTGGTGTATATCTTGCATACCACAAGTGTCTTGAAGTAAATGTCGTTATGCGACATCAAATTATTAACCCATTAAGGGCTTAAGGAAGTTGTATGAGTTCTAAAATCATAAATATTGTTGTAGTTTGTGTGTTATCTCTTTTTGTTGCCGATAGAGCAAATGCGGGATTAATTATTGGTGATCTTTATTCTGACGATACTGGAATCCAATGGGAGTATATAGGTTCTTTTGATATAACTGGTGGTGATGATTATAGTCTTAAACCTGCTACTTATAATGGTATTGAGGCCGCAGAATTTATCTTTGGTCAACCTACAATTCCAGTATCATACGCTTTAAGTACAAACGTAATTACTGACTATACTAATATTGAAGATTATATTGTTAATAAAGAAGCTTTTTACCAGCAATATCGAATAGCTGGTGTTACATCATACGATCAAGCCAGAGCAACTAATCTAGCTGGTGGTATTGGTTATGACGCTGAGGGTGATGTTTCAGCATACGTTTA
The DNA here is from genome assembly GCF_014077195.1 of Colwellia sp. BRX9-1. Lineage (NCBI taxonomy): Bacteria > Pseudomonadati > Pseudomonadota > Gammaproteobacteria > Alteromonadales > Colwelliaceae > Colwellia > Colwellia sp. BRX9-1. The sequence continues at coordinate 3,885 of NZ_JACGVM010000037.1, forward strand.
TGATAGAGCGTTTGAAGGAATATACTTTAATTATGTATTTAAATCAGTGACTACTTCAGTGCCCGAACCATCAACAATTGCTATTTTCTCACTTGCTTTAATTGGATTAGTCTCTCGTAGGTTCAAAAACTAATAATTTTATTATCATAATCAAGGCGGTGTCACTCGATACCGCCATTGTTACAGAACATTAATATCTATTTTGCATGTATTATCTCTATAAATAACATCTATTTAACTGAGATACAGACCCTATACATTGAATCATTATTGTAAGATTAAGTTTTATAATATTTCTGTATTAAAACTTAATCTTTTTATTTAATTTATCTGTTAATCAATTCATTAGAAGACCACCTAAAATACATTGTCTTTAGTCTAAATACTTGTAATATGTAACCCCATAAGTATGTTTACAGTTATCAATCAGCTGCAGTATTTTTAGATTGTCTAGAGTATGTGGTAAGCCAAATCATTAGGAAGTTGTTTATGGAAAACTATACCAACCCAAAAAGTGCACAAGTCATTAATGTTAAAGGTGAAATTCACACCGATGTGGCTGTAGATACTCTATTACAAGTTGGTGATGTCGTTAAAGCAGGCGCCGTTCTTAATTTAATCAAAGGCAGTGAAATTTTATTAGCTTATGCTGATGGAAGTCAGCATAAAGTCTACAGCTACGAAGCTGAGTCGGTAAATGAAATTCGTGTAGATATAATTTCTCCTGATAACAATACAGAAAGTGTTGATAGTGAAGATATCAATAATATTCAGAATGAAATTTCAGCAATTCAAGATTTAATTGATGCTGATATTGATGCAGAGCTTCCTGAAACAACTGCTGGTCTTACTAGTAATGAAGGTACAAGTTTTGCCACGGTAAACAGAACAGGCGATGAAACGTTAGCGCAGGCTGGATACGATACAACAGAACAAAATAATATTTTTGTTTTACCCGGTGATTTAGATAACGAAAATAATAATGATAACTTTGCCTTATTTGATGCTGATGAAAATGTCACTGTAGCAGAAGATACATCAGCCACAGGTAATGTGCTAGATAATGGTGCCAGCGCAGGCGGCCCATTAAGTGTGATTAACTTTAGCATTGATGGTAATACTTTCGATGCGGGCGAGACAATTAATTTAGTAGAGGGTGAATTTACCTTAAATGCAGACGGTAGCTATACCTTTATACCTGCTGATAATTTTAATGGCACGGTGCCCGTGGTCAATTACACCGTTACCGATGGTGCAGGTAATACGGATAGTTCTACTCTAACGATTTTAGTAACACCCGTATCAGATCTTACTGATGCGGATGAATCTGTTACAACAGCTGAAGACACCTCAGTTTCTGGCAATGTACTTAATAATGCTGAAACTGCAGATGGCCCTCTGACTATAACGAGCTTTACTGTTGATGGTAATACTTTTAATCCAGGTGATACGGTTACTCTCGCTGAAGGTGAACTCACTTTAAATCCAGATGGTAGTTACACCTTTATACCAAATGACAATTTCAACGGCAGTGTACCGGTGGTCAGCTACACCGTTACTGACGGTGCGGGTGATACCGATAGTTCTACGCTAACAATTTCAGTAACACCGTTACCAGATCTTACTGATGACAATGAATCTGTTACAACAGCTGAAGATACCCCAGTCTCTGGTAACGTTTTGGATAATGCAGCAACTGCAGATGGACCATTAACAGTAACCAGCTTTACTGTTAATGGAAATACTTTCAATGCAGGTGATACGGTAAGTCTCACTGAAGGCGAACTCACTTTAAATGCAGATGGTAGTTATACCTTCACACCCAATGATAACTTCAATGGTGCTGTGCCCGTGGTCAGCTACACCGTTACTGATGGTGCAGGGGATACGGATAGTTCTACCTTAACGATTTCAGTAACACCTGTATCAGATCTTACTGATGACAATGAATCTGTTACAACAGCTGAAGATACCCCAGTCTCTGGTAACGTTTTGGATAATGCAGCAACTGCAGATGGACCATTAACCGTAACGAGTTTTACTGTTGATGGAAATACGTATAATGCTGGTGATACCGTTACTCTCGCTGAAGGTGAACTCACTTTAAATGCCGATGGTAGTTACACTTTTACACCAAATGACAATTTCAATGGTGCTGTGCCCGTGGTCAGCTACACCGTTACTGACGGTGCAGGTGATACGGATAGTTCTACCTTAGCGATTTCAGTAACACCCGTATCAGATCTTATTGATGATAATGAGTCTGTTACAACAGCTGAAGATACCCCAGTCTCTGGAAACGTTCTAGATAATGCAGCAACTGCAGATGGACCATTAACCGTAACCAGCTTTACTGTTAATGGAAATACTTTCAATGCAGGTGATACGGTAACTCTCACTGAAGGTGAGTTAACCTTAAATGCCGATGGTAGTTACACCTTTATACCAAATGACAATTTCAACGGCAGTGTACCCGTGGTCAGCTACACCTTTACTGACGGTGCAGGTGATACCGATAATTCTACGCTAACAATTTCAGTAACACCGTTATCAGATCTTACTGATGACAATGAATCTGTTACAACAGCTGAAGATACCGCAGTCTCTGGTAACGTTTTGGATAATGCAGCAACTGCAGATGGACCATTAACCGTAACGAGTTTTACTGTTGATGGGAATACGTATAATGCTGGTGATACCGTTACTCTCGCTGAAGGTGAACTCACTTTAAATGCCGATGGTAGTTACACTTTTACACCCAATGACAATTTCAATGGTGCTGTGCCCGTGGTCAGCTACATCGTAACTGATGGTGCAGGTGATACGGATAGTTCTACCTTAACGATTTCAGTAACACCCGTATCAGATCTTATTGATGATAATGAATCTGTTACAACAGCTGAGGATACAGCAGTCTCTGGTAATGTTCTAGATAATGCAGCAACTGCAGACGGACCATTAACCGTAACCAGCTTTAACGTTGATGGGAATACTTATAATACAGGTGATACGGTTACTCTCACTGAAGGTGAATTAACTTTAAATACCGATGGTAGTTACACTTTTACACCAAATGACAATTTCAATGGTGCTGTTCCTGTAATTACTTATACCGTCACAGATGGTGCCGGTGATACCGAAAGTTCTACTCTAACAATTTCAGTAACACCCGTATCAGATCTTAATGATGACAATGAATCTGTTACAACAGCTGAAGATACCCCAGTATCTGGTAATGTGCTTAATAACGCCGACAGCGTAGATGGACCACTCACGGTAACGAGCTTTACTGTTGATGGTGATACTTATAATGCAGGTGAAACGGTAAGTCTTGCTGAAGGCGAGTTAACTTTAAATACTGATGGTAGTTACACTTTTACACCGAACGATAACTTTAACGGTGCCGTGCCAGTGATCAGCTACACCGTTATTGATGGTGCTGGTGACACAGAAGTTTCTACCTTAACAATTTCAGTGACACCAGTTTCAGATTTAAGTGATGATAGTGAAACGGTCACGATAGCAGAAGATACAACAGCCACAGGCAATGTGTTAGATAATGCTGAAACTGCAGATGGTCCACTAACTGTCACCAGCTTTACTGTTGGTGGGAATACGTACAATGCAGGTGACACGGTTACCCTCACGGAAGGTGAGTTAACTTTAAATGCAGACGGTAGCTACACTTTTACTCCGAATGATAACTTCAATGGTAGTGTGCCCGTTATTACTTATACCGTTACTGATGGTGCTGGTGACACACAGAGCTCTACCTTAACAATTTCAGTGACACCAGTTTCAGATTTAAGTGATGATAGTGAAACGGTCACGATAGCAGAAGATACAACCGCCACAGGCAATGTGTTAGATAATGCTGAAACTGCAGACGGTCCACTAACTGTCACCAGCTTTACTGTTGATGGTAATACTTATAATGCAGGTGACACGGTTACTCTTGCTGAGGGTGAACTCACTTTAAATGCAGATGGTAGTTACACTTTTACACCGAACGATAACTTCAATGGCAGTGTGCCTGTAGTCAGCTACACCGTTACTGATGGTGCCGGTGATACACAGAGTTCTAGTTTAACAATTTTAGTAACACCGGTTTCAGATCTTAATGATGACAATGAATCTGTCACAACAGCTGAAGATACAGGAGTTTCTGGCAATGTGCTTAATAACGCTGACAGCCTTGATGGACCATTAACTGTCACCAGCTTTACTGTTGATGGTAATACTTATAATGCAGGTGAAACGGTAAGTCTTGCTGAAGGCGAGTTAACTTTAAATACTGATGGTAGTTACACTTTTACACCCAATGACAATTTCAACGGTGCTGTGCCAGTGATAAGCTACACCGTTATTGATGGTGCTGGTGACACAGAAATTTCTACCTTAACAATTTCAGTAACACCGATTTCAGATTTAAGTGATGATAGTGAAACTGTCACGATAGCAGAAGATACAATCGCTACAGGTAATGTCCTGGATAACGCAGAAACAGCAGATGGACCATTAACAGTAACGAGTTTTACGGTTGAGGGTAATACGTATAATGCAGGTGATACGGTTACTCTCACTGAAGGTGAGTTAACTTTAAATACCGATGGTAGCTATACTTTTACTCCGAATGATAACTTTAATGGTGCTGTACCCGTTATTACTTATACCGTCACAGATGGTGCCGGTGATACTCAGAGTTCTACCCTAACTATTTCAGTGACACCGGTTTCAGATCTAAGTGATGATAATGAAACTGTCACTGTTGCAGAAGATACAACCGCAACAGGTAATGTGCTTGATAATGCTGAAACAGCCGATGGTCCACTCACGGTAACGAGTTTTACTGTTGGTGGGAATACATACAATGCAGGTGATACGGTTACCCTTACGGAAGGTGAGTTAACTTTAAATACCGATGGTAGTTATACCTTCACACCTAATGATAATTTCAACGGTGCTGTGCCTGTTATTACATATACAGTTACCGATGGTGCTGGTGACACTCAGAGTTCTACCCTAACTATTTCAGTGACACCGGTTTCAGATCTGAATGATGATAGTGAAACTGTCACAATAGCTGAAGACACAACAGCAACAGGCAATGTCCTTGATAATGCTGAAACAGCCGATGGTCCTTTAACTGTTACAAGCTTTACGGTTGGTGGGAATACCTACAATGCAGGTGATACCGTTACTCTCACTGAAGGTGAGTTAACTTTAAATACTGATGGTAGTTACACTTTTACACCCAATGATGATTTCAACGGTGCTGTACCCGTTATTACTTATACCGTTACAGATGGTGCTGGTGATACCGAAAGTTCTACGCTAACAATTTCAGTAACTCCAGTTTCAGATTTAAGTGATGATAATGA
>NZ_JACGVM010000078.1:0-408 GCF_014077195.1 Colwellia sp. BRX9-1
GCTTGTTTGAATAGCGCGTAAACATAACTACATACTAAGACAGCAAGAAAAATACAGCTACCTTGGGGGAGAAGTAAAGCTTGCCTGAAATTCACTCATTTAATCAACATCTATAAAAATCGATATACAAAGGCTTACAAGATGAAATACATACATTGTTGTTGGCCAATGGATAGCTGTGTTTCAGTGCCTTATTATTGTGCAGCATTATCATGGGTGGCATAGTAATTACTGCGGAAAGTAATTATGGGTGGCATAGTAATTTCTTACTGGCAATGAACATCAAGAGAAAACCTCCGGTATCCGCTTTAGCTTGAAGGACTATTTAACCCTTGTAGATGAAACAGGTCGCGTAATAAGAGCAGACAAACGAGGCGCTATCGATAACAAAACCGCAAATATACTGTC
>NZ_JACGVM010000050.1:0-1895 GCF_014077195.1 Colwellia sp. BRX9-1
GTGTCACCAGCACCATCGGTAACTGTATATGTAATAACAGGAACAGCACCGTTGAAATTATCATTAGGTGTGAAGGTATAACTACCATCGGTATTTAAAGTTAACTCACCTTCAGTGAGAATAACCGTGTCACCTGCATTGTACGTATTCCCACCAACTGTAAAGCTAGTGACAGTTAGTGGACCGTCTGCTGTTTCAGCATTATCTAACACATTGCCCGTGGCGGTTGTATCTTCAGCTATCGTGACAGTTTCACTATCATCACTTAAATCTGACACTGGTGTTACTGAAATTGTTAAAGTTGAAATTTCTGTGTCACCAGCACCATCGGTAATGGTGTAACTGATCACTGGCACAGCACCATTAAAGTTGTCATTCGGTGTAAAAGTGTAGCTACCGTCTGCATTTAAAGTGAGTTCACCTTCCGCAAGAGTAACCGTGTCACCTGCATTGTACGTATTCCCATCAACAGTAAAACTCGTTACGGTCATTGGAGCATCTGCTGTTTCAGCATTATCTAACACATTGCCTGTGGCGGTTGTATTTTCTGCGACAGAAACGGTTTCATTATCATCACTTAAATCTGACACTGGAGTTACTGAAATTGTTAAGGTAGAGCTCTGTGTATCACCCGCACCATCAGTAACGGTATAAGTAATAACAGGCACAGCACCGTTGAAATTGTCATTGGGTGTAAAAGTGTAGCTACCGTCTGCATTTAAAGTGAGTTCACCTTCCGCAAGAGTAACCGTATCACCTGCATTGTACGTATTCCCACCAACACTAAAGCTGGTGACGGTCATTGGACCGTCTGCCGTTTCAGCATTGTCTAAAACATTGCCTGTTGCTGTTGTATCTTCTGCAACAGTGACAGTTTCATTATCGTCGCTCAGATCAGACACTGGAGTTACTGAAATTGTTAAGGTAGAGCTCTGTGTATCACCAGCACCATCGGTAACTGTATAAGTAATAACGGGTACGCTACCATTGAAGTTATCATTCGGTGTAAAAGTGTAGCTACCGTCTGCATTTAAGGTGAGCTCACCTTCCGTAAGAGTAACCGTGTCACCTGCATTGTACGTATTCCCACCAACTGTAAAGCTGGTGACGGTCATTGGACCATCGGCAGTTTCTGCATTGTCTAAAACATTGCCCGTGGCAGTTGTGTCTTCTGCAACAGAAACAGTTTCACTATCATCACTTAGATCTGAAACCGGTGTCACTGAAATAGTTAGGGTAGAACTCTGAGTGTCACCAGCACCATCGGTAACGGTGTAGCTGATCACTGGCACGGCACCGTTGAAATTGTCATTAGGTGTGAAGGTATAACTACCATCGGTATTTAAAGTTAACTCACCTTCCGTAAGAGTAACCGTGTCACCTGTATTGTACGTATTCCCACCAACAGTAAAACTGGTGACAGTTAATGGACCGTCTGCAGTTGCTGCGTTATCGAGGACATTACCTGTTGCTGTTGTATCTTCTGCTATTGTGACAGTTTCACTATCATCACTTAGATCTGAAACCGGTGTCACTGAAATAGTTAGGGTAGAACTCTGAGTATCACCAGCACCATCAGTAACGGTGTAGCTGATCACTGGCACAGCACCATTGAAATTGTCATTGGGTGTGAAGGTATAGCTACCATCGGTATTTAAAGTTAACTCACCTTCAGTGAGAGTAACGGTATCACCTGCACTATATGTATTACCACCGACAGTAAAGCTAGTGACGGTCATTGGACCATCTGCTGTTTCAGCATTATATAACACATTGCCTGTGGCGGTTGTATCTTCTGCGACAGAAACGGTTTCATTATCATCACTTAAATCTGAAACTGGAGTTACTGAAATTGTTAGCGTAGAACTTTCGGTATCACCAGCACCATCTGTAAC
>NZ_JACGVM010000055.1:0-1544 GCF_014077195.1 Colwellia sp. BRX9-1
TAACAACACGCCCTGAGGTGGACAACTAGTAAAATTTAGCTATTTATTGCAAATTTTAACAGTGGCGATCCTCTTCGGTTTAATGCTTCTAAATATTTTGATTCGTTGTAGGGCATCTTCGTTTTCCAGCACCTAAATATTATTCTTATCCACTTGAAAGCAAGCGATCTTATTATGCTGTTATGTGGTTTACCTTTACTTTTTTGTTGCTCATAATAAGCTTTTGCCCAGAATGAATATCGTATCGAAAAACCAGCCCATTCAACAAACGTTTGCCTTAAAAAAGTAGGACAACTGTACCGCCAATGTGTCCATGTCTTTTTACCGCTGCTTTCAATAACGGGTGCAATACCCGCATACTTCTGCATCTGTGAAGCATCCGTATAACGTTCTCTATTGTGCCCAAAAGCGACTAATAAGCGCGGTGCTAGTTGTGGGCCTGCGCCAGGTAAACTATCAAAAATAGCCTTGTCTTGTTGTTTTTTGTACAGCTGTTTTATTGCTTTATCCAACTGTTCAATACCGATAAGTAACACCTTGAATTGTGTGATAAGCACTTCCACTAACAGTTGATTAGGGGCTATTACGCCTTCATCTTCGGTTAACGGAACGGCTTCTTTAATGCTAAGTAATCGAGCATTATTGACAGTTTCATAATGTGAGTTGTGACGATTAAAGAAGTCTAATAAGGTTTGCTTTCTGGCTTTTTTAACCGCGGTGAGCGATGGCCATTTACTGATGAAATCACAAAAGATTAAGGTATCTTTTTCTTTAAACCATTCAAGCGCTTGAGGGTAGTAGTTCTTCAAAGTTGCAGTTATTTTATTTGATAAATCGACGCCATCTTGTACTACATTACGACGATACTCAACCAGTTGCGCTAATGCTCTCATTGATGTTGACTCAGGTACTATCACTGAGAGTTTATCTATGTGAAGTTTAATCATTTCAACTTGTATGAATGCATCTGTCGGGTCATTTTTTGCGCCGCTAGGCGTGAATGCTTTGCGGTAATTTGCGACCGCGGATGGATTCACCGTAAATAAGACGAGGTGGTCATATTTTGCGAGCGCATAAATTAAGGGACCTTTTTTAAGTTCACACACAACAGCAATTTTCTGATCTGGGTAACGCAGCTTAAGCTCCATTGCCCATTTGTGAAGCGCTTCTGGTTTATGTTTTATAATGGTGTAGTGATATTGTTTGGTGTTTTTTGGGTGCTCACATATATCATGTTTTTTGTCAGCCCAATCGATACCAATAAGTGCAGCGAAATCATCGACGTTATATGCTTTCATTTTGATGCTCCAGCGAGTAAAGTTATAGATGGAATGTGCTTAAGTCTCGTTTCTCGCAGGTCTTATAGATAGTCGTCGTAGGCGATCCCTGAGTATGCGTTTTGAAGCGAGTAGCTCTGTTGGTTCGAACGTCTTGTTAGAAACATTGGATGTTTGCCGTTCAATATTCGTAACCAACAGAGGCATATTCCACTTATCAAATATAGTAAACTAATCGATTGATAAATGGATTGGTCCAACTATAAG
>NZ_JACGVM010000062.1:0-879 GCF_014077195.1 Colwellia sp. BRX9-1
AAGCGGCAAATAATAGTTGGCTAAAATAGTGAGGAACGAACGACAGCCAACTGTTATTTGTCCGTTTGAATTGCTTGTTAGGTGAAGTATTTCTGTAAATACAAAACCTTAAAGCAAACACTGAATGTTAATATTACATTCGACACTTTATAAACACAACTGCTAGATTTTGAGCCACAACACCAAGCAATGAAAAGCCAATTAGCAAGGACATTTTGTTTTTAGGTAATGCCCGAAGACTATATTGGCGAAAGTGACGTAGAGCTTGGCGAAACCCACCTAAAACATATTAAGAAAACATAAACGCCCTACTTAAATTGGCAAATGCTTTAAACAATAAAACGAAGTGGCGATTACACCTAACGCCCCATTAAGAGGCTTTTAATTGTTGGTTAAAATGTGTAGCGAAGCGGAACCTAACCAACTGTTAAAAGTCCTGCTTGAATGGCTTGTTATATTTACTACTTATTATTGCCAGCTTTACTCTTATGTCCATTTTTTAGAATCAGATATATGAACCTTAAAAAGTAAAGCACTACTAAGAATTGAACCAAAATCCACATGTAATATTCGTATTCTGATGATGCAATTGTTACTGTTTTAAACTCTAAAGCCGCAACTTCACCCGTAATAATAGAATTTAGAAAAAGTATTCCTGATAATATAAACGTGGGTAATATGGCAATTACATAAAGAATTCTTTTTTGTTTCTCATACATGATTTGTAATCCAAAGTTAGAGTTTACGGTAAATATAACAATTAAGCATTTATCTCTTGTCGAAGCATGAGAGATAAATGTCCTGTTGGACTGAGCCGCTAGGCACCGTCTATATGGTTTTTGTTTATTGAGTCATTTCAGTGACAGGAAGGGGTTTAAC
>NZ_JACGVM010000044.1:0-3015 GCF_014077195.1 Colwellia sp. BRX9-1
GTATGTTATGTTTTATCATGCTAGCCTCTGTTTGATAATGTTGACACATATATTATGGCTCTGGTTTGTAAAACTAACCCACATTTAGAGGCTAGCACCTTGTGGGGAGTCATTGTGTCTATGTGTTTAAGGTGTATCGACTATGGATTGTCCAAATTGCAACGAAAGAGCTATCAATTTTACAGCTTGGATCAGAGCTAGAAATGCATTCTCAACAAGGTGTATCAACTGTAATGTTCATCTGAAAGCTAATGCTTTTGTATATTTCAATTTTATAATTACTCTACTCGTTATGTTTTCATTATTTCCATATGTTAACGATGCATTAAATTATTTTGATTTACACATTGAAGTTTCAAAATTTAAAATTGTTGTTTTGCTACCTGTTATCTTTATAGGTACTGCTTTATGTTGGTTTTTTGGCGGTTACAAGGTCAAAGTAAACACATAATAAGCAACTCAATACGGACACAAACAGTTGGTTTTGCTCGTACCTTGCAAATTATAGCCAACTATTTTTAGCCGCTTAGTAGGGCGTTATGTAACTAGAAGAGTATCGTGATGGAATTAAAATTTGTTTCAGAAAAAACTATTAACGGGCTTAGTATTCGAACTGACAACGCAACAGAGATGGATCCTAATAAAGGTAAAATAGGAGCTTTGTGGCAAGCTTTTGATGAATCGGTTCCAGTGGATTATAAAAGTGGCGAAAGAGTATATGGTGTATATTCTAACTATGAATCAGACCACACAGGAAAGTTTACTGTTCTTGCTGGTTTTGACGGAACGTCTTTTCCATCGAATATAAATATGGAAAAGATAACTATTCCTGAAGCAAAATATCTTGTGTTTACGCATAAAGGCGAAATGCCTCAAATAGCTATTGATGCTTGGACAGAAGTTTGGAATTATTTTTCTAACGTTAAAGAAGAACATATAAGGCTTTATACAACGGATTTCGAGTATTACCCAAACGGAAATGAAATAGAAGTCCATGTAGCGGTTAAATAGTTACATAGTAAGCCATTTAACAAGGACAATAAACAGCGGGTTTTTGTCACTTCGTTCGTATTTTAGCTCGCTATTTTTTGCCCGTTAATTGGGTGTTATGTGCCAAAAAGGATTTAGGTTATGCCTGTAAATTTAAAGTTAAATTATGTAGAGTTTCCTGCTAAAGATATTCCAGCTACAAAAAAGTTTTTTGAGAATGCCTTTGGTTGGAGTTTTATAGATTACGGTCCCGATTATACTGCTTTTGCAAATGAAGGATTGGACGGTGGTTTTTATAAATCGGACTTATCATCAGTAACCTCAAACGGTTCTGCCTTGCTCGTATTGAAAACGAATGATTTGGAGCAAGCTCAATCAATTGTAGAGTCTTTTGGTGGCAAAATATCTACTCCAATTTTCTCATTCCCTGGTGGTAGTCGTTTTCACTTTATTGAACCTAGTGGTAATGAATTTGCTGTTTGGTGTTTATCTGGCACATAACAGGCGATTTAAGCAGGACTTTTATCAGTTGGCTAGGTTCCGCTTCGCTTCACATTTTAACCCACAATTAGAAGCCTCTTAATGGGGCGTTATGTTTACATTCAATTACCATCATAGTTAAATAATAAGGATATTATGAATCATTTAAATAAATTACACATATCATTGCTATTAGGCATGACAATCTCAACTTTATCTTCCCAATCATTTGCTAACAATAATATTGTAAAGTTCATTGATGAATTACCTCAAGAAATAGAGAACTTTACACCTGATAAATTGGAAGAAATGGGAAGCCCTTACGACAGAGATATTTTAGTTTTATCTGCAAAATATTCGTACCAGCAGGATAAGTGGCCTAGTGATGCAATAAAGGTAGCCTCAAAGCATATTAGGTTTAATATTTGTAAAGAAAAAGCAGGGCATTATGTTGACTTTCTAAAGGATACAATTAGAGCTAAAGAGTTCGGAGAACCATTTACTTTCAAGGATATTGTTAATTCAAATAATGGTTCTTATTTTATTTCAATCCCACTAACAGATATACAACGAGAACATCCAATTAAAGGGCCAATACAATTAGCTTTTGAACATGGGTGGAAAGATCAAGGTACATATAAAATAAATGATTATTTCAGCGCTTGTTTATCTATTCCTCTATCAGGATATATAAATGCTTTCAAACAACATGGTTTTTTTGTTGGTGCTTATTATAATTTGTAGATAGTGCTGTAAACATAACAAGTCGTTAAAACAGGACAAATGATAGTTGGCTTTTTCACTTCGTTTAACATTTTAGCCAACTATTTTGACCCGTTAATTGGGCGTTAGGTACACAGGACGTGAGGCGTATTCATCATGAATCGTATATTGATTCCAATAGTTATTCTTTTTGTTTGGCTTAGTCAAGCAGGCTCAAGTAGTTTAAAGAACATTGAATATGCAGAAATAGTTTCTGAACTATCGCGTACCTCGGAGCTTGGAGAATGCAAAATATCTGTAGATATCACCAGATCTTGGCCGTTCTCCTGGACAGCAAGGTCTGCGAGTATAAATGTAAAGACTCAGGATATGGCTTTAACTTCTTTTACTAGTAAGTTTAACGCGCCAGACAGATCATTCCTAAAATCCCATAATACCAATTATCATTTTACTTGGAGTCGTCAATTAAGAGACAGGCTTGTTGCATCTTTTGTCGATGTAGAGATACAACCAAATGGTAGCGTTTATGCTGTTACTATTGGTAATTGTCCTAACTATGCAGATAATAACGAATTAATAGGGAAATTAGAGTATTGTAATTCACCCGTACAGGTAATAAAGTGCACATAAAAGCTGTTTAAGCGGGACAAATTACAGTTGGTTGGTTCCGCTCCGCTTCACACTTTTGCCGCTTAACTAGGCGTTGGTATGACTCCCCACGTCAAGTTAAATACACTGATCCTTGTTCATTAATTTCAGAACCATTGTATTCACTTTTAGTATTAAGTGAGTTAACGCATAGAATGAAGCAAGTAATTTCGT
>NZ_JACGVM010000027.1:0-50087 GCF_014077195.1 Colwellia sp. BRX9-1
ACCTTATCTATAAAACGTTAAGTTAACTACTTTACTCTAAAGTGATGTAGATAACTTATCAAAACAGCTCTTTCGTGGTTCGTTTTGACTGAACCCCTTGGAACTGGAGCGCATTCTAGACATTTCTCGCTGGGCGTCAACCCTTTTTTGTAATAACTTTGAAATAAATGCTTATTCGCTCGATTAACGTACAAACTGTATTTTTATTGTGGTTTAATCAAACAACTAATGCCTTTTGCTCACAAAGCTGGTGCTACAGACAGTTAATTACTGCTGTTATTTATCTTTCGAGTTATCAACCGTATTAAAGTCTTCATCTTTGTCATCACCGACGACATCTTCTAATTTTAACTTATTAACAGAGCGGATAGTCGTAAACGGCCCCGAGCAAGCATAGAAGCCAAATACGATAAGTAAAACATTCTCTGGGCTAGAAGCGATAATGACGAAGGCGAGTACAATGAGCAAAACCACAAAAAAATTAACTTTCCCCTTCCAATCGACTTCTTTAAAACTGTTGTAACGAAAGTTACTGACCATCAATAATCCTGCAAGCATAGTAATAATGCCAACAACAATGCCATAGTCTTGGCCATTTATTTGATATTCTGCACCAACCCAGACCAAACTGGCAATAACTGCCGCGGCCGCGGGGCTTGCTAAACCTTGAAAAAAGCGTGCATCAGCAATACCCACCTGCGTATTAAAACGTGCTAAACGAAGTGCTGCACAGGCAACAAAGACAAAAGCGGCTAACCAACCAAATTTTCCGTAACTCGATAACGCCCAGTTATAAGCGACAAGTCCGGGGGCTATACCAAAAGAGACCATATCAGCCATACTGTCATATTCAGCACCAAATTCACTTTGTGTATTTGTCATCCGAGCAACGCGCCCATCTAAACCATCAAATATCATGGCAATGAATATTGCTACAGCTGCACTAATAAAATGACCATTCATTGAGGAAACTATGGCAAAAAAACCAGAAAAAAGTCCTGCGGTTGTTAATAGGTTAGGTAATAGGTAAATACCTTTCGAAGGAGTACTGGTATTTGTTTTTTTATCATTCATTATTGTTACAACGCTTGTTTAAAAATATATAGGTATAGTTAATCAAATCTAACATAAAAAACTATCATCGGTATATTAGAGAGTAATAGCATAATAATTCCTCGTTATAATTTGTAAAGTCCCAATTGTATTGTTATATAAAGTATTAGGATTTTTCTTTATATAGTTAATAGGTGACCAATGAGTTTTCGTATTCTGTTATTTGGGCTGATATTTTATTTTAGCTTTTGTTCGGCGAGTGAACTAATGGTCTATCGCTGGGTAGATGAAAACAATGTTGTTCATTTTAGTCAACATCAACCTGTTGGTGATGAGTACACCCAATTTTTAGTGTCTAATCAGTCAAGTGTAACTAGTCGCGCAGACATTATTACCAACCCGCTAGTTTCAGATGACGATGTGATTTCTCAACAAAATCAAGATAACCTCACGGCGACTATAAACAGACCTGAAAAATGTCTAAAGGCACAAGAAAATATTGCCATGTTAATGGCTTTTGATAAGGTCCAATATACGGATGAAGAAGGCAGTAAACAGATATTAACAAAAACAGAGAAACAACAGCAATTAGCGATAAACCAAAAACGCACAGAAGTTTACTGTGCGTCTTTAAGTGAAATGCCATAATACAAATTTGTTAGTGCGTAAAAACTAATTCACCGTCACTGACTTCAATACTTATCTCTGCCTTGTTTTTAAAGGCTCCCGACAATATTTTCTGAGCTAATGGGTTTTCAATTTTTTGTCTAATTACCCTTTTCAACGGTCTTGCTCCAAATAGGGGATCAAATCCAGCCAAAGAAATCAGCGCAAGTGCTTCTTGGCTAATTGATAGCTTAATATCTTGGTCTGCTAAACGATCTCTCAGACCGTCAATTTGTATTGCTGCTATTTTTTCTATCTGTTGTGATATTAATGGATGAAAAACAACTGTTTCATCAATGCGATTAATAAACTCAGGCTTAAAATGTAAACTCACTTCTGACATTACCTTAGATTTCATTTCTTCATACTGACCGTCATCAGCAAATTTTTGAATGTGATCAGAGCCAATATTAGAAGTCATAATGATAACAGTGTTTTTAAAATCAACAGTTCGCCCTTGACCATCCGTTAAACGGCCATCATCGAGCACTTGTAATAATATATTAAAAACATCACTGTGCGCTTTTTCAATTTCATCAAGAAGAATAACAGAATAAGGTTTGCGTCGAACAGCTTCAGTTAAATAGCCCCCTTCTTCATACCCTACATATCCGGGAGGAGCCCCCACTAATCGAGAAACTGAATGTTTTTCCATAAATTCAGACATATCGACACGAATAAGTGCATCTTCACTGTCAAAAAGATAATGGGCTAATGCTTTCGTAAGTTCGGTTTTACCCACACCAGTAGGACCTAAAAATAAAAACGATCCTATCGGCTGGCTTGGATCGGCAAGCCCAGCTCTTGAACGTCGGATAGCATTCGAAACACTGATAACCGCTTCGTTTTGTCCTATTACACGCTGATGCAAGTTATCCTCCATTTGCAGTAACTTATCGCATTCTTCTTCAAGCATCTTAGAAACAGGAATACCCGTTGCTCGACTTAATACATCTGCAATTTCAACTTCAGTGACTTTATTTTTTAATAACGTCATTTCTTGCATTTCTGCTTGGCTTGCTAAGTCGAGTTGTTTTTCTAATTCCGGTATTTTGCCATATTGTAATTCTGACATTTGGTTAAGATCGCCCAATCGTCGGGCAGCCTCTAAGTCAAGTCGAGCTTGTTCTAGATCTGTTTTAATAGCCTGTGTACCATGTAAAGCAGCCTTTTCGGTTTTCCAAATTTCATCTAACTCATCAAAATTAGTCTGACAAACGCTCAGATCCAATGAGATAAGTCCTAAACGTTTTTTAGAAGCCTCATCTGAATCTTTCTCTAATGCCCGTTGTTCTAATTTCAGTTGAATGATACGCCGCTCTAATCGGTCTAAGTCTTCTGGCTTAGAATCTATTTGCATACGAATACTAGAAGCCGCTTCATCGATAAGATCAATCGCTTTATCAGGTAATTGTCTATCACTGATATAACGATGTGACAAAGTAGCAGCGGCAACTATGGCTGGATCGGTAATATCAACACTATGATGAAGTTCGTAACGCTCTTTTAAACCGCGCAATATGGCAATCGTATCTTCAACACTAGGTTCTTCAATTAATATTTTTTGAAAACGACGCTCTAAGGCTGCATCCTTTTCAATATATTGACGATATTCGTCCAATGTTGTCGCGCCGACACAATGTAAATCACCACGGGCAAGTGCTGGTTTTAACATATTTCCAGCATCCATCGCGCCATCAGATTTACCTGCACCGACCATAGTATGAAGTTCATCAATAAATAAAATGACTTGCCCTTCTTCTTTGGCTAGCTCACTCAATACCGCCTTTAAACGTTCTTCAAATTCACCACGATATTTAGCGCCAGCAACCAAAGCACCCATATCCAATGACAATACCCGCTTACCTTTTAACCCTTCAGGAACTTCATGATTAATGATACGTTGTGCTAACCCTTCGGCGATGGCTGTTTTACCAACACCTGGCTGACCAATTAATACCGGATTATTTTTCGTACGACGTTGTAAAACTTGTATCGTGCGACGTATTTCATCATCTCGGCCAATAACGGGATCTAGTTTGCCCTGCTCGGCAAGCTCTGTTAGGTTCACCGTATATTTATCAAGTGCTTGTCGAACATCTTCAGCATTAGGCTCATCAACTTTTTGACCGCCACGCACATGTAATATTGCATCTTGAACACGTTGTTCACTTGCCCCAAGCGACTTTAATATTTGGCCTAGTTTTCCTTTGTCTTCAATAGCGGCAAGGATAAAAACATCAGAAGATATATACTTATCACCCATTTTTTGTGCGAACTTATCGCAGAGGTTAAGTAAGTTCCCCATAGCAGAAGAAAGTTGTACGTCGCCACCCGATCCAGAAACTTGCGCAAGTTGTTCTATAACCGTCTCGACTTGTGATCGCAGTGAAAGAACATTAATTCCTGCACTTTTCAATAAGGGTATAATGCTACTCGCGTTCTGATTTAATAGCGCTAACATGATATGCACGGGTTCTATAAATTGATGATCCCGACCTAATGCTATTGACTGTGCGTCTGAAATAGCGACTTGAAATGCTTGGGTTAATCTGTCTAAACGCATGAGGCTCTCCTGCCTAACAAAGAAAAATATTCTTTTATACCTTATAGATAAGGATATAATTGAAATTTTTCAAGGAACAAAATGAAAAGCTTTTGATTTGAAATAAGATTTAGTTTGTTTTTTAAACTTATTTTCGACAAATGATGGAAACCATTCGTCCGGTAATGGTATCTCGTCGATAAGAGTAATACTGCTGTTCATTAGAATAGGTACAATGGTTTAAATGATGAACCTTATTAATACCGAGCGTATTTAGTTGGATTCTTGCTATCATTGCTAAATTGGCTAGGTATTTACCTTTATGTTTTTCCAGCGCTAATGGTTCATTTATAGCAGTGAAAGCCGATACAAATTTTTCTGACTGACTTTCAAAGGCACACTTTACTTCTTGCCCTACTTCAAAAGCATATTCACCAATACAAGGCCCCAACCAAGCAATGATATTTTCATTATCTGTTTTCATATTATTGACGGTATTGGTAATAATATTTTTAGCTAAGGGTTTCCAACCACCATGGATCGCAGCAATTTCACTGCCGTCTATTGCAGTTAATAATATCGGTAAACAATCAGCGGTCATCACGGCTAAAGCAATATTCTTTTGCCGAGTGATTATCGCATCAGCTACTAAAGGCGTTTTTGAATAAGATTCTATGGTCACAACTTTATTACCATGAACTTGTTCAAGCCATTGAATTTTTGTATTAAGCGGTAAGTATGCGAGTAACGAAGCTCTATTTTTGTTGACATTAACCAAGTCATCACCAACATGTTCGCCCAAGTTAAATTGGCCGTATACTGAAGAATGGCTATGATTAGAGGATAACGATTTTTTTTGAGGATGGAGTCTTGTCGTAGTAAAAGCCAGTACATTTAGTACTGGCCATTCTATATTGTAGAGACTGTTATAAATAGTCGTCTGTTGCGTTGATTTTCGAATCTTCACGCAAAACATTTGTTAAATTAACCATATCCTCTGGAATAGGTGCATGCCAAGTCATTTCTTCACCCGTTATAGGGTGAAATAATGACAACATTGCCGCATGTAATGCTTGGCGCTTAAAACTACGCAGTAAATCCCGCAAATCTTCTGTCGCATTTTTAGGAGGACGTGGACGACCACCGTAATTAGGATCTCCAATCAATGGATGGGTTATATGCGCCATATGAACACGAATTTGATGTGTACGACCCGTTTCAAGACGTAATCTTAAACGTGTGTGTAAACGGAATTTTTCCATTACACGATAATGCGTTACCGATGGACGTCCAAAAGGACTAACAGCCATGTGTGTTCTTTTGGTTGAATGGCGACCTATAGGTTCATCAACCATACCACCAGCTGTCATTAGACCATTAGCAATCGCTTCATACTCACGCGTTATTTCACGCTCTTGTATAGCATCGACTAAGTTTGTTTGCGCTGCAATTGTTTTAGCAATAACCATCAAACCCGTTGTGTCTTTATCTAGTCTATGGACGATGCCGGCACGAGGGACAACATCAAGCTGTGGGCAATGATACAATAAAGCATTAAGCACCGTGCCATCAGGATTACCTGCACCTGGGTGAACTACAAAACCAGCAGGTTTATTAATAACTATAATATCGTCATCTTCATAAACAATATTTAAAGGAATATTTTGTGGTTCAAATCGCACGTCGCCTTCAACTTCAGTTGATATTTTGATCACTTCCCCGCCAAACATTTTCTCGCGTGGTATTATCAAAATAGCGCCGTTTAAAGTAACGTGACCTGCTAAGATCCATTCTTTTATGCGAGAACGAGAATATTCAGGGAACATCTCAGCTAATGTTTGGTCGAATCGTTTACCTAAACAAGTTTCAGGAACCGTATCTGTATGTTGAATTATTTCAGCCATTAAAATTTCTATTTAACTCTCTATAAATTTACTATGAATTAGCGCTGTGCAAGGCAAGTATGCTAGGTTAGAATGCCAGTGTTTATTTTACCTCTTTGCTCTATTAATTACATTAAGTAATTTGCAAAGGGCGTATATTTATTTAACTAATACCTTTAACTAAAACAAAGTAGTGATAACAAAGTCTATGCAAAATTTGACAATAAAAATGATAATACTAGTGCTTTCATTAGGGCTAGCGGCGTGTTCATCATCAAACAAAACCGACATTGAAAAAGTACCAGACAAGTCAGCACAAGCATTGTTCACCGATGCTAGAACTGCGCTTGATAGTGGCTTATATCAACGAGCTATCCAGATTTTATCAGCAATTGACTCACGCTTTCCATTTGGTCCTATCTCTCATCAAGTGCAATTAGACTTAATTTACGCTTATTATAAGAGTGGTAATTCAGCTCAAGGTATTGCTTTGGCGGATCGTTTCCTGCGTTTAAATCCTGATCATGTCAATCTTGATTATGTTTATTACATGCGAGCGTTAATCAATATTTCAACTGAAGAGAACCTTTTTCAAGAATTAGCAGGCATTGATCGTTCAGACAGAGATCCAACAGCTGCTCGCGAAGCATTCAAAGACTTTAAAACGATTTTGACTGAGCTACCACAAAGCAAATATGCCGCTGATGCACGCAAACGTATGATTGGTATAAAATCACGTTTAGCTAAGTATGAATTAACAGTAGCTCGTTTTTATATGAAACGTGATGCTTGGGCCTCAGCAGCAAATCGTGGTAAGTACATTGTTGAATACTTCTCGCCTAGCCAGGAAGTGGAACAAGCCTTAGAGATTATGATTGAGTGTTACGACAAGTTAGATTTAATGGATTTAAAAATTAATGCGAAGCAAGTCTTAGCAGCAAATTATCCAAATAATAAGTTTTTAACTCGTTAAGTTTTAACTGTTTATTAGCATTGAAATAGAAGCTATAAAAATTTGCCTTATCAATAATAAGGTTTAAATTAATAAAAAGCCCATTGAGATATAATACTCAATGGGCTTTTTTTATGATGGGATTAACTGATAAAATTAAATAGCGGCTTCATCTTCTTCACCCGTTCGGATTCTGATCACCCGCTCAACATCAGTGATAAATATTTTTCCATCACCAATTTTACCGGTTTGCGCTGTTTCTATAATAGCATTAACACAACGCTCAACTTGTTCTGTGGTGACAACAATTTCTAATTTTACTTTCGGTAAGAAATCAACCATATATTCTGCACCACGATAGAGCTCAGTGTGCCCTTTTTGTCGGCCAAAACCTTTTACTTCTGAAACAGTCATGCCTGTGATGCCAATTTCACTTAATGCTTCACGCACATCATCCATTTTAAATGGTTTGATAATTGCTTCTATTTTTTTCATTGTTGTTATCCATTAACCGCGAAATATACTTTGAATTGTACACAATTATATCAAATAAACCCAAGCGCTATATTTGTTGTAAGTCATTTAAATTTCAGATACTGAACAAACTAGCCAATACCGGTTACCTATATATTGAAGTATCACAGGTATACGTTACACTAGGATAATTTAACTTATCAAATAACTATCAAAGGAAGTTGAATGGATCCGCAATTGATCATAAATGAAATGAGAGTTTTACCTCAAATAGATGCTGTGTTTGAGATAAAACGCCGTATTGAATTTATCAAAAAAACACTTAAGGCTGCCGGACTCAAAAATTTAGTGCTAGGCATTAGTGGCGGTGTCGACTCTTCTACCTGTGGACGTCTTGCACAACTTGCTATTGATGAGCTCAATGCTGAAGAAAGAATCGCTAATAATAATTCGACATCACCCTATCAATTTATTGCGGTTCGTTTACCTTATGGCGTGCAAGCAGATGAAGAAGATGCGCAGCTCGCTTTGGATTTTATTCAACCGACACATAGTGTAATAACCAATATTTTGAATGCCGTTAATGGAATTCACATTGAAACGCTTAACGCGCTTAACCAAGCAAATATCTTATCGGCAGACGATGCAAAAATCGATTTTTCAAAAGGTAATGCCAAAGCTAGAAGCCGAATGGTAACGCAATATCATATTGCCGGTATTGTTGGCGCACTTGTTTTAGGGACAGATCATTCAGCAGAAAACATTACCGGATTTTTCACTAAATGGGGCGATGGTGCCTGTGATTTAGCGCCTTTATTTGGTTTATCTAAACGCCAAGTACGGTTATTAGCAGAAAATTTAGGTGCGCCAGACTTATTAATTAATAAAGCTCCAACCGCGGATCTTGAAGAATTGGATCCGGGAAAAACTGACGAAGATGCATTAGGTATCAGTTATGAGCAGTTAGATGATTTCTTGGAAGGCAAACCAGTAGCAGCAGAGGTGCAAGCACTTATCATTAATATTTATCAAAAAACCCAACATAAGCGATTACCTATTCCAACAATCTACGATTAACTTTAACTTGTAAGCGCTAAACTTGTAAATTTAACGTTAACAGCTATACCTAGTAATACATCTACTCTAGCCAACGGACGGCTTAATGTTATGTCATACTTATCGTTTAAAATAATGGGTTTCACTCTCATTGAAACCTTAATCACGCTAGCTATATTAATTTTTCTTACCGCTATAGCTGTTCCTACGTTTGCAGATTTAAGGATAAGAATACGTGTTGATAAAGAGATCACAGCCTTACATCGCCTATTATTATTAACAAGAAATCATGCGGTTAATCAGGAACGTTTTGTTACTGTTTGTCCACTTACCCCTTCTGATCAGTGCTCAAACGAATGGCATAAAACGCTGACTGTATTCTATGATGATAATAAGAACAAAGCGCTTGATGCCTCAAGTGCTGAAGTGATTATAAAAATAAAATCAGCCATAAAGTCAGGCGATAAATTACAGTATGCTCAAGGCAGAACAGCATTAATTTACGCACCCAGTGGACGGCTCGCAGTGTGGGGAGGTAATGGTACTTTCCGCTATTGTCCAAAATCACACAGTAATAAATCAAGAGGAATTATCATTTCAGGCGCTGGGCGGTTTTATTTATCGAGCGACCAAAATATGGATGGAGCCGATGAAAATCGTAGCGGTCGAATCATTAGCTGTCACTAATCTATGACAACAAGCGCTTTTAAAAGGTATAGAGCTTATTATCATTTCAATAATAACAAGCTCTGATATCGATAACAGCAACCTAGCGAAAGAGTGACTTAAGTGATATAACTTAATTATCTTGAAATATTCTCACACAGTTTTGAATATGATGTAATCCCCATAAGACTAACTAATTGCTCTCATGGGTATAACAAGAAATTAAGGCTTATATTATGAAGTATGATTATTTGCAATCAAACAACAAGCGACAGGGCTTTACACTCGTTGAATTGATGATAACTATCGCTATTGGGGCAACGTTAATGGCGATAGCGCTACCAAACTTCAATAGTTTTTTAGTTGAAACACGCGTCGACAATGAAATTTCTCATTTACAAAGACTACTATTAACAGCAAGAAATACCGCCATAAATGCAGAACAATCGGTTACCTTGTGCCCACTTAATGCAAGTAATAGTTGTGATACTAATTGGCAAAACGAAGTCAGTGTTTTTATTGATATAGATGGCGATAAAACTTATGAACCCGCCTCTGACGAAAGAATAGTTGCAGTAAAGGCTAAAATAAAAACTAATGACAAACTTCAGTACGGCCAAGATAGCATTATATACAGACCTACAGGCAACATCACAGGTGGCGTTAGTGCTAGCCCATTTAAATATTGTCCAAAAGACTACCCGGCCAAGTCCAGAGGTATTACAGTAACTACCTCTGGACGTTCATACGTTACCTCAGACACAGATAGCGACGGCATTGATGAAGACCGCTCAGGCAATGAAATTACTTGCAGCTAAGTCTCCTCTTTAACGAGCAGTGTTTTCATCTAATTTTTTTGAAAGCGCATTGGAAAAATCATCATTTGATTTTACACATTCTTTTACTTGATGAACTTGCTGCTTTTGCTTTGAAAAGCCAGTCGCTATTTTTTTACCAACTAACCAATCAGGATATTTTGCCAGTTTATTAGAACCAATAATGCCAAAATGAATAATGTCGTTACCGCCCATTAGTTCAACATGACATTTAATCTTAATTTTTGTCGATTTGTCTGTCGTCTTTGCCACGCTATCAATACTTATAACAAGTAGACTTACAAAAAGTAAGTTGAGCGCTAAGCAATGCTTAAATAACAATTTCATCATATTACTCCCAGCAATTGGTTGATGTTGCTGTTTTCTGACCACTATCGGTTACCGATAAGGTTAAACAAGAAGAATCATTAGTCGCTTGCGTACCTCTCGCCGTAGCTTTAAGGGTATATGTTACCCCAACTACCACAGCATCAATGCTATAAAAGCCCGAGTCTGTAATATAAGGGTCTGCAGACGCACCTAATTTTTTCATATCTGTGGTGTATGCTCGATGGTCAATAAAATACTGCTCTTGCAAACTTGCTAAGCGCAACAATTCACGTTGGCCCTCGCTACGATTTGCCCTTGAAATATTATCAATATATGAAGGATAAGCAATCGAAGCTAGAATACCCACTATAGCAACCGATATCATTAGCTCAAGCAAAGTAAAACCTTTAACTCGCCGCTTATTTTTACTCACTCTCATTAATTTGACTCCGTTACATAAAGGTAAATTCTTGACGTTTCTAGGCTAACGCCTAACGGAATAATTTTCCCTGCTAATAGTTTTATCGTGGCAATGACTTCTGCTTCCTCTTCATCAGGCGGACAATCGCCTTCGCAAGGTTCTTGAGGCGCTTGTGGGTCTTTAGTTATAATAATTGAAGGAGTATCAGGAATACCGGCCGCTATTTCCCATGTTCTCCAGTCATAGACAGTCGTGCCAAGCGCTAAGTCCACCGCGTATAAAATACCCGAACCATCACTTAATTCACAACTGTTAGGATCAGCAGAGACCGCGGCAGGCGTAAATGAAGTGAAGTAAGCAACGCCATTAATAACAATGGCTGAAGCCGTATTTTTCTCACCATCACCAACGAAATCCATAAACCAACCTTTTTTATTACCGACGTTTATTTCAAGTGTCTGCAGATTGTCGGCAGTTAATGCCTGGCCAAATGGGTTGTTTGTATAGTCATAAAGATCTGTCGCTAAAATAGCCGCGGGTATTGCCAATTGTGGGTGGGTAGGTGAAGCAACAAATGATGTGGTTACAATATTGGCATCTTTAATCATGAAAAATTTATCGTCAGTATCATTGGCCGCAGGTGTTGATCGGTCGCCACTCCCAATAAGTATCGCTTCGTAGGGTCTTTCCTGTTTTGTTACCACGGTTGAACTAGTACCATTAGCATCAACTGATGTAGTTTCTATCGTGTCTGAAATATACGTTCTAGCAATTGAAGGTTCGCTAAAAAAACGGCGATCTGTCGCATGAGTTGTTCCACCCAACTCAGCTAATTTAAAAGCAGTCCACGGCGATGTTCCACTAAAGGGAGCATTGCCTGGCATATCAACACGCCAAAAATTTCCACCGGTATCGCCAAAATAAAGACGATCGGTTAAGCCATCAGAATCACTGTCTAAGATAGCGAGGCTAGAAGGCACGCTATCAGTTATCCCAGTAAATTGAGTATTAGTTGCACTCGTTGCATCAGGGCTTAAACTCCATTTTAGTACACCTGTTTCTGCATCGACCATATAAACAGCTCGGCCTAAGGTATCATCTGCACCAACGGTTAAGTTATCTTTAGTTGTGTCATATCCGCCAGCGAAAAAGAGTACAGGTTTTGGTGTACCATTTTCTATATTAAGCGCTGAAAATCCTATTTTAGGTTGCGACCATGATTGTCCTAAATGGCTAAATCCTGGTGAGCTTGCATCTAGGTGCCACAATAACTTAGGAGTATCGGGGTCACTAACATCCATAGCATAATATGAAGAACCGCCACGACGTAAACCAAAAAATATCCATGCTTTATCACCACTTGTACTATCAATAGACCCATCACCATTGACGTCCAGCAAGTATGAAACGGCAGGGCCGTCTATGCCGTATGATTTACCTGATGAAGTAAAGTTTTCACGTAAAGCTTTTATTTTTGAGAAAAATTCTTTAGGCATAAAAGCCCAGTTTTCATCAACCGTCTCACCGTTATCGTCAAACATATGTAAAACACCCGCATTGGTGCCAACGATTATGCGAATATCTTGATCATTACTTGCACCACCATAATTAATAACTAGTGGTTTAGAGTGCAGTGGATCACCAAAAACATCACTACGGATATCTGTGATTGAACTATCGTTGTCTTCATCATCAACGTCAATTCCCTTGGCCCAATTGAGCATGCCATCAATGTCATCAATTTCAGTATCCAATTCACTTGCTAGCGTCGCTTCGTCACCGTAGGATGTTTCGGCATTCGTTCGTGTTAGTAGCATTAAGGCACCATTAACCCCAATATCACTGACAATAACGCGTGTAGATTTAGTACGTAACATTTCAGCTACGCCACCTTTTTTAACATCGTTACCATCTGGATTGGTATCTGTGCTCCAAAAGGTTTTGGCATTTTTTGAAATATTGCCATTATCATCAATAGCACCAGCACCCGTTCTATCGACTTGCTGGCCATCGGTCACTTTAAGTTTTTTTAAATTTCCTTGCCACCTTGCACCATGATCAGGAACGAACATCGCATAATAAACTGAATCTAAAGTTTCGGTTCTATCAAAATTATTTGAGGCAACCGAAGGGGCTGTAAAGCTGGTATTCACTTCCAAAATATTGGTTAATGCCGATTGAAGTGAAGCCAGTAAGGCACTGGGATCTTTAGCCGGGTAATATTGACCACCCCCCAATTTTGCAGCTTCACGTAATAACGCTCCCGCATCATCAATAGCATCTTGGCCAAACCCTATCGTAAAGAGTGTTGATGATTGCACATCAGGTAAGGTGCTATGTAAATCATGGGTGTGCATCCAACCCGCAAGTGCCGCTAAATAGTTATTAGTACCGTTAACGTCAAACGGTAGGCCGATATCAGGTAAGCTTTGAATATAAGTGTCAGCGGCAAGATCCCTAGTCGGTTCACCATCTGTAATCATAATCACATAAACTTCATTAGTACATGAATTAAAGGGTGATTGATAAACACCCTCATCATCTTCAATTGAGTCATCTCTTGGCGGTGTATTACCACGATAAGTATTACCATCATAATTTGAATCATTATCACCAAAATCTACTGACATACCTGCAAAGTAGCGCGAAGCCTCATAAAGTGATTCACATAATGGCGTATTCGTTTCACCATCAATATCTAAATCAATAATATTTACTAATTCAGCGCGAGCTGCTGCGGTCATTTCTTGGATACCAAAAACAATTCTGCCGCCATCGCGAACAAATTCGCCAGAATGGTTATAATTAAAAACTTGTAAACCAAAATCAACAGAAGGTGCCGATTCAATTAAATCAGTAACGGTATCTTGTGCTATTTCTAAACGGGTGCGATTAACCTGTTCAAGCGTTTCACTGTTTGCCCAACGCAAATAGTTGTCGGTATAAAGTGTAACAACCTCACCCGACCAAATAACATTTGAATTACTCGCATTTGCCGTGTAATAGACCGGGCTTTGGTTAGAGCCACCACCATCGAGGGGAAAACCATCGGGTAAATCTTCAACAGTATTGCCAGTAGTTTTAATCCCCTCATTGACTTCAGGATTAGCTGGTATGAGGTTAACGTCATCTTCACAGTCAACTATATCGATATTAGCGCCATTGTTATCGGGGATCTCTTGCCAACTTCCTGAGTTTCCTTGAAAAGCATATTCACGAATGTGTCCGGTATAAAAGCCAACAGATGCTAAACGTTCACGGGCAGTTGCACAGCTATTAATAGCATCAAGAAAACGGCGCTTTTCACCAGGACTATCGGGAACAAGGGAAGAAGAGCCATCGATGCCACCTTTGGTGAAATAAATAAATTTTTCTGATAAGGAGTTATCGCTTCCAACCGCGGGGTAAACTGTATTAGGATCATAAGGTTCATCGACTGACTCTAAACTATTCATGCTGCCAGAATTATCAAAAATAATCAGTACTTGTGGTTTATTACCGGTACGCTGTGCTGCATCACCAATATACAGTTCAATATCTTCACTATAAGCAGCAAGAGATGTAAATATCAATGCGCTACATAATAATAATTTTTTCATGATCAGTTCCCCACATTAAGTAGTTGTTGCGATACACCAGAATTAACTTCTATGGTGCTTTTGTTGGTGCGACCATACAGTCGAGTGACCTGCACTTTAAGTACATTACACTTAAATACCTGTACGGAAGAAGCTGCTCGAGAGTGGGGGCAATCGGCTGCAATCTTATACGGATTAGCCAGCGAAATTTCTGCACTGGTATTACTTGCACTACTCACTACGGGTGAGAGTGGAAATTTGGCGATTTCAGAAGCAAAAGCATTGGTTCCACTTATTTGCGTGACTTCTTTATAAATAACTTCATCAATAGCACTAACCGCTTCTTGGGTAGCAACCACTTTTTCTTCACTTGCTCCAGACATTTTCATATCAATGGTGGTATTTTGCATCAATGCAGCAGCAACGGCGGTTAAAGCAATCAAAAAAACTAGTGAAACGATTAGCACAACACCGCTTTGTTTGTGACCTAGTTTTAAATTACCAGAATAAATTAAACAATTTTTTCTTATAACTTTTATGGCCATGAGTCGACCCTCGCATTGTAAAGTGTGATGGTAGAGCTAAATAATAAACGTCGATAATTATCCCCTTTACCTTCACCATCGATAAAGTTGATAGGAAGATCACCAAGCTGATAAGTGTTAAGATTTTCATAATCTCTGTCAGGCAAGATATTTCGCGCTAAGACAAAAATCTTAACGGCAAGTATCCGTACATTACTTTCATTATCCCAGTAAGCTGTTGTCATGTTATCTGCAGAAATAAAAGCATTGACGATACCGTTGTTGGTCGTATCAACGCCATACATAAAGCGGATGTATTCAATGCCTTCAACGACCATATCAAGATTCATCACCGAAGCTTTATTTTGTAATCGACCTTGCACTAGAACCGGCACTTTATTGGTGCCCTGATTGTCTTCACGCACATAGTAAATGTGCTGCTGATATTCCCAGATCTGGCCCAAATTTAGTGTTGGTATGGCAGCGCCACCCGCAAATATCGCAGCCGTATTAGGGTTTGAAATGATATAGTAATTATCACTAGAAATATCGGCTAGCGCTGTCGTTGATGAAACAGCTCTTTTTAATTGCAATACATCGGAATCAATTTTAGCATTGGTAATACAGCCCATTAAGTTGACATTGTTGACTGTTTTCCCCCACAAGGTTCTAAAATGGCCAATAGCTGCAGGGAAACTGGCATTATTAACGCCTTCACCAATACAATCACCAGAAACTGTTGATGGTAAAGGTGAACTTACCAAGCCACTTACATCGAGGTTTCCTGATAAGTCGCCCCAAAAGCTTTGTCGTAATAAGTCATCACTGAGTAAGCTAATCGCATACCTGCCATTTTCTTGTAACTCTCCATAACTGGTGGTCTCAACAGTGGTCGTTTTCATACCAACAAAAACACTTAATATGCCTAGCAGCAACATTAAACCTACCGCAAGCGATATAAATATTTCGATTAAACTAAAACCTCGTTGAGCATTAACCATTATCATCTCTTACTAAACAAAATCAATATTATCTATAATTCAAAGCATTAACATCACGATGAACGTTAACAGTGATTGCTTTGCTTGCCTTAATATATAAAAGCTTCAACCGTAACTTGTCGACGTTTACTGGTACTTGTACCACAGGCGTTGGCCAGTGTTGCAGCTGCAGAACTATTGTTATCGGCGTCATAACCATCAGCCGTTGCGACTCTGCCCTGCCAGCTGATCACAACAGTAACTGCATTTTTATTATGATCAATACAACCGACAGCACCAACTAAGCCACCAGTATTTTTACCACCAGCAGTAACATCAGCGCCCATAAGTTTGACTTCCCATTCATACAAATCATTGGTGGTCATTTGTGCACTTGTACACAAAGAAGCAACTGAATTACACCTAACGTCAGCGTCAGGCGGAGTATTCAATGCTGCGCCATAAACACCTTGATAACTCTCTAAAGTAAGAATATCAGAATCATTACTGCGCATTCGTTCGATAATATCTTGAGCTAACGCTGAGGCTACAGAGCGTTGCATCGCATCAAAACTGCCTTTCTTAGCTGACGCCTGCATGGCAACCGCACCAAAAATACCCGTCACTAAAATAACTAAAGCGACTAAAACCTCTATTAGTGTCATGCCCTTTTGTACTTGGGCTGGTTTTCTTTTAGGATAACTCGTCCTAAGTGTGCTGTTACCCATGAGACTCCTTAATACACTGACAAAAATTGCTGACTACCCAGAAAAATAATGCTTTAAAATATAGAGTGAATGGGAGATAAATAAAAGAAACAGCATTGACGAGTATACTTTTAAGTGACAAACACAAAACAGACCCAAATAGAATTTTAAAGGCGAGGAGAAACGAAACTAAGCGTAGCGCTAAGAATTCGATGGAGAACTTATATGTGTTAAAAATCACTAACGTGAACCGCATTAACTCATACCTTAAAAATCTATTATTGAATAGCCTATGTACATAGTTACTATTCAGAATAATAAGGTTAAGTCATGAATATTGTTATTAAAATGCTTTAAATTTAAGCACTCATATAACGGATAAAATTACATTCAACCACTTAACCTGATATTTTAAGATTAGCGCAATTCTATAGGTACCGCAAATACTGTGTTCTCTTCACGACCAGGATATTCGATAACCTCTTGACCACCAAAGTCTTTTAGTGCGTCAATAACTTGCTGGATAAGTATTGCGGGTGCAGAAGCGCCTGCAGTAACACCAATTTTATTAACATTTTCAAGCCATTGTGGTTGAATATCGGCAAAAGTATCAATCAGGTAGGAAGGTGTGCCCAACTTCTCAGAGAGTTCACGTAAGCGATTAGAGTTAGAGCTATTTTTGGCGCCAACAACTAACAGTAAATCAACTTGTGCAGAAATAGTGCGTACCGCGTCTTGACGATTTTGTGTTGCATAACAAATATCGTCCTTGCGGGGGCCTTTAATTAAAGCGAACTTATTTCTCAACGCGTCAATAACTTCTGACGTATCGTCAATGGATAAGGTCGTTTGGCTACAATAATACAATTGAGTAGGGTCTTTTACTTCAAGTGTTGCTACATCAGCAACAGACTCAACTAAATAAATCCCGCCATGCTCACTTTCATATTGTCCCATCGTACCCTCAACTTCAGGGTGTCCAGCGTGACCAATAAGAATGCACTCAATATTTTTACGACTGGTACGTGACACTTCCATATGTACTTTAGTCACTAATGGACAAGTAGCGTCAAATACTTTTAGACCACGGTCTTTAGCTTGTTGACGTACCGCTTTAGAGACGCCATGAGCACTAAAAATAACGGTATTATCGTCAGGAACTTCAAAAAGTTCATCAACAAATATCGCGCCGCGGTCTTTTAAGCCATCAACAACAAACTTGTTATGTACTACTTCGTGGCGTACATAAATGGGCGCACCAAATAAGTCTAACGCGCGGTCTACGATACTAATCGCTCGGTCTACGCCAGCACAAAAACCACGAGGGTTAGCTAAAATAATTTCCATAATTTGTTCCTGAAAGACTTAAAAGTCCTAAGAGTTAACGATTATAAAACTTCAACAACGTCAATAACAAATGTTACTGCTTGTCCCGCTAGCGGATGATTAAAGTCAATAGTGACTGATGTACCGATCACTTCTTTGACCATACCAGGTAACTCTATATTGCCAGGTTGTGTGAAAGTAATGATACTGCCCACTTCTGCTGGTACGTCACTACCAAATTTATCTGCATCAACGTAATGGAAATTATCTGGATTAGGTTCGCCAAAAGCATCTTTTGCTTCGAGGGTAAATTCTTTAGAATCTCCAGCGGCAAGGCCTAACAATTGCGCTTCAAAGGCAGGAGAAATACTGGCATCGCCCATAATAATTTTAGCAGGCTTTTTGTTTACTTTGGTACTGTCTGCCGCTGAGCCATCAGATAATTTCATGGTAATATGAGCGATAACTTCAGATTTATCAGTAATTAACATTGTCATTTTATTTCTCGTCTACTTTTGTCTTAGTAATTTCAGTTTTCTTGGCTGAATCACCATTTTTAAAGGAATCAAAAATCATCAATGCCGCGCCAATAAAAATAGCAGAGTCTGCGACATTAAAGGCTGGCCAATGATTATCGGCAATATAAAAGTCTAAAAAGTCGATAACATAGCCAAATAATGCCCGGTCAATTAAGTTGCCCACTGCGCCACTGAGCATAAACGCTAAAGCGATACTTAATAGTGCATTATTCTTTGGCGTTTTAGCCAACCACACTAAAAAAACCACACTGGCAATAGCAGCAATAATGGTAAAGAACCAACGTTGCCAACCGTCTTGGTCGGCAAGAAAGCTAAAGGCTGCACCTGGGTTTTGTACATATCTCAAATCAAAGAAAGGTAAAATGTTCATCGACTCATATAAATCAAATGAGTTAACAACCAGTTGCTTGGTTACTTGATCAATAATCAAAAATAAAACGGTTAACCATAACCATTTAAAACCCGTTTCTGTAAAAAGTTTATTAATTTTCATATTTCTACTGTGCTAATAGTTGTTGTTATATAACTAATGAGATAGTTAGCATGTTTTGTGAATGTCTGACTAAGGCTTTTCAACAAAACTAATCGATGAAATATTGGCTTATTCAAAGCTAGTTCATTCAAGAATAAAGCTAAAGCACACAGCCTAGTTAACTAGCTGAGTACTTTTCTGCAATTCTTGGATGAAATAGCAAAGAATACACAAATATTTAGGCGAATTGGCGTTTCTCGCCCTCACCCTCTACGTTGGTAATACAACGTCCACAAAGTTCAGGATGTTTTTCATCTTCCCCGATGTCTTCAGTTACATGCCAACAACGCTCACATTTGGTGCCTGTTGCTGGTGCAACCGTTAACCATAAGCCTTCAATCTCAGTTGCTAAAGCGCCCGTTGGTGCACTGTCAACTACTTCAACCGTAGCTTTAGAGGTGATCAAAACAAAGCGAAGTTCTTCGCCTAATTGTTGTAATTTTTCAGCAAGCTCTGCGTTGGTATATAAAATAACCGCTGCTTCAAGCGCTTTACCCACTTGTTTTTCTTTACGGGCATTTTCTAGTGCTTTGTTTACTTCGGTGCGCACAAGTAAAATTTCATTCCAGTAATCATTGTTTAAAGTATTACTTGTTTCTGCCTTAGGCAAACCATTAAACCAAACACCGGTGAAAACGAATTCGTCACGCGTTTCACCAGACGGAGTCGGTAGCGCTTGCCAAATTTCTTGTGCAGTAAAAGATAAAATAGGAGCCATCCAGCGAGTCATCGCTTCAGCGATTAAATACATAGCGGTTTGACAAGAGCGACGCGCCGTACTGTCTTCTTTCGCTGTATATTGACGGTCTTTAATAATATCTAAGTAGAAGCCACCTAATTCTGTGGTACAGAAGTTCATCAGCTTATGAACAACAACATTAAATTCGTAGTCATCATAAGCGCTAACAATTTCTTTTTGCAATTGTGCAGCTTTATCAACAGCCCAACGGTCAAGTGCAACCATATCGTCAAAAGCGACTGAATCAGTTTTAGGATCAAAACCATTAAGGTTTGATAATAAAAAGCGCGAGGTATTACGAATACGACGGTACGCATCGGCTTGACGCTTAAAGATTTCATCAGAGACAGTAATTTCTTGCGTATAGTTAACTGAAGCTACCCATAAACGCAAAATGTCTGCACCTAACTTACTGGTGATTTCTTTTGGTGTAATAACATTGCCTAATGACTTAGACATTTTGTGACCGTTAGTATCAACGGTAAAGCCATGTGTTAGTACCTGCTTATAAGGCGCTTTACCATTCATCGCTACCGATGAAATCATTGACGACATAAACCAACCACGATGTTGATCTGAACCTTCAAGGTATAAATCTGCAACGCCATCAAATTCTTCACGTGCATTAACAACGGAGTAATGAGTCGTTCCAGAGTCAAACCATACATCTAAGGTGTCTGGTACTTTAATATATTCTTTAGCGTCATCACCAATAAGCTCAGCAGCGTCTAAATCAAACCATGCTTGAATGCCTTTTTCTTCAACACGCTTAGCAACCGTTTCAATCAGTTCAATACTGCGTGGATGTAAAGCACCCGAGTCTTGATGAATAAATAATGCCATTGGCACGCCCCAAGTACGTTGACGTGAAATACACCAGTCAGGGCGACCTTCAACCATCAATTCGATACGGCGTTGACCCCAATCAGGGATCCATTGCGTTTTTTCAATTTCGTTTAATGAATCTTGGCGTAAACCTTTTTTATCCATGCTAATAAACCATTGTGGTGTTGCACGAAAAATTAAGGGTGTTTTGTGGCGCCAGCAATGCGGGTAAGAATGCTCTATTGCATGGTGATGTACTAAAGTGCCATGTTCTTTCAATGTTTCAACGACATTGGCATTGGCTTTAAAAACATGTTGGCCAGCAAACAATGGTGTATCTTCTAAATAAACACCATTAGCGCCAACAGGGTTAGCTACTTCAAGGTTATATATTTTGCCCACCACGAAATCTTCAACACCATGACCAGGTGCTGTATGTACACAACCCGTACCAGAGTCAGTCGTTACATGCTCGCCTAAGATCATTGGTACAGTAAAATCATAAAATGGGTGTTTAAGTTGCACTAAATCTAAATCGCTACCTTTACAAAACCCTAATGCATGATATTTATCAATTCCAAAACGGTCCATACATGCTGTCACTAGGTCCGACGCTAAAATATAACGTACTTTGCCCTGCTCGGTTTCACATTGTACTAAAGTGTATTCAACGTCGGCATTAACAGAAACTGCTCGGTTAGCCGGAAGTGTCCAAGGTGTAGTGGTCCAAATAACAACCGATACTTCACCTTCACCTTGATGATTTTCAGGGTGATCAAACTTATCAGCAACACTTTGGTCAACTACGGTGAATTTTACGTCAATCGCTGGCGATTGTTTATCTTTGTATTCAACTTCAGCTTCAGCCAAAGAAGAACCACAATCAGTACACCAATGCACAGGTTTGAACCCTTGATGTAAATGACCATTCTCAGCTATTTTACCTAAAGCACGTATGATATTGGCTTCAGTACCAAAATCCATAGTGAGGTAAGGTTTTTCCCAATCAGCAAAAATCCCTAAGCGTTTAAAGTCTTCACGCTGCCCAATAACTTGCTTGGCTGCATATTCACGACATTTTTCTCGAAAAACACTGGCAGAAACTTTATGACCTGGCTTACCAATTTTTTTCTCAACCATTAATTCAATCGGTAAACCATGGCAATCCCAACCAGGCACGAACGGTGCGTTAAAGTCAGATAACGTTTTTGATTTAACAATAATATCTTTAAGAATTTTATTAACAGAATGACCTAAGTGAATATCACCATTTGCATACGGAGGACCGTCATGCAAAATAAATGATTTCTTACCTTTTTTAGCCGCTCGAATTTGGCCGTACAGATCTTTTTCAGCCCACTCTTTTAGCATGTTTGGTTCACGGTTTGCCATGTTACCTTTCATCGCGAAAGAAGTAGCTGGCAAGTTTAGGGTTTGTTTATAATCACTCATTTAAATCATTATCCGTTGTTATATTCGCTAACTGGTGGT
Source organism: Colwellia sp. BRX9-1 (assembly GCF_014077195.1). NCBI lineage: Bacteria > Pseudomonadati > Pseudomonadota > Gammaproteobacteria > Alteromonadales > Colwelliaceae > Colwellia > Colwellia sp. BRX9-1. The sequence continues at coordinate 22,103 of NZ_JACGVM010000027.1, forward strand.
TAGCCTCTAATAAGTTAATAGTAAAATCGACATTGGCTTGATATTAATTTTACTATTAACTCACGTATCTATTTTATTTATAAATCTTGAACAAAGGCTTTTGCCTGCTCACTATCTTGTGATATTTGCTTAGTTAATTCATCTAGTGATGAAAACTTTATTTCATTTCTTAATTTATTTAGCATAACCACTTCAATGGTTTGACCATAAATGTCTTCATTGAAGTTAAAAATATGTACTTCTAGCTGCTGCCTAATACCAGACACTGTTGGCCTTGAACCAATATTAGCCACACCATAAAAGCATTCTTTAACCGTATTTACTTTTACCACGAAAACACCGGAAATAGGTGAAACTCGTCTTTTTAATAAAACATTTGCGGTAGGAAACCCTAGTTTTCGGCCACGCTTATCACCATGAAAAACCCGACCGATAATAGAGTAAGCCCGACCTAGCATTCTTTCTGCGTCAGCTAGTTGATTATTCTCTAAAGCATTACGTATTTGGGTACTGCTGATCCGACAATTTTCAAGTTTGAAACTTGCGGTATCAGAAACAGCAAAATCAAATTTTTCACCGGCTTGTTTTAGCAGACTAAAATTGCCTAAACGGTTCTTTCCAAAGCGGAAATCGTCACCAATAATTAAATGCTTAATACCTAGCTGTTGAACTAATAAAAGTTCGATAAACTCTGACGCGCTTTTATTGGCAAATTCTCGATGAAAATTAACACAAATCAAACGTTCTACACCCAAATTTTTCAAAAGAAAATATTTATCTCTTAAACGTGTCAATCTTGCAGGAGCCGTCTCAGGAGAAAATAACTCTTGCGGCTGAGGCTCAAAAATCATCACTGCTGGTGTACAATTCAATGCTTTAGCTTTTGCAATTAAAGCCTTTATAACGCGAGCATGTCCTAAATGAACACCGTCAAAATTACCTATGGTTAACACACAGCCATGATCTTCAGCTTGAATATTGTGGATACCGCGTATTAACTGCATTTAATTAAAAAACCTAAATTTGACTGACATTAGTAGACAAGTGTCGCCATTAATGAATAAAAACCGATAAATTATATATCACTCAGGCTTAAGAATCAGCACCTGAAGCTAATTTCATCAATTTATTTTTCAGTTACTTTAACTTTGAAATCTTTCACTCGAATTCCCAGTGCAGCAATAGAAATAAAATAACTGAGCATACCTAAAGTAATGCAAATAAGTAATTGTTGAATTTGCAAGGTGGTTTCCATCGCTAACCAAACTTTAAACGGGGGTGATAACGTAAAAACAACCACTGCCATGATTCCTGCAGAAAAGATAAGCCGCGCAAAAAACCACCACGTTGTTTTAGACAATGCAAAGATATTATTACTTTTTAAACCATGGTAAAGCATTAACGCATTGAGTGTTGCCGACATAGCTGTCGCAATGGCCAAACCTACATAACCAAAAAAAGGTGCCAACATCAGATTGAAAATCATATTGGCTGCCATCGCTTTAATACCTATTTTTACGGGGGTTTTGGTATCTTGGCGTGCGTAATAAGCCGGCGCTAATATTTTAATAAACATAAAGCTGATTAAACCCGAAAGGTAAGCAAATAAGGCATAAGAGACTTGTAAAACAGTTTCTTGAGAAAACTCACCACGCATAAATAAAATCATAATAATCGGCTGAGCTAATACCATTAACCCTGCAAGTGCGGGCCAGCCAAATAAAGAAACAATTTTTAAGCCCCAAGTAATCGTCTCACTAAACTCTTCTTTGTCTTGCTTAGTATGCAATTTAGCTAAACTGGGCAAAATAACGGTAGCTATACCAATACCAAATAACCCTAAGGGAAATTCTAATAAACGGTCGGCGTAATAAAGCCAACTAATCGAGCCAGTGACTAAGATACTGGCTATTAGGGTATCAAGCAGTAAATTAATTTGCGTAACAGAAACGCCAAACAAAGCAGGAACAATAAGTTTGCGGATTTTTTTTACACCTTTCGCGTGCCAAGCCCATTTTGGTTTAACAAAGACACCGGCTTTAATTAAAAAAGGTATTTGAAATAAGAACTGAGCTAAGCCCCCTAAAAATACGCCCCAAGCTAATGCAAAAGCAGGATTGTCGAATAAGGGTGACAAGTAGATTGCACAGCCAATAATGCAAACATTAAGTAAAACAGGGGTAAAAGAAGAAACAGCAAATCGACCAAAAGTATTTAAAATCGCGCCGGCAAGTGCGGTAAAGCTGACAAACCATAAATAGGGGAAGGTAATTTTTAGTAGTGATGAGGCTAACTCAAACTGTTGGGCTTTGGGACCATCGTTAAGCCAATCTACAAACCAACCAAAACCAAATAAAATCACAAATAACGGCGAGGCTATCATGCCAATAAGCGTTACTATGGTAACAATTACACCTAAGGTGCCTGAAACTTGAGCGATTAATTTACGTGTTTCACCTTCTTTCAAACTCAGCCCATCGGCCTCATCTTTGGTATGATATTCACTCAACACGGGGACAAAAGCTTGTGCAAAAGCACCTTCGGCAAATAATCGACGTAGAAAATTGGGAATTTTATTGGCAAAGAAAAAAACATCAGACGCTAAACCTGCACCAATAATGTTCGCAATAACAACATCTCGAACCAAGCCGAGCACACGAGAAATCAAGGTCATAAAACTTACTATAAGACCTGATTTTATTAACTTTTTACTCAATGCATAGCTCCAATAAATCGATATAAATCATCATATTCCAAGATGTAATTTTTCATTAATATTATGCAGCTTTTTACCTGTGATAAACAAGTAAATGCAAAGAAGTTTTTAATCTATTTTAAATCCTGTAAATAACAGGTAAAATAGCGCCATTATTTAGTAACCAATAATGATAATTATTATATAATGGTAAATTCATCGTTATTAAGTAAATTAAACCGGTAAAAGGTTTGACAATCGAGCTAAAAAAAGGCATATTTCCTCGCCTTAAATTTAGGCTATATATACAATCATATTTTAGGAGTTCACCTTGGCTAATTCAAAGCAGGCGAAGAAACGCGCGGTTCAATCAGAAAAACGCCGTCAACATAATGCAAGTCGTCGTTCAATGATGCGCACTCTATTCAAAAAAGTACTCGCTGCAATTGAAGCTGGTGACAAAGACACAGCATCTAAAGAATTTGCTGCTGCACAACCGATCTTAGATCGTTTTGCAAGCAAAGGTCTTATTCACAAAAATAAAGCTGCTCGTAGTAAGAGTCGTTTAAACGCTGCTATTAAAGCGCTTTAATTTTTGTTATTGAATTAAAAAACCAGCTTATGCTGGTTTTTTTTTGCCTATTATTTAATTTTTTTACCCCGCTAATAAAACAAACTCACTAAAACCTGATCCCATCCCATAGATTAAGACCTTGCGCATCCTGCCATTTTTGGTAATCTCTTTGCGTTATATATACATATTCAAAAAATACGTGAGAATAAAAATGAGACTAACAAAACTCGCTACTGGCCTTTTGCTTGCCACTAGCCTATTAAGCGCTTGTAGTGAAAATAATAAACAACCACGTTCAGCGCCTACTTTATTAGCAGAAGCCAAAAGTCGTTTAGACATATATAAGCCAGTAACACTTAGTGCTGATTTGAGCCACTTGTCTGAAAACCAGAAAAAAATGATCGTATTGCTTATTGAAGCTTCAGATATTATTGATGAACTTTTCTGGCAACAGGCTTTTGGTGAAGACAAAGCAAGCTTCCTTGCTAGTATTGATGATGAAAAGGTCCGTGAATTTGCCCGTATCAATTATGGTCCTTGGGATAGATTAGATGGCGATAAACCTTTCCTTTCTGGATATCAAGCAAAAGCGGCTGGCGCAGAGTTTTACCCTAATGACTTAACCAAAGCTGAATTTGAGCAAGCAGATTTTGCTGACAAGAGTGGCTTGTATTCGGTCGTTAAGCGTACCAGCGATGGCCAATTAACGTCAGTGGCTTTTTCTGAGCTTTATAGCGATAGCATTAATCGTATTGCGGCTATATTAGAAAAAGCATCAAGCTTTGCTGATGATAAAGAATTTGCAAATTACTTAAATTTACGTGCGACAGCAATCCGTCATGATGACTTTCAAGCGTCTGATTTTGCTTGGATGGATATGAAAAACAATCCTATTGATGTCGTTATTGGCCCAATAGAAACCTACGAAGATCAGCTTTATGGTTACCGCGCTGCTTTTGAATCTTATGTGCTGATTAAAGATTTAGCCTGGAGTGAAAAACTCGCTAAATATGCTGAATATTTACCCGAATTACAAAAAGACTTACCCGTTAAAAAAGCCTACAAAAAAGAAGTACCCGGCTCTGATGCAGACTTAAACGCATATGACGTCATTTATTATGCAGGTCATTCTAATGCCGGTAGTAAAACCATTGCGATTAATCTCCCCAATGACGAAAAAGTACAGTTAGAGAAAGGTACGCGCCGCTTACAACTTAAAAATGCGATGCAAGCCAAGTTCGATAATATTATGTTACCCATTGCTAGTACCTTAATCGTTGCTGAGCAACGTGAAAATGTAACATTCAATGCCTTCTTTGCTAATACGATGTTTCATGAGGTTGCCCATGGTTTGGGTATCAAAAATACCATTAATGATAAGGGCACAGTACGCCAATCATTAAAAGAGCATGCTTCGGCACTAGAAGAAGGTAAAGCCGATATCCTTGGGCTTTATATGATCCGCCAGTTACTGATTAAAGGCGCCATTGAAGAAGGTACATTGCAAGATTATTACACAACCTTCTTAGCGGGAATTTTCCGTTCAGTGCGCTTTGGCGCAACATCTGCTCACGGTAAAGCCAACATGGTACGGTTTAATTACTTTGCTGAGCAAGGGGCGTTTACCCGTAACTCGCAAGGGTTATACTCTGTCAACATTGATAAGATGACTGCCGCTATTGATTCGTTGTCTGAGCTTATTTTAACCTTACAAGGTAATGGTGATTATGAAGGTGTGGCTGCACTTGTTGCAAAAAGCGGTGTCATTAAAGCCGATTTAGCAGAAGACTTAGCGCGTATTGAAGCGGCTAATATTCCTGTTGATATTACCTTTAAGCAAGGTAAAAAAGTGTTAGGTTTATAATACTTTTAAATGAAGTGTCAAAAAGCCTATCAATACGATAGGCTTTTTTGTTAATAAAAAGCTCGAAATAATTTCGCCGTAATCAAGGTCTCCTAAAGTAGTTAGTCATATAAATAAAAGTAGGTTGTTTCATGAAAGCATTTTTATCAATTATTATAATATTCGTTAGCATATTGTCGTTCAACGTTAACGCCAATGACAATAAAGCCAACCAAGCCCCAGACTGGACACTAAAAACCCAAGCCGGTAAAAGCATTTCATTAGCAGACTATCAGGGCAAGCCGGTGATTTTACATTTTTGGGCAACATGGTGTCCCTATTGTAAAAAATTGCAGCCTAAATTAGTCGAGCTAACTGAAAAGTATAAAAATACCGGCATTGAGATTGTTGCGATTAGTTTTAGTGAAGATGAAGGAGCAAAACCACAAGACTCGATTACTCAACGAGGTTATCAATTTATTACCGGTGTTGAAGGTGAAAAAGTTGCTAAGTTATATGGCGTAAAAGGTACACCAACGACATTTTTTATCAATAGAAGTGGACAAGTTGTTTTCAAATCTACCAGCTCAAATATTAACGATCCAAAATTAGAATTGGCGGTTAAAGAAATCATTAAACCCGCATAAGCACAGTAATAAAAACTAAAATACCGGTACCGACATCATATCAAGTCAGTACCGGTTATAAACTAAAACAAAGCTGCTGTGTTTCTTTGTTATTATGCTCAGCAAAACCTAGCGTTAATCCTATTAAACGTATTCCCCTAGATTGACTACGCAACAGTGCTTTTAACAGTAATTGTTTAAAGGTGTTTTCATCACAGTGGCTGCTTTGCTGCTCAACTGTTGTTTGGGTAAAGTCATTAAACTTAAGTTTAATCCCTTGCTTACTAATAACCATATGTTGATGTTTTTCTAATCTCACTAAAAGCTTCTCATATAAAAGCTCAACGGCACTTTCACACTCTTTTTCACAAGACAAGTCTTGAGAAAAAGTGGTTTCTATCGCTAATGATTTTCTAACTCTGTCGGTTTCTAATTGGCGATGATCAATACCAAAACTTCGTTGATACAATGCAGGGGCAAACTTGCCGACAATAGGTGTTAATACGGCGACAGAACTTGCTCGTATATCTGCACATGACGAGAAGCCGTAGCCCAATAATTTTTGTGCTGTTTTTGGGCCAATACCCGGAATTTTTTTCAATGGTAAATTTTCAACGAAACCACTCACGTCTGCGGGCGTAACAACACATTGACCATTAGGTTTATTTTCATCACTGGCAATTTTAGCAATAAATTTATTAGGAGCAACACCTGCCGAGGCGGTTAGATTGAGTTCATTAAAAATATCACGACGTATTTGCTCCGCAATAAGCGTGGCACTGCCGTTAAACTCTTTGTTATGGGTAACATCAAGAAAGGCTTCATCAAGCGACAATGGTTCAATCAACTGAGTGTAACGTTGAAATATCGCCCTTATTTGTGCAGAAACTTCTTGGTAAACAGCCATTCTGCCTGAAACAATAACTAGCTCAGGGCAAAGTTGCATCGCCTTAATTGCTGGCATTGCCGAGCGAACACCAAATTTTCTTGCTTGGTAATTACACGTACACAAGACGCTTCGAGGCCCTGTACCGCCGACCGCAAGTGGCACATTACGTAAAGACTCATTGTCACGCATTTCAACAGCTGCATAGAAACAGTCCATATCTATATGTATTATTTTTCGGCTTTGAGTCATGTTTTAGTCATGTCTTAATTATAGTAATCATGTTTATCAAAAGTCCCTTATTTCGTTGTGAAAAAATAAAGCATATTTTCGCTATGGGCAACTCAACCTAAACTGTATACAAACACAGTATAAGCTTTTAAGTTAATAGTTCAATACTGAAATAATAATTTGGCCACTGTTAATTTCATGCTAAATACGTTAATTTGTCGCTTTATTTTTTATCAATGACTAGCTGATATTACTTTTATGATTACGCGCCTTTTACAAACAACTTTTGCCCTATTACTACTTTTATCACCTGCACTAGTGAATGCTCACACCAATGAAGCTAATCAAGCAGAGCTAAAATTACTTGTAGATAATAACTACCAACTTAGTATCGATATTGATGTTTTGCATGTCATTAAAAGTCATCAAAAATCATCAGTAGATGAGGCAGATTTAATTAATCATCTAAAAAACCTCTCTTTAATTGAAATAAAGCAATTACTCTCAAAAATATTGCAAATAATAAATCAACAAAGCGCTTTTATTATTGATAAAGAAAGTGTGCTTGTTACCCCTTTTTCAGGGCTAACGGTATTTGAATTAAAAGCAAGACTTCGCGCTGACTCACCGACTAAAACCATTAAGCTATTGTCGCAGGGTCAATTGCCACAAAAAAGTAACAACGCAGCCTTGATATTTTCGCCCATCTTAGGGGATGTCTTATTAACAGTCAGCCGTTCAGAGAAATCTTTAGTGCTATCCGGCCAGAACAGCCATCACTTTTCTATTGATGATATCAAGGGTGGTGTACGTAAACTTTCAACAACCGAAATTAAGCTGCTTAATATTGTTGAGTATATCTATCAGGGCTTTGTACATATTCTGCCGCAAGGGCTTGATCATATTCTCTTTGTGCTCGCGCTATTTTTATTAGCCACTAAGACATCAACACTGCTCTGGCAGGTAAGTGCCTTTACTCTTGCCCATACCATTACGCTAGCTTTGGGTATATTTGGTATTATCAACCTACCCAGCAGCATTGTAGAGCCGCTTATTGCCTTATCAATTGCTTACGTGGCTATTGAGAATATTTTTTATCACAAACTAACAAAGTGGCGCTTACCCATTATCTTTGCTTTTGGTTTACTGCACGGTTTAGGGTTTGCAGCAGTACTTGTTGAACTGGGCTTACCCAAGAGTGAGTATGTCAGTAGCTTAATTTCATTTAATATTGGCGTTGAGTTGGGTCAAATAACGGTCGTTGCCTTAGCTTTATTAGCGACGCGCTGGTTTGCTAAAAAACCTCAATATAGACAATACGTGGTGATACCGTTAAGTGCGCTTATCGCCGTTATCGCTATTTATTGGTTTATCGAAAGAACCTTTTAATACGCAACACAGGACATATCATCGTTTAACATTGAGTAGTCAAATGAACAACGGCCTTAAACCTACTTTACCGAGATTTAAGGCCGTTGCCGTATAAACTAAATGATAATGACTCTATTAATTACTCAGGTTCATAATCCAAGTTAGCTGACAGCCAACGCTCTGCTTGTGGCAATGTCATCCCTTTTCGAGTCGCATAATTAATCACTTGGTCTTTAGCGACTTTAGCGACCGCAAAGTATTTTGATTCTGGGTGAGCAAAGTACCAACCACTAACCGCGGCTCCAGGCCACATGGCAAAACTTGAGGTTAGTTCCATGCCGATATTTTCTTCAACATTGAGTAGTTCCCACAACAAACCTTTTTCGGTATGCTCTGGACAGGCAGGATAACCCGGCGCAGGTCTGATACCTTGATATTTTTCACGAATTAAATCGTCATTAGCAAGCGACTCTTCAGGAGCATACCCCCAGTATTCTTTGCGAATTTTTTCATGGAGATATTCAGCACTCGCTTCTGCTAATCGGTCGGCAACAGCTTTAACTAAAATACTATTGTAGTCATCATGTTGAGCGGCGAACTCCTTCACTAGGTCATCACAACCATAACCTGCAGATACCGCGAAAGCACCAACATAATCTTTAATACCTGAGGTTTTATCCGCGATATAATCAGCCAAACAACGGTTAAACTGCCCTGCTGGTTTTTTACTTTGTTGACGTAATTGATGTAGTTTCATCAATTGCTTATCTCGGTTTTCATCTGCAAACAATATTAAATCGTCTTGTTGACGATGAGCTGGAAACAGACCAAAAACCGCTTTTGCCGTTAACTTTTTACTGTTAATAATATCGTCTAATAAAGCATTAGCATCATTAAATAGATTAGTTGCCTCTTCGCCGACCACTTCGTGTCGTAAAATAAGCGGATACTTGCCTGATAACTGCCAAGTCATGAAAAATGGCGTCCAATCGATGTAGTTTCGAATGACATTTAAATCAAGATTATCAAGTACCGTAATACCAAGTTTATTGGGTATTTTAGGGGTATAGTTTTCAAAACTTATCGGCGCAGCATTGGCGCGTGCATCTTCTAATGATATTAAGCTTGAACGTGGTCCTTTTTTATAATGACGCTCACGCACCCGCACATATTCATCATCTTGACGCGCTAAAAATGCAGCACGTTTCTCACTATCATCTGAAAGTAAGGTACTAACGACTGAAACTGAACGCGACGCATTAGGCACATATATCACCGGATGTTGATATTGCTGCTCTATTTTAACGGCAGTATGAGCTTTTGATGTTGTCGCGCCACCAATAAGTAACGGCAAGTCAAAATTAAGACGTTTCATTTCTTTAGCAACATGCACCATTTCATCAAGTGACGGTGTTATCAAACCTGACAATCCAATCACATCGACCTTTTCGGCTTTCGCCACACGCAAGATATCATCACAAGAAACCATGACACCTAAATCAATAATTTCGTAGTTGTTACATTGTAAAACAACACCGACTATATTTTTACCAATATCGTGGACATCACCTTTTACCGTTGCCAGTAATATTTTACCGTTTGATTTTATTTCAGTTTTTTCAGCTTCAATAAATGGATTTAAATGAGCAACAGCTTGTTTCATCACTCGGGCTGATTTTACCACTTGTGGCAGAAACATTTCGCCAGCACCAAATAAATCGCCAACGGTATTCATACCATCCATTAATGGTCCTTCAATAACATCAAGAGGTCGTTCAGCCACTAGCCTTGCTGCTTCAGTATCTTCGACAATAAATTCATTAATGCCTTTAACCAAAGAGTATTCTAAACGCTCTTTAATCGGTAGCTCACGCCAGGTTAAATCAGCCTTATTATTTTTGCTCCCCGCTTGCCCGCGATAAGACTCAGCCACATCAAGTAAACGTTCTGTTGCGTCGTCATCGCTATTTTGTATGACATCTTCAACAGCAAGGCGGAGATCGTCAGGAATATCTGAATAAATAGCTAACTGACCTGCATTTACAATGCCCATGTCCATACCATTTTTTATTGCGTGATATAAAAACACCGCATGAATCGCTTCACGTACTGGGTTATTACCACGAAATGAAAATGACACGTTAGAAACACCGCCCGAAATCATTGCATGAGGCAGGTTTTCTTTTATATCGGCAACCGCTTCAATAAAATCTACCGCATAGTTATTATGCTCTTCGATACCGGTTGCGACCGCAAAAATATTGGGATCAAAGATAATGTCTTCTGCAGGAAAGCCTATTTCATTGACTAAAATTTCATAAGCACGTTTACATATTTCATACTTACGTACCCGTGTGTCTGCTTGACCTTGTTCGTCGAAGGCCATAACAATAACAGCCGCGCCATAACGGCGTAATAGTTCAGCTTGTTTACGGAAGTTTTCTTCGCCCTCTTTCAAGCTGATTGAGTTAACAACTCCCTTGCCCTGAATACATTTCAAGCCTTCTTCTAAAATATCCCATTTAGAAGAATCAAGCATAATCGGCACTTTCGCGATATCAGGTTCACCGGCGATTAAATTCAAATAACGGATCATCGCCGCTTTCGAATCAAGCATGCCTTCATCCATATTTATATCTATAATTTGCGCGCCATTGGCAACTTGTTGCAGGGCAACAGCGACGGCTTGTTCATAATTTTCTTCGGTAATTAAGCGCTTAAATACAGCAGAGCCAGTAACATTAGTTCGTTCACCAACGTTAACAAATAATGAAATTTCCTCTATTGTTAACGCTTCAAGCCCAGACAAACGACAAGCAATTTTCCTTGCGCTGATTTCCCTAGGTTTTACATTGGCAACCGCATCCGCCATACCTTTTATATGCGCTGGCGTTGTACCACAACAGCCACCAATAATGTTAAGGAATCCCGACTCAGCCCACTCATTGACATGAACATTCATATCTTCGACGCTGAAATCGTATTCACCAAAGGCATTAGGCAAGCCTGCATTAGGATGAGCTGAAACAGCAAAGTCTGATATTCGACTCAATTCTGCCACATATTGTCTTAGTTCAACCGGACCTAATGCACAGTTCAAACCAAATGAAATAGGTTTTGCGTGGCGCAATGAATTATAAAAAGCTTCGGTGGTTTGCCCAGACAATGTTCTGCCTGATGCATCAGTAATGGTACCCGAGACCATTACTGGTAAACGTAACTGCAATTCATCAAAAACAGTTTCAACCGCAAAAATAGCCGCTTTAGCATTTAAGGTATCAAAGATAGTCTCAATAAGAATAATATCTGAGCCACCTTCAATCAGTGCTTTCGTTGATTCTATATAGGCATCTTTTAATTGATCAAAAGTCACATTACGATAAGCAGGATCGTTAACATCGGGTGAAATAGAACATGTTCTGTTCGTTGGCCCTAAAACACCGGCAACAAACCTAGGCTTATCAGGGTTTTTAGCGGTGAATTCATCCGCTGCTGCACGGGCTATTTGTGCCGCCGCTAAATTGATTGCCGCACTGTAAGACTGCATATCGTAATCTGCCATTGCGATCGTCGTGGCATTAAAAGTATTCGTTTCAAGAATATCAGCACCCGCTTCAAGGTATTCATAGTGAATAGCTTTAATTACCTCGGGTTGTGTAAGCACTAACATATCATTATTGCCTTTGACATCAAGATGCCAATCAGCAAACTGTTCACCTCGGTAATCTTGTTCTTCAAATTTGTAGGCTTGGATCATCGTCCCCATAGCACCATCTAAAATAAGAATTCTTTTTTGTATTTGTTGCTCAAGACGACTAAATGATGCTGATTTTTTCATACTATTTCTCTACTTTTACTTTCAAACTTAATTTAATGGCTAGATATATCCGACACTGTTTATATTTCTGCGTCTGGGTGTATTGCTTTAATATTTGTTGCGTCTAGCTTGTACGGTGTGATCTGATAGACATAATAGTTTAGCCAATTAGTAAATAATAAACTGGCATGACTACGCCATGAACTGTGTGGCACTTTTGTTATATCATCATTAATATAGTAATTATTGGGCATAACTGCATCAACATCAGCCTTAAGGTCACGTTGAAACTCTTCATCTAGCGTGGTTGAGTCATATTCTGGATGACCAGTTAAATAGACCTGCTGTTTATTTTTGCTCGCGACCACATAAACGCCTGCTTGTGGAGATTCAGCAACAATCTTTAATTCAGGAATTGATAGGTAATCAGACTTATCAATATATCCAAATCGTGAGTGTGGGACATTAAAAAATTCTTCAAAGCCGCGGGTAAGCTGTTCTTTTTGGTCAACAGGGCTATGCTGAAAAACACCAGATAATTTTTCTTTTCTTAAATGTCGTCGCAATCCATAGTGATGATATAGAGCGGCATGAGCAGCCCAACAAGAAAACATTGTTGAGGTGACATTTTCTTCAGCCCAATCAAATATTTCACAAATTTTATCCCAGAAGGTTACTTTTTCGTATTCCATTAACGCCAATGGTGCACCGGTTATAATTAAGCCATCGTATTGAGTATTTTTAATGTCATCAAAGAGGCGGTAAAAATTATCTAAGTGCTCTTTCGGCGTATGTTTGGATTCATTGGCGTGAATACGTACAAAATCGACATTTATTTGTAAAGGTGTATTAGACAATACCCGTAATATTTGAACTTCTGTTTCAATTTTATTAGGCATTAGATTGAGAATAGCGACTTTCATTGGGCGAATTTCTTGACTTGCCGCTCTACGCTCAGACATTACAAAAATATTTTCTTCACCTAAAATAGACAAAGCAGGTAATAAATCTGGAATTTTAATGGGCATAGCGTTTACCTAATCAAATAATGTCAAACAAGCATGAACACTTCGTTCTCTACTTTCATTTATTAACTTATATTATGGCTACCAATCAACATACAGGTTTCGACTAACTCGAGCACTACGAATGATAACGGATATATAAATATTATCATTTTATGGTACGTGTATTTTTAGCTATGTCAACATCTAAACGTATAGACGTCTATAATGTTTTTTACGTTAATATTATTTGTCATCTATAACCCTAGCGAGTAAATATTGGTGGAACTAACCTAATAGAGTGCTACGTAGAAAAAGGGGGGGTATTCGGGCAGTAAAGATGCTTAGGTAAAACACTATATCAGCCTATTAAAGAACGATGGCATAAGAGAGCAAAGTCATTAATTAGATATAAAAAAGCCACTGTAAATACAGTGGCTTAATAATTGTTTAAACTTTTATGTTTAATGTGTAATGTTTATTCTACAGCTTCTTCTTCTTTAGCTGGTTTTTCACTTGCTCTTACACTTTTAATTAACAGTAAGTCGCGTAAACGCTTATCAAGTTCTTTTGCCATTTCAGGTTTTTCTGCTAAAGATTTAGCCGCATTTGCTTTACCTTGGCCAATACGATCGCCATTGTAGCTATACCAAGAACCGGCTTTTTCAACCATGTTATGCAAAACGCCTAAATCAATTAATTCACCTAAGCTGTTAATACCTTCGCCATATAAAATCTGAAATTCTGCTTGTTTAAAAGGAGGCGCTATTTTGTTTTTAACCACTTTTACGCGAGTTTCGTTACCAATAATTTCGTCGCCTGCTTTTACAGCACCGATACGTCGAATATCTAAACGAACAGAAGCATAAAACTTAAGTGCATTACCACCCGTTGTGGTTTCAGGAGAACCAAACATTACACCAATTTTCATACGAATTTGGTTAATGAAAATAATCATGGTATTTGATTTTTTCAAGTTACCTGTCAACTTACGCATTGCTTGTGAAAGCATACGGGCTTGTAATCCCATATGAGAGTCACCCATATCGCCTTCAATTTCTGCTTTTGGTGTAAGTGCAGCAACAGAATCGACAACAATAACGTCTATAGCACCTGAACGCGTTAGCATGTCACAAATTTCCAATGCTTGCTCACCGGTATCAGGCTGAGAAACAAGTAATTCGTTGATGTTAACACCTAACTTTTCAGCATAAATAGGGTCAAGTGCATGCTCAGCATCAACAAAGGCACAAACCTTACCGTTACGCTGAGCTTCAGCAATAACTTCAAGCGTTAACGTTGTTTTACCACTTGATTCAGGACCATAAATTTCAACAACACGCCCAAGTGGCAAACCACCCGCACCGAGTGCAACATCAAGCGCCAATGAACCTGTAGAAATGGTTTCAACATCCATGGTGTTATTATCACCAAGCTTCATAATTGAGCCTTTACCAAATTGTCTTTCAATTTGACTTAATGCTGCTGCTAATGCTTTTTCTTTATCATCTTTCATGTTTGTTCCGCCGATGTTGCTAAGATTTCGTTTTGATGAAGCAAGTATACTGTATGACCGTACAGTATCAAGCTTTTTTACAACTATTTTAATTATATTATCAAAAACAAAACAAGGTGACTTTTAAGTAATTGATAAGTAATAAAATAACAAGCATCAATAACTTTTAACTATTACTCATCAAAAAGTTACTATTTATATTATCACGGTAAAATCCTTGCCTAAACTTTATCGTATCCAGTAAAAGTTTTAGTTAAATAAATAGAGTCTAAATTTGCCAGTTATGGCATAATTGCCACCTTACTCTTTCATTGAACTTATGAGTTACCGCATAGAAATGACGACAGCAAACTTAGACTTATCCTCACACACACCTATGATGCGCCAGTACTTAACCATTAAAGCTGAGTTCCCTCATATTTTAATTTTTTATCGCATGGGTGACTTTTACGAGTTATTTTTTGATGATGCGAAAAAAGCATCTGATTTGCTCGACATTTCATTAACCGCTCGCGGCAAGACAGGTGGCAATGCAATACCTATGGCGGGCGTTCCCTATCATGCGGTGGAAAATTATCTAGCAAAATTAGTACAACTGGGTGAATCTGTTGCCATTTGTGAACAAATTGGTGACCCAGCAACCAGTAAAGGCCCTGTTGAACGTAAAGTTGTTAGGGTTATTACCCCAGGTACGGTGAGTGATGAAGCATTATTACTTGATAAACATGACAACCTAATTGTTGCGGTAAGTGAAGGTCATAATAAGTCATCGCAACGCTTTGGGCTGTCTTATCTTGATATGACCAGTGGTCGCTTTGTACTGACTGAGCCAAATACCATTGAACAGTTACAAGCTGAACTACAGCGTTTATCTCCTGCTGAATTACTCTACAGTGAATCGTTCTCAGTGCCAGAGTTACTAAAAGGCTATCAAGGATTAAGAAGAAGACCTGAATGGGAGTTTGATTTAGACACAGCTACTAATTTACTAAATACACAATTTGGCACTAAAGAACTTTCTGGCTTTGGTGTTGGTGATAAATCATTAGGCTTAATGGCTGCTGGTTGTTTATTTCAATATGTAAAAGAATGTCAACGCAGTGCGCTTCCTCACATTCGAGCCATTATTTGTGAGTCTTCTGCTTCTGGTGTCATTTTAGATGCGGCAACTCGTCGTAATTTAGAACTCACGCAAAACTTACAAGGTGGCTTTGAAAATACCCTAGCATCGGTATTAGACAAGTCAGCGACACCAATGGGTTCTAGATTACTAAAACGTTGGTTACATTTTCCTTTACGTGATTTAAACATATTAACTGCACGTCAAAATGCAATTAGTGAACTATTGTCACAAGATTTAACGGCTGAATTATTTAGCCAACTTAAATCTTTTGGTGACATTGAGCGTATTGTTTCTCGCATTGCCTTACGCTCTGCGCGTCCAAGAGATTTTGCTCGTTTACGTAATGCTTTAAGTCAATTGCCTGAACTTCAGCAACATTTACAAACTTGTCAGCAAGCACATATCACTGAATTAGCGTCAAAAAGCTTTCCAATACCCGACTTACACGACTTATTACAGCATGCTTTAGTTGAAAACCCACCCGTTCTTATCCGTGATGGTGGCGTTATTGCCAAAGGCTATCATGAAGAACTTGATGTCTTACGTGACTTAAGTGATGGAGCAACTGAATTTCTTGCCCAACTCGAAGCGCGTGAAAAAGAACGTACCGGTATTAGTTCCTTAAAAGTAGGCTATAACAGGGTTCATGGCTTCTTTATTGAAATGAGTCGTACTGCCGCGAACGATGTACCTGATGATTATATTCGCCGACAAACCTTAAAAAATAACGAACGTTTTATTACCAATGAACTAAAGCAACACGAAGAAAAAGTGCTTAGCGCACAGAGTAAGT
The DNA here is from genome assembly GCF_014077195.1 of Colwellia sp. BRX9-1. Lineage (NCBI taxonomy): Bacteria > Pseudomonadati > Pseudomonadota > Gammaproteobacteria > Alteromonadales > Colwelliaceae > Colwellia > Colwellia sp. BRX9-1. Next base: position 38,582 of record NZ_JACGVM010000027.1, read on the forward strand.
TTCTCGCCTTAGAAAAACGTTTATATGATGAATTGTTCGATTTAGTATTACCTGATTTAGAAAAACTGCAATTACTTGCTCAAGCTGTCGCAGAACTAGACGTTTTAAATACCTTTGCAGAACGCGCAGAAAGCCTAAATTATGTTAAACCAAGTCTAAGCCAAAATGACGGTATTGAGATTAAAGCCGGTCGTCATCCTGTCGTTGAGTTAATGACTAGTGAGCCCTTTATTGCTAATCCAGTTACTTTAAATAATGAACGTAAGATGTTGATCATTACGGGTCCTAATATGGGCGGTAAATCAACCTATATGCGTCAAACAGCGCTCATTGTTTTATTGGCTCATATTGGTTGCTATGTCCCTGCTGATGCGGCAAACATTAGTATGGTTGATCGAATATTTACCCGTATTGGCGCTTCTGACGACCTAGCGAGTGGTCGTTCAACCTTTATGGTTGAAATGACAGAAACCGCAAACATTCTCCATAATGCAACAGAAAAAAGTTTAGTGTTACTTGATGAAATAGGCAGAGGAACCAGTACTTATGACGGTTTATCTCTTGCTTGGGCTTGCGCTGAAATGCTGGCGATTAAAACTAAAGCCTTTACTTTATTCGCTAGTCATTATTTTGAGCTAACCCTGTTAGCCGATCAGATACCAAGCTTGGTTAATGTTCATTTAGATGCGGTTGAGCATGGTGATACCATCGTCTTTATGCATACCGTTCAAGAAGGCGCTGCAAGTAAGAGCTTTGGCTTACAGGTTGCACAACTTGCCGGTGTGCCTAAGACCGTTATTCAACGGGCTAAACAACGCTTGGCTGAACTGGAAAGACAACAAACTCCTTCTGTTATCAATGTCGAACAACAACCCTTTGAGCAACTTTCATTTATTGATAACACTCACCCCGTACTCGAGTCATTGTCATCAATTGATGTAAACGATTTAACCCCCAAACAAGCATTAGATTTATTATTTGAGTTTAAAAGTAAAATGTAGCCCTTAATAATAAGTAAAAAAAACCAGCAATTGCTGGTTTTTTGTTTTATCGAAGCTAAAATATCTACGCTTGAAACAAGGCTTCAATCGATAAGTCTTGTTGACTTAAAATATCACGTAAACGCTTAAGCGCTTCAACTTGAATTTGACGAACACGTTCACGTGTTAAACCAATTTCTACGCCAACATCTTCTAATGTTGCCGCTTCATATCCTAATAAGCCAAAACGACGGGCAAGTACTTCACGTTGCTTAGAGTTAAGTTCGTTTAACCAGTGAATAATATTATTTTTAATGTCAGATGTTTGCAAGCTACCTTCTGGACCACCACTTTTATCATCCGGGATCACATCAAGTAATACTTTATCGTTTTCACCACCGAAGGGGGAATCGACTGAGGTCATACGTTCATTTAGACGCAGCATTTTAGTGACATTAGCGACTGGCACATCAAGCGCTTCAGCAATATCTTCTGCGGTAGGTTCGTGATCAAGCTTTTGTACTAATTCACGCGAAGTGCGTAAATAAATGTTGAGTTCTTTAACGACATGGATAGGGAGACGAATAGTGCGTGTTTGATTCATAATAGCACGTTCAATCGTTTGACGTATCCACCATGTTGCATAAGTTGAAAAACGAAATCCACGTTCGGGATCAAATTTTTCTACTGCGCGGATCAAACCTAAGTTACCTTCTTCAATAAGGTCAAGTAAGGGTAAACCACGATTATTATAACGACGGGAAATTTTAACAACTAAACGCAGATTACTTTCGATCATGCGTTTTCTTGAGGGTTCATCACCTTTAAGGGCAAGGCGAGAAAAGTACACTTCTTCTTCAGCGCTAAGTAATGGAGAAAATCCAATTTCGCTTAAATATAATTGAGTGGCGTCTAAATTCGATGGTACATCTTCTCTATCTTTAGATGATGATCTAGTTGATTCTTTTTTATCTACACTAGTACTTACCAATTCTTTTTCTATACTCATGCTGTATCTCCCAAGATTTAGCAAAGCCAACTATCAATGATTAAATATGCACACTAACTCCAATTTATTATTATTATTATTTGTTGTTATTTAGACAGGTACTTCATAGGGTTTACTGATTTACCACGAAAGCGAACTTCAAAATGAAGCATGACTCTTTCAGCGTCTGTATCACCCATTTTCGCTATAACCTGACCCGCTTTTACCGACTGTTGTTCTTTCACTAAGATACTATCGTTATGAGCATAAGCACTAAGGTAATCATCATTATGTTTAACAATAATTAGCTGACCGTATCCTCGTAAAGCATCTCCGGCATAAACCACCACGCCATCAGCTGTCGATTTAATCGAGTCACCACGTATACCTGCGATGTTTATTCCTTTGTTACCTTGTTTTGCTGTAGAAAAACCTTCAATAACTTTTCCTTGAGCAGGCCACAACCAATTTCTTATTTTTTGAGAAAAACTTGTGCCATTTGCAGAGGTTTTATTGTTTACTTTTTGCCCTCTTACATTTTTACCATACGCCTGCTTTTTATTTGATGCAACAGGTTTTTTTACCCTTGTTGGTATGTTACTTTTCGGCTTTTCATTGCGCGCTATATTACTAGTGGCTTGGCTCGAATTTTTAACTAAAAATAATTTTTGTCCAGGGAATATTTTGTAAGGAGATACCAGATTATTAAAAGTGGCTAAGCTACTAATATCAACATTAGCTCGCCAAGCAATAGAATATAAGGTTTCACCTTTTTTAACGATGTACTCGCGACCTTTTAAGCTATTTTTAACACGCTTACTTAATGGAACTGAGCCTTGAACATCAACAACGGGGGCCGGTTTATGGTTAGAAGAACAACTTACCACAGACAAACTAAGCACTAAAAAAACCACATAAGTGATTTTTTTAGTGCTTAATAGAGCATAATTTTCACGATTTAAAATCAAAAAACCATCCTAGCGTTGTCTGTATTCATTTAACGTAAAACAAAATAGGCCACAACAATAAGCGCAACAATTAGCCAACCCAGTATATCTACCCATTGTCTTATCTTTTGTTCCATGGCGGCCCCTCCCCAGCGAATAATACCGGCAACCAAGAAAAATCGCATTCCACGACCAATTGCTGAAGCAATTAAAAACGGCAGAAAAGCCATATGTAAGAAGCCAGCACTGACTGTGAATAATTTATAAGGGATCGGTGAAAATCCAGCAATAAAGACGACCCAAACACCCCACTGCTGAAACCACAGCACAACGGCGTCAAAAGCGTCTTGCTTACCCATAGCGGTAATTGCCGGTTGTATCCAAGGTTCAAACATATAATAACCGAGTAAATAACCAACAGAGCCTCCCAAAATTGAAGCTATCGTTGTTAATGTGGCGTAAGACCATGCTTTGTGTGGTTTAGCCAGCACCATGGGTGCTAGAAGCACATCAGGGGGAATAGGGAAAAATATAGATTCAGCAAAAGTTAATAGTGCCAACATTCTTGGCGCAAATTTATGTTCAGCAAAACGAAGTGTCCATTCATACATTTTTGAAAAAATTTTCAATTAAATCATACCTTTTTTTCAGATAATAAAGAGTGAGTAATATTGTTTAGTTTATTTATGCAAAGACCACAATACTCTGCAGCTAATCTAGGGCTATGGCAGTAACGTACTGGCACAACTTTTTATATCAAGCGATGAAAAATTAAATTAACGCGCCGGGTACAAGCGGTACAAATTTAACCATTTCAACTTGTTGTTCTTTATACTCATCGCCATGACGAGTAATAACTTTTAGTATTTGCGTATCTGTGCCAACAGGTATCACTAAGCGCCCACCATCAGCTAACTGTTCCAGTAATGCCTTAGGCACTTCGGTTGGCGCTGCAGTAACAATAATCGCTTGAAAGGGAGACTTACTACTCCACCCTTGCCAGCCATCACCGTGCTTCATTGAGACGTTATTTAAATCTATTGATTGTAAGCGACGTTTCGCCTGCCATTGTAATGCCTTAATACGCTCGACCGAAAAAACTTTAGCAACCAATTGTGTAAGGATGGATGTTTGATAACCAGACCCTGTCCCTATTTCTAGAATGCTGTCAGGGACACCGTCCGCTAATAATAATTCTGACATTTTTGCCACTATATAAGGTTGAGAAATAGTTTGTCCCTGCCCAATAGGCAAAGCCGTATTGTCGTATGCTTTATGCGCTAAAATTTCAGGAACAAAAATATGACGAGGTGATTGAGCAATCGCTTGCAACACCCGCTGATCACGTATCCCTTCTGCGTATAATTTTTGCGCTAATAGCTCGCCGCTACGACGTGATTTACCGCTCACATTGCTCCCTACCCTTACATTCATAACCTGCTCTTTTTATTTTTTTTATTTTAAAATTAACATGTGATTTATCTAAAATTTAGCAATAACTCAACGGTAACTTAAATGATTAAGTCGCCGACCCAACGAGTGATCGATGCCAAACTATCATGGGCGGTCATATCAACAGTTAACGGGGTTATCGATGCATAACCATTGGCAATAGCATGAAAGTCTGTACCTTCGCCACAGTCTTGCTCTTGGCCTAATCGACCGTACCAATATATATCACGTTGCCATGGGTCTTGCGTTTTTTCCATCATTTCTGCTTTATGACGATTACCCAAGCGTGTCACCTTGACACCTTTTAATTCACTAAGCGGAATATCAGGGACATTAATATTGATAATTTGATCGACGGCTAATGGATGAGATTGTAAACGTTGAATAAATTTTGCCGTAACCACGGCAGCTGTTTGGTAATTTTGTTCACTTTGACCCACCAAGGAAACAGCGATTGCTGGCATTCCCATATGGCGCCCTTCTGTTGCCGCCGCTACCGTACCTGAATATAAAGTATCATCGCCTAGGTTTGCGCCACAGTTAATACCGGCAACAACCAAATCAGGTGTAACCAGCTGACTGATACCAAGATGAACTGAATCGGTTGGCGTGCCGTTTACTGAAATGAAACCATTGTCTAACGTTTGAATGCGTAGCGGGTTCATTAGCGTTAAAGAGTTACTGGCACCACTACAGTTTCTATCGGGTGCGACTACCGTTACCTCAGCCATTTTTACTAATTCGTCGTATAAAACTTTAATGCCTAAAGCATGAACACCGTCATCATTACTGAGTAATATTTTCATTAGTTTACCGCTCGCTCTGTCATATCTTGATAACTGATTAATTCACGCAAAATGGTGGTTGCATAACAACCAGAAGGCAAAAAGAAGCTCAATGTTATGGTGTCATCAACCGACTTTATACTGCCTTCAGTTAACGACAACCTAATTCTACGTCGTTCTTGCTTTAAACCAAACTTAGCTAAACCTTGGCAAAAGTCAGCGTAACCATCGGCAACCTGCTGCTCTAGCTGTTGTGATTCACCTTGCGACATTAATTCGCCAGCGCCCCACAGCACAGCCGTTAGGTCGATATCTTTTTCTTGAAAGCGTTGACGAATGGTTGCGTCAATTTCATCAGCCAAAAATACCGACTGTGTACCGCTTAACATAAAAACATCACCCGTTTGTAAAGATTCAAACTGATTTTTTTCAATACGAGTACTGATTATTTGATTAAATATTTCTGAGCGAGCCGCCGATAAATACAGGCCTCGTTTCTTTTTATCTTTTACTTTCTTACCTTGAAATAACTCCAACGCTCTTTCAAGGTTGCCGCCATTAATACCAAAGCGTTGTTCACCAAAGTAGTTAGGCACACCAAATTGGCTAACCGCAGCCCAGCGGCGTAAGACATCATCGGTATTACTGACATTACGTAACACTAATTCGAAGCGATTACCTGACAACGCTCCGATGCGTAACTTTTTGTTATGACGTTGTTGGGAAAGAACTTCAACACCTTCAATGGCTAAGTCACTTAAATCATAAATCGCTTTGCCTGGTAGGTGAATACCGAACCACTGCTCGGTAACAGCAAATCTGTCTTTTAAGCCGGCATAAGATACTAAGCCTTCTTTTACCTTAAAGTATTTAGCCAACTCTCGGGCAACAACCAGCGTATTGGCGCCAGTTTTTCTCAGGTGAATAAATAAATGTTCGCCTTCGCCGCAAGGTTCAAAAGGTAATTTTTCAAAGACCTTAAAATCAGACATTTCACTACGAAGTTGGCCAGTTGCATTCGGTTGGGTATATAAATATTGTAATGACTTGCTCATTTTATTGATTATTCTCTATAACGGCTACAGAAGATTTTGTCAGTAAAACCACAGCGTGAACAGCCACACCTTCTTTACGACCTGCATAACCTAACTTTTCAGTCGTGGTTGCTTTTACATTAACTTGATCTAGCTCTGCTTGTAAGTCTTCACTTAAGCAAGTACGCATCGCCAATAAATGTGGTGCTATTTTAGGGGCTTGTGCAACGATAGTAATATCGGCATTACCGAGTTGATAGCCTTTTTCAATCATTAAACCGACCACATGCTTTAATAAAATTCGACTATCGATATTTTCATACTGACCATCTGTATCGGGAAAGTGATTACCAATATCGGCTAAGCAAAGCGCACCCAATATTGCGTCACACAAAGCGTGAATAGCAACATCACCATCCGAGTGAGCAATAAAGCCTTGCGGATAATCTATTTCTACACCGGCTAAAACAATAGGGCCTTTGCCACCAAATTTGTGTACATCAAAGCCGTGACCTATTCTCATGGTGTTTCCTGTAATGTTGGTTTTTGTTGCTGTTGTTTTTGCTTAGCTAAGAAAAAAGCGGCTAAAGCGAGATCATCTGGATGAGTAATTTTTATATTTTCACTGCTTGCCGAAACTAACAGACTAGGTAAATTAGCCCGTTCAATTGCTGATGATTCATCAGTGAGTTCAGCTCCTTGATTAAGGCCATTAATAATCGCTGCTTTTAATTCTCGCACGGGAAACATTTGTGGTGTTAGCGCGTGCCATAAATGCTCTCGCGCTACCGTTGATAAAACTTGCTGACCATTTAACGTACTCAAAACCGATCGTTTCATGGTGTCTCGCACCGGTGCAGCTAATAATCCGCCCACTTCTTTTTCTAGGCAACGAGCAATTAACGTTGAAATATCATCATGAGTAACACAAGGTCTCGCGGCATCATGCACCAAGACCCAAGAATAGTGATCAGGGTCAATCGCTGTTAATCCAGCCAGTACTGAATCAACTCGTTCTTTGCCACCAATAACCGTTTCAACCTGAGCATTATTGATCAATGAAGTTTGTGGGTAATATTCATCATTTGCACTAAGCGCGATAATGACTTTATTTATCGACGGATGACTTAACAGGCGTTCAATGGTGTGTTCTAAAATCGTTTTATTATCAATAGTTAAATATTGCTTAGGGCAATTTGCCTGCATACGTTTACCTGCACCAGCGGCAGGGACAACAGCAATAAATTGTTGAGTGAGCTCTGTTGGATTAATTAGCATAACGTTATTATTCCGGGTCTATTTGCATGGTGTTTTTTTCAGAGGGTATTAAACGAAAGAATGTTTCGTTTTCTTTTATCATCCCTAACTCATTTCGAGCGCGCTCTTCAATAGCTTCAACGCCTGATTTTAAATCGTCGGTATCAGCATATAATAATTTATTACGTTGTTTGAGCTTGTCATTGTCTGCTACTTGACGTTGAACTTCTTGTTCCAAAGCTAGATAGTCAGGCACACTATTTTTCCCGAACCATAGTCGGTATTGTAATAACATCAAAAAAACCAGTAATAGTACGGTTATAGCGCGCATAAAAACCTAATGTAAAGCCTAAAATTTAGTCAGAGAAGTACCAGTACGGTTGCCATTATAAATGGGTGTTTGCTGGTGTAAACATTATTAACGCATTTATAATTTTTAAAAATTAAATTGCTAACGATTGCTTAAAGTTACGCCAGTTAATGGCACAAGATAATAACAACTCACGCAAACTCGGTGTTAAAGGGTTTGCTCGATGGGCATTTAACCAACAATGGCCACTACAAGCTGCCGTCATCACTTTCTTATTCGGTTTGAGTAACTGCCCTATTGCCTGGTTTTGTTCAAGCTCGGTTAAAGAGAACCAACCATGAAGATTGGTTCGAAAACGCTGTTGCTCAAGATCAATTCTGTCAATAGAGTCTAATAATATCGTGGAATCTTTGGCAATAGGCACCACTAGGCCATGATGCAACGTTGCCGATAAATACCACTGCTTTACTGACTCGCTGTCTTGACCATTTAATGGCATCTGTACACCTTGTTTAGCTGACCAAGTTGCATTTTGCACATCAAGCTTTAGGGGTGTTTGCACCTGTAACATGGAATTTGCCGTACGCTTGATATAATGAGGCAAGCTTTTTAATCGCCCTTGCATCAATGAGGCTGATAAAAGAGGATCTATACTCAACTGCCCCAACTCTCTTTCATATAGCGCATTACAAAGCTCAGCAAAATCAGCTGATTGATAGTCTCTTTGCCATATTGAGGTTTGTTCATTCATGAATAATTGAGTGCTTTTTAATACGTTACTGGGTAGAATTCAACCTGAAGTTTAAGCATAACCTATTGGGTGAAAAAGATAAAATAAAGCGATAGTCTTTATTTATGGCTAATACCATGCATATTATTAGCTTTATCGCCCTTAACATTAACCAATAGCGCTATGCTGTTAATTGAACTCCACATAATCTAACACCGAAAACTCATGGAAAATATATGTTTGAAAAAGTAGCAAGTGAAAGCCCAATAGCAGAAAAAACACTCTCTCTAGCACCAACCGATTTATTACGACAAGAAATAGATCAGGTCAGTTATATTTATAATATTATTGTTGATTTTTTTGCTAATTATACCTTCCAATTAATTGGCGCCTTCATCATTTTCGCGCTCGGTTATATCGTCGCAGGCAAAATATCCAATGTTGTATTGAGACTATGTACAAAACATAAACTTGATATCACCTTAAGTCAGTTTTTGGCCAGTACCACCAAAATGCTTATCATCATTATGATAACCGTTATCTCGCTAAGTAAATTAGGCATTAGTGTTACGCCATTTATAGCTGCCATTGGTGCCATTTCTCTTGGCGCAGGTTTAGCCTTACAAGGTTTATTAGCTAACTATGCCGCTGGTTTTAATATTATTATTATTCGCCCCTTCGTGGTTGGTGATACCATAACGGTGCGCGGTGTTACCGGCATAGTCAAAGAAGTTCTTCTGGCTTATACCATAATTCATGACCAAGACAGTGTTGCGATCACCATACCGAACAAACATATTGTTGGCGAGATATTACACAATTCCAAACATGACTCATTATTAGAGTTAACGGTGGGTATCGCCTATAAAGAAGACCCACTGCAAGTGGTTACTATTTTAGAAAAAACGATAGATGAACTCAATATCGTTGGAGAATCACGCGAACCACAAATTGGTATTAGCGAATTTGCTGACAGCTCTATCAATATTTCGATACGCTTATGGACACCCACAGCTAATTATTATGATGCTAAATTTAAAGCCTACAAAGCAATTTACTTAGCCCTGAAAGAAAACAATATCGAGATCCCGTTCCCACAACGCGATGTCCATTTAATCTCACAAGCTTAGTATAATGGTTAGATAAGTCTTACTTTCCAGCATAAATTTAACGCATAAAAAAACCACTCATTGAGTGGTTTTTTTTCGAGGAAAATTGTAGCTGCGGATAATGTTCGAAACTAGCACTCGTTAAATGATGATTGAGTCTCAATGGAAAATTTTGCCACATTCGAGACATTAAACTGTGCGTGGGTTAAGTTAATTAATATTAGATTTTGTATCGATAGCTCCCGTATAAAGTGAAAGTTTTATTTAGTACTTTTCGCATAAATCAAACTACACTTGTTATTAGTTGTAGGGACTAGTAAGGAGAATGACATCGAAATTTATACAGCTAGACAGCCAATTCTTAATAGGAAAAAAAATGTCGTAGCTTATGAATTATTATTTAGAGATAGCCAAAAAAATTGTTTTCCCACTGACGTTACTCCGGACATCGCCACTGCAAAATTATTAGTTAACAGTTATCTCAGTATCGGCCTTGATGAAATGACAGAAGGAAAACCCGCATTAATCAATTTTCCAATGACCATGCTTACTGACCATTTGGTGAATTTGGCTCCATATAAAAATATTATTATTGAAATACTAGAAACAGCAGAACCAAGTGATGAGAATTTTGACGTTTTGACTAAACTTTTCCATCAAGGATATGCGTTGGCACTCGATGATTTTATTTATAGTACTGCATGGGATCGATTTTTACCCCTTGTTAAGCTGATAAAAATTGACATTATTGAAACACCGCTTTCGTCCATTGCTCATTTGTTACCTCACTTTCGAAAATACAAAATTAAATTACTCGCAGAAAAAGTAGAAACACATAAAGAATTTTTACAGGCTAAAAAACTTGGTTTTGAATATTTTCAAGGATATTTTTTTTATAAGCCAGAAATACTCACTGGCGTTGAAATTGAATCATCGCACCCTTTTTTAATGTCAATTTATCATGAGGTGATGAAAGAGGGTTATAGCTATAAAAAATTAGAAGGTTATTTTGAGCATGACATGGATTTAACCTACAAGTTATTGCGCTTTGTTAACTCTATTTTTTTCGGTCACACCAACGAAGTCAAATCTATCAAGCAAGCGATTGCTTATTTAGGAGAAGTTCAACTACGTAAATTTATATGTCTGATAGTTATGGTAGAACTCAACCCACAAAAACCGACAGTACTTATTCAAAATACTATTCTAAGAGCCCGACTTTGTGAGCAGTTTGCTAAAATAATGGGATTAAAGCAACTCACTGAGTATGCATTTTTAACAGGATTATTTTCTACCATTGATGCGATCCTAGATCGACCAATGGAGAAAATTTTGTTGTCGATGCCACTTGCCAAAGAGATAAAAATTGCCTTAATCGATCAAACAGGTAGCTTGGCAGAGTGTCTCGCATTTGTCGTTGCTTATACCGAAGGAGACTGGGATACCATTAATATTTTCATTGATCTTTACAATGTAGATCCTGCCAATTTAATATCAACTTGTAATAAGGCCTATCAATGGTTATCAGCCTACAAAACATCATAAAATATTCATTAGAAAACATATGGAAAATAAATCCCCGCCTATTAAGCCACCCACAATAACTTGTTTGTTTTTTCAACAATAAACTACACTTAGTTTACCCTCTTATAAGTGTGGTGATTATTATGCCCAAGCCTCGTTCACAACAAATCAGTTTATCTGATACGCCGTATTATCATATTTGCAGTCAAACCGTTCGAAAAGCCTTTTTATGTGGTATTGATAAAGAAACCGGTATCAGTTATGAGCACAGGCGTCATTGGATTGAACAACGCATTTTTACATTATCTCAGGTGTTTGCTATTGATATTTGTGCTCACGCTGTCATGAATAATCACTTACATTTAGTCCTTCATGTTGATAGTGAAAAAG
>NZ_JACGVM010000033.1:0-25389 GCF_014077195.1 Colwellia sp. BRX9-1
GAAAGCAAAAAATGCTGAAGAAGTACCAGTAAAAATTGCAAAAACTGAAGAAGCTAAAAAAGTTCGTCTTGCTCTAGAAGCTGAAACAAAAGCTAAGCTTGAAGAAGAAGCTAAAGAAGCAACAGCCGCCGCTAAAAAATTAGCAGAAGAAAATGAAGCGCGCTGGAAAGAACAAGAAGCTGAGCGTAAAGCTAAAGAGAAAGAGGTTGTTCATTTAACTTCTTCTAAATATGCTCAAGAAGCTGAAGATAAAAGTGACTCTGCTGATGAAAGTGGCCGTCGTCGTAAGAAGAAAAAAGCACCTGCAGACCGTAATGCTCGTGGCCGCAACAATGGTCGCGGTAAAGGTAAAACTTTATCTTCACCTGACAGCTTAAAACATGGTTTTACTAAACCAGTAGAAACAAAAGTACAAGATATTCGCATTGGCGAAACTATTTCGGTTGCTGAACTTGCCAATAAAATGGCTAAGAAAGGCGCGGAAGTTGTTAAAGCTATGTTCAAACTAGGCGCAATGGCAACCATTAACCAAGTTATTGACCAAGAAACAGCCGCACTTGTTGCTGAAGATATGGGTTTTGAAGTTGTACTTGTTAAAGAAAATGCCTTGGAAGAAGCTGTACTTGCTGACCGTCATCATACGGGTATCGAGATTACTCGTGCACCTGTTGTTACTATTATGGGTCACGTTGATCACGGTAAAACATCATTACTTGATTACATTCGTAAAGCGAAAGTAGCAGACGGTGAAGCCGGTGGTATTACTCAGCATATTGGTGCTTATCACGTAGAAACTGGTCATGGTATGATCACTTTCTTAGATACTCCAGGTCATGCTGCCTTTACTTCTATGCGTTCTCGTGGTGCTAAAGCAACCGATATCGTTATCATTGTTGTTGCTGCAGATGACGGTGTTATGCCACAGACTGTTGAAGCAATTCAACATGCTAAAGCATCTGATGCACCTATTATCATTGCTGTAAACAAGATGGATAAAGAAGGTGTTGATATCGAACGTGTTAAGAGTGAATTATCTCAACACGGTGTTTTATCTGAAGAGTGGGGCGGTGAAGTTCAATTTTGTCATGTCTCAGCTAAAACAGGTTTAGGTATTGATGACTTACTTGATTCAATATTGCTACAGTCTGAAGTTTTAGAGCTAACTGCTGTTGTCGATAAAATGGCAAGTGGTGTAGTTATTGAATCTAAATTAGATAAAGGCCGCGGCCCAGTAGCAACTATCCTGGTTCAAGAAGGTACTTTAAAGCAAGGTGATATTGTTCTTTGTGGTTTAGAATATGGCCGTGTTCGTGCAATGCGCGATGAAAATGGCAAAGATATTCAATCAGCAGGTCCATCTATCCCAGTTGAAATTATTGGTTTAAGTGGTGTTCCACAATCTGGTGATGAAGCGACTGTTGTTAAAGATGAGAAGAAAGCACGTGAAGTTGCTTTATTCCGTCAAGGTAAATTCCGTGATGTGAAACTTGCTCGTCAACAAAAAGCTAAACTTGAAAATATGTTTGCAAGTATGGCTGAAGGCGAAATTTCTGAAGTAAACGTTGTAATTAAGTCGGATGTTCAAGGTTCACTTGAAGCTATTAGTGACTCATTACTTAAGTTATCTACTGATGAAGTTAAAGTTAGAATCATAGGTTCAGGTGTTGGTGCTATCACTGAAACTGATGCGACATTAGCGGCGGCTTCAAATGCCATCGTGGTTGGTTTTAATGTTCGTGCTGATGCATCTGCGCGTAAAGTGATTGAATCTGAAAACATTGATTTACGCTACTATAGTGTTATTTACGCATTAATTGATGAAGTTAAACAAGCCATGAGCGGCATGTTAGCGCCAGAGTTCAAGCAAGAAATCATTGGTCTTGCACAAGTTCGTGACGTGTTTAAGTCGCCTAAAATCGGCGCAATCGCTGGTTGTATGGTTACTGAAGGTATCATTAAACGTAGTGCTCCAATTCGCGTATTACGTGACTTGGTTGTTATATACGAAGGTGAACTTGAATCACTTCGTCGTTTCAAAGACGATGTTGCAGAAGTTCGTAACGGTACTGAATGTGGTATCGGTGTTAAGAACTACAATGATGTTCGCGTTGGTGACCAAATTGAAGTATTCGAAACAATAGAAATTAAGCGTACGCTATAACTTTAGATTATTGCTGATTGATTGACTGCTTTTGTTGGTTAATCGGCTTCAATGTAATGAGATAGCTCACTTACTGTTGTACAAATACTAAATGGGGGCTTTGCCTCCATTTTTGTTTATATATTAAAAGTTATCAGGTAAAAGTCCTCGATAATTTTATTAGGAGAATTTCCTATGGCAAGAGAATTTGCCCGTACCGACCGTGTCGGACAAGAAATACAAAAAGAAATCGCGACTATTTTGATGCGCGAAGTTAAAGATCCACGCTTAGTCATGACAACAGTTTCTGCTGTCGAGTTGACACGTGATTTAGCTTACGCAAAAATATTCGTGACTTTTTTTACCAATGAAGCCTCAGAAATAAAAAGCTCTATTGAAGTGTTAAATGAAGCTGCTGGTTTTATTCGTTCGTTATTAGCGAAGAAATTACGTGCTCGTATTATGCCGCATTTACGTTTTGTTTATGACAGCTCTATGGCTGAAGGTGTTCGAATGAGTTCATTGGTTGATGAAGCTGTCGCTAGCGATAAGCATATTGCTGAAAGCTCAGAGCGAGATGCTACCGCTTCTAAAGAAGCAACTGATCTCAACAACGAAGAAAATTCATAGGGTACAGCTAGATGGCTAAACGCAGAAAAGGTCGCCCAATTAATGGGGTGATCCTACTTGATAAACCCTATGACATGTCATCGAACAGTGCTTTACAAAAAGTTAAGCGTATCTTCTTTGCACAGAAAGCCGGGCATACTGGGGCATTAGATCCACTTGCTACCGGTATGTTGCCGATTTGTTTAGGTGAAGCAACTAAGTTTTCTCAATTTTTACTCGATACTGATAAAACCTATCAAGTAACAGCAAAATTGGGTGTGCGCACTACAACCAGTGACGCTGACGGCGAAGTTGTTGCGGAAAAGCTGGTTGATGTATCAAGTGAGCAATTAGCAATAGCACTTGAGTCTTTTCGAGGTACCACACAGCAAATTCCTTCCATGTACTCAGCGTTAAAATATAAAGGCCAGCCTTTATATAAATATGCGCGAGAAGGTGTTGAGGTCCCTCGTGAGTCCCGAGATATTACGGTTTTTCGTTTAGACTTATTACGCTTTGAAGGTGATGAAGTTGATTTACATATTCATGTATCTAAAGGCACCTATATTCGTACTATCATCGACGATTTAGGCGAACTGCTTGGTTGTGGCGCACATGTTGCTAATTTACGCAGAAGTGCCGTGGGAAATTATCCTACAGATAAAATGGTAACACTGGAACAATTACAAGCATTAGTGGCACAAGCAGAAGAGCAAGAGTTAGCGCCTTCTACTTTACTTGACCCTTTATTGTTACCGATGACGACGGCCTGTGATGGTATCCCTGAGGTTTTTATAGATGATATGTCTGCTAACTTTTTGCGCCACGGTAATCCAGTACAAGCAGCTAATGTTCCAGCTGAAGGTTTAGTGCAGGTTTTTGTTGGAGACAATATCAATGATGGAGAGTTTATTGGTGTTGGTCATATAGACGACAACGGTTTAATTGCACCAAAACGCATTGTTGTTTTAGACGAATTTTTGAAAACGCTGTAAAAAATTATTTAACATTTTAGGATCTTGGCTGGTTATCGCCTATATCAGTAAAATAAAACAGCGTTTGCTCATGGTTAAATGTTATATAGTCTAACGACAAGTTATTAATGGTGTGACACAAATATCAGTTGCAATTTCGTCTGTCGCTGATACAATGCGCGCTCTTTTGTCACCTTAGCTGAATTAGTGTTTGGCGAGGTGCGAATTTTAAGTACTTTCGAGTACATCACACTAAGGATTTATTATGTCTTTAAATGCTACAGAAAAAGCTGCAATCGTTGCAGAATATGCTCAAAAAGAAGGTGATACTGGTTCACCTGAAGTACAAGTTGCTTTGTTAACTACACAAATCAACCACCTACAAGGTCACTTCAAAGAGCACATCCATGATCATCACTCACGTCGTGGTTTATTGCGCATGGTTGCACAACGTCGTAAGTTACTTGATTACTTAAAAGGCAAAAACGTTGAGCGTTACACAACGGTAATCGCTAAATTAGGTCTACGTCGTTAAGATGTGACTTATTTGTTACCTTTTTTCTTAAAGGTAATATCAAAAAAAGGAGCTTTATAGCTCCTTTTTTTATTGCTAATTTACTGGGTAACTTGCCCAAACTTAGTCAAAGTACGCTTTTTTGTCTTTTCTTAATAACAATTCCCCTTTCTGGCTAGTAAATAGCGCGTTTGATAGTATAATGTGCCTGCAAATTTTTAGAAAATTTAAGCTTTTGCAAAACTAATCAATCCAAACTGTATAATTTTTTGTTCAACTTAAGCGGTTAAAATTTTGCTCTAAGTGAATAAATAATTGTACAGATTGGTTAATCAAGAAAATTTATATTTAGCTAAAAAGGAACATTTATGTTCAATACAGTGACAAAAACATTTGAATTCGGTCAACATACCGTTACTTTAGAAACTGGTGCTATCGCACGTCAAGCAACTTGTGCTGTTATGGCAAGCATGGACGATACGTGTGTATTAGTGTCTGTTGTTGGTAAGAAAGAAGCAAAACCAGGACAAGATTTTTTTCCATTAACAGTTAACTACCAAGAGCGTACATACGCAGCGGGTAAAATCCCAGGTGGTTTCTTTAAACGTGAAGGCCGTCCTTCTGAAGAAGAAACATTAATCTGTCGTTTAATTGACCGTCCAATTCGTCCACTTTTCCCAGATGGCTTTACTAACGAAGTTCAAGTTGTTATTACGGTTGTTTCTGCTAACCCAGAAATTGCCCCTGACATCATTTCTTTATTAGGTACGTCTGCAGCTTTAGCTATTTCAGGTATGCCATTTAGTGGTCCTGTTGGCGCAGCACGTGTTGGTTATACTGACGGCAAATACATTCTTAACCCATTACAATCTGAATTAGAAACGTCTAAGTTAAACTTAGTTGTTTCAGGTACTGATTCTGCAGTACTAATGGTTGAGTCTGAAGCTGATATTTTATCTGAAGAAGTTATGCTTGGCGCTGTTATGTATGGCCATGAGCAAATGCAAACGGCTATCACAGCAATTAAAGAAATGGCTGCTGAAGTTAACAATCCTAAGTGGGATTGGGTTGCACCAGTTAAGAATGCTGACCTTATTGCTAAAATTGCAGAATTGAGTGAAGCACAAGTTAACGAAGCTTACCAAATCACTGAAAAAGCTGTTCGATACGAAAAAATCAAAGAAATCCGCGATGGTGTTGTTGAAACATTATTAGCAAGCGATGCAGATCTTAATGTTCAAGAAGCAAAAGATTTATTCCATGACTTAGAGAAAACTGTTGTTCGTGGTCGTATCACTAAAGGCATGCCTCGCATCGACGGTCGTGATCCTGAAATGATCCGTGCCCTAGACGTTATGACAGGTGTATTACCGAGAACTCACGGTTCTGCGGTATTTACTCGTGGTGAAACACAAGCATTAGTTACGGCTACTTTAGGTACACAACGTGATGCACAGCGTCTTGATACTATTATGGGTGAGAAGACTGACGCATTTATGCTTCATTATAACTTTCCTCCATACTGTGTTGGTGAAACAGGTTTTGTTGGCTCTCCAAAGCGTCGTGAAATCGGCCATGGCCGTTTAGCAAAACGCGGTATGTTAGCGGTTATGCCTTCACTTGAAGAATTCCCATATGCTGTGCGTATTGTTTCTGAAATTACAGAATCAAATGGTTCATCTTCAATGGCTTCTGTTTGTGGTGCTTCATTAGCATTAATGGATGCTGGTGTACCAATTAAAGCTTCTGTTGCTGGTATTGCAATGGGCTTAGTTAAAGAAGGCGACGACTTTGTTGTTCTTTCAGACATTTTAGGTGATGAAGATCACTTAGGTGACATGGACTTTAAAGTAGCGGGTACTACTGGTGGTATTACTGCACTTCAAATGGACATTAAAATTGAAGGCATCACTAAAGAAATCATGCAACTTGCTTTAAACCAAGCAAAAGCTGCACGTACTCATATCTTATCTGTAATGGATGAAGCTATCTCTGGTCACCGTGATGATATTTCACAGTTTGCACCACGCATTCATACCATCAAAGTTAGCCAAGATAAAATTCGTGACATCATTGGTAAAGGTGGTGCTACTATCCGCATGCTTACAGAAGAAACAGGTACAACTATCGAGATTGATGACGATGGTACTGTTAAAATTGCTGCAACTAATGGTGAGCAAGCTGAAGATGCGATTAATCGTATTAAAGCATTAACGGCTGAAATTGAAGTAGGTACAATTTACCAAGGTAAAGTAGTACGTATCGTTGATTTTGGTGCTTTTGTTAACGTACTTCCGGGTAAAGATGGTTTAGTTCACATCTCTCAAATCTCTGACGAACGTGTTAATGCTGTAAGTGACGTATTAACTGAAGGCCAGGAAGTTACGGTTAAAGTACTTGAAGTCGACCGTCAAGGCCGTGTACGTTTAAGTATTAAAGAAGCTAATGAGAAAAAGGAAGCACCAGTAGCTGACGCTGCTGAATAGCTTACTTAAAAAGTTAGATAAAAAGGGAGCCTGATGGCTCCCTTTTTTATATACTAAAATGAGTCAATACAAAATTTCATTAGGTACATTATTTCTGTGAATAAATTCTTTAAAGTAGCGCTTGTCATCGTCATCTCATCTTTACAAGGTTGTGCAAGCAGCCCAGAAAATGACGATTCGCTCGCCATGAATCAACTTATCATTGTCGAACCATTAGCCATAAATTATAAAAGTGAAATAGCGATAGCGCGTCTAACTGATGTTATTCAAAGAGCTGAAATAACCGATGCCCAACGAGCTGAACTTTATTATGACCGCGGTGTTGTTTACGACAGTGTTGGTTTACGTTCATTAGCCCGTCTTGATTTCAATCGAGCTTTGCGTTTAAAGCCAAACTTTGTTGATGCCTATAATTTTTTAGGGATCCATTTCACCCAATTGCAAGAGTTCAACCAAGCTTACGAGGCTTTTGATTCGGCAATAGATTTAGCGCCTGAACATGAATATGCCTATTTAAATAGAGGAATTGCTTTATATTATGGGGGTCGTGCTGAACTATCTATTGATGATTTTAGTACTTTTCAGCAACGAAAAAGTAATGACCCTTACCGTATTTTATGGATGTATTTAGCCGAGTCAGCGGCAAATAACCTTAATGCGAAAACATCATTAAAGGTCGCGGCAGAGCAAGTTGAAGAGAGTGTTTGGGCTAAAAATATTATTCAACTTTATCTAGGTGAGATAACCGAGCAAGAATTTATCAGTCAATTATCAATAGGCGTAAATTCTAATAAGGCTTTAAGTGAACGTCTGTGCGAGGCATATTTCTACTTAGGTAAATACTATCAACTCAAAGACAATAATGAACTTGCAGCAAACTTTTTTAAATTAGCCTTAAGTACTAACGTCTATGAGTTTGTTGAACACAGATACGCCAAACTAGAGTTAGACTTAATGCGACAAGAAATTGTTAAAGCCGCTAAGTCGTCTTAATGTGTTGATGGATGTTATTTATACCTGCAAATGAAATATAAAGTCAGCTTAACCATCATCAGCTTATTGACTGTTATATCAATAAGCTCTTTTTTATCGGTAAACTCATTAATTAAAGCCGTAGAAAATGGTTACGCTAACCACTCACAATTAACCGTTATAGAAAAGCTTGGCTTAAACACTCTTTTGTATAAGCATTTAAATACTTATGTTGATAACGACCCAAGATGGCAAAATATTGCTAAATCACTGGCTAAAAGTGATGGAGAGGTGGCATTTAAATTAGCCCTATATTATAAAAATAAGCAAGGCGACAATAATAAAAATATCGAGCTATGGCTTGCACAAGCCATTCGATTAGGTCATCAGCAAGCAAGAATAGACTTAGCGAAAATTTATTTTTCCCATAACAAACTACTTGCGGCTAAAAAATTATTATTACCAATATCATCTAATGGATCTGCCCTAACGCTTTTACTTGAGATTTTAATTTCAATAGGAGAAAAACCAGAAATAGACCGATATATTAAGCAACTTGAGACGATAAACGCAGACAAACCATCTGAAGAACTTGAGTCTTTTTCGAAAAAGCTATTGCGTTACAATGTCTTAAATACTCCAAATATACCGTCACAAGCAAATTGTCTAGCGAGTATTGCGCCCTATGCAACGAATCTACGCGACTTAGCATATTTTGAAGAACTGATATCATCCTCGACGTTAGCAACATTACAACCTTACCTTTGTTTTTCATCGGTACAATACATCAGTAAAATAACACTCGTTTGTCACCAAAGTACTAATGAAGCGATTCGATGTGACGAATCTATCTGGCCAAATAATAAGCGAGTGTCAGTAGACAGGTTCATTGCGGTGCTTGTTGAAAAAGGCGGTGCTAACGTAAACGCGGGTATTTTATATATTGATCGTCATGATAATGCAGAAGTCTTTTACCATGAGCTGGCTCATCTACTTGGCTTTATTGATGAGTACGCGCTACCTAAAAATCATTCTCGTTGCTTGGCTGTGCAAAATGCGATGTTCTCCCATAATGTTGCAATTTTACCCCGTTTTTATCAAGGCTCTCGTGAGAAAGTCCGTGCAGTAATTCTCAGCGAATTACCTTGGGCTAAATATATTTCAAGGAAAACATCGTTAGTGACTCATACTGCGCAAGGTTGGAAATTAGGGACTGTTTCTAAAGAAGGTGATAGCGTGGGTGCTTTTATTGCTGAAAGCTGTAATGAAAAAGACTTTGTTGCAATAAAACCTTTAAAGCAAAGAACTAGGATGCGTTATTATCAAACAGGCTTTCCAGCTTTATACTTACAATTGCTAGCCGACAACCCCGAAAAGTTCTTAATGCCACACTATTTACATAATGTTAGTCTAGCAATAGAAGCAAAAAAATAACGCTTTCGCGCTATTTTTATCAGCCTGATTAGTTGAGAAGAGCTCTGCCTAACCTAAAGGAATAGGGCCAATAATTGGCTTACTCGCTTTAGTCGTCTCGTATTTATGGGTACTTTGAGACGTATTCATTTTCTTATTTGGCTTCTTAATAA
Source organism: Colwellia sp. BRX9-1 (assembly GCF_014077195.1). Classification (NCBI taxonomy): domain Bacteria; kingdom Pseudomonadati; phylum Pseudomonadota; class Gammaproteobacteria; order Alteromonadales; family Colwelliaceae; genus Colwellia; species Colwellia sp. BRX9-1. The sequence continues at coordinate 9,282 of NZ_JACGVM010000033.1, forward strand.
TCACAGTCGCGTTTTTAACTTTTGCTATCGGCCACATAGTATTGCGATTAAGTGCATTTATTCCTTCATCTGCGATGTCATTTGATACAGCTGTTGGTAAACCTTCTTGTGCAGGCTTTGGATGCTTATTTGCTTTAATGAACCATGAAAATAACTTCATACTTTTCACCCTTTATTTTCTTTACTGTTTAACTCTAGTTTAAAACAGATAAATTAACCTATTATTTTGGACTATTGTCTAAATAAACTAGTGAGACTCTTGATTGTTTAAATGATCAATTTTTATAGTATTATCAGGTATAATTATGTCAGTAATATTATCTTTGCATGTAATCTCTTATGAATAAATTCGATGTCAGCACATTTCGCCAGCATTTTCCTTTGCTCAGTAATACCGTCAACGACTTGCCCTTAGTTTATTTTGATAATGGCGCTACCACTCAAAAGCCTAATGTGGTTATCGATACCGAAGCTGAGGTGTATCAGCAATATAATGCTAATGTTCATCGCGCCTCACATGCTCTGAGTGCTAAAGCTACTTTGGCTTTTGAGCAAGCTAGAGCTAAGGTGCAACACTTTATTCAAGCCAAATACTTAGAAGAAATCATTTGGACTCCAGGTACAACGGGAGGAATTAATTTAATTGCTCAGAGTTGGGGGCAGAAAAACTTACAAGCGGGCGATGAAATATTATTAAGCCATGCTGAACACCACGCTAACATCGTGCCTTGGCAAATGATTGCCGAAAAAACTGGCGCTATTATTAAAGTTTTACCTTTAGATGCGAGCGGTCGTATCGATGAAAATAGCTTAGCAGGTTATTTTAATGAAAAAACTAAGGTGGTTAGTTTTACGCATATTTCTAACGTGATTGGTAAAGTGAATCCCGTTAAAAAAATCATCACCTTAGCTAAAAAATATAAAGCCATAACCGTTATTGACGGTGCTCAAGCTTGTGCCCACTTAGCACTAAATATGCAAACTCTAGACTGTGACTTCTACGTTTTTTCAGCACACAAAATGTTTGGACCCACGGGCGTTGGTGTTTTATACGGTCGACGTGACTTATTAACGGCTATGCCTCCTTATCAGGGGGGTGGGGAAATGATAAAAAAAGTTAGTTTTCAAGGAACATCATTTAATCAACTCCCCTTTAAATTTGAAGCTGGGACACCGAACTATGCTGGTGTTATTGCTTTCTCTGCCAGTATTAAATTCATTAATTCATTTGGAGTAGCTCAGTTAGCAAAATATGAAAGCTTACTGACATGCTACTGTTATGAAAAATTATCACAAATTAAAGCGGTTAAATTTGTTGTTGAGGACAAACCTGATATTAGCGTACTTTCATTCACCGTCTTTGGTGCACATAATTACGATATTGCTAGCGGCCTAGATGCATATGGTATTGCCATCAGAAGTGGACATCATTGTGCGATGCCTTTAATGGACTATTTAAAATTAAGTGGCTGTATTAGAGTTTCATTAGCGGCTTATAATACTTATGCAGAAATTGATTTTTTTATTGAGAAACTAAATTTACTGATCCAAGGCACGGATGACAATGTTGATAAAATTATTATTGAACCACATCACTTAGCACAGCCGGTCAATTCAACTAATCACTCAGCTATGATAGTAAGATTTAGTTTATTAAAAGGTTGGGATTCTCGTCATCGAGAAATAATGATGTTGGGTAAGTCATTAGTCAGAATGGATAAAAGCTTCCGTAACAACACTACCTTGATTGTAGGATGCGAAAGTCATGCCTGGTTAATGGCAACTAAAAATACTCAAGATGAGTTTATTTTTAGTTGCGACAGTGACGCTAAAGTTATTCGAGGTTTAATGGTAATTATATTAGCTGCTTTTCAGCAGCTTTCATCGGCACAGATATTAGCGTTTGACGACCAATCTTATTTTTCAAAGTTGGGTTTGTTACAGCACTTGAGCCCATCACGTAGTAATGGTGTTAAAGCCATCGTTGAAAAAATTAAAATGATGGCAAGGCAACATCAAAGCTGATGCTTAGCTAAATATTTCTTAATTGCACGGCTGGTAGCAAAGAAAGCAAATGTGGCTGTAACGTGAGTAACCGCGCCAAAACCTGAGCTGCAATCTAACCGTACCGTACCATTTTGAGTTTGCTTTGCGTGACAAACATTGCCATTTTCATCAGGATAAACCAGTTGTTCAGTAGAAAAAACGGCATCAATTGAAAACTTTCGCTTATTGCTTGTTTTTGCATCGGCTTTCGGGAAGTTAAATTCACGGCGCAGTTGATTTTTTACCTTAGCAAGCAATGGATCTTGATAAGTTTGGCTCAAGTCACAAAGTTGAATCTTACTTGGATCTGTTTGCCCTCCTGCGCCACCAATAGTAATTACCGGTATTTTATTACGTTTACAATGAGCAATAATAGCCGTTTTTATTTTCACTGAGTCAATAGCATCGATGACATAATCAAAATCGTTACTTAATAGTTCACGCAAATTATCAAAAGTGACAAAATCTTCAATGACATTCACCTGACAGCTTGGATTAATTTGCTTAATACGTTCAGCCATCACATCGACCTTACTTTCTCCAATCGTTTCAGTAAGTGCGTGAATTTGTCTATTGATATTGGTTGTGCAGATATCATCTAAATCAATTAATGTTATCGAACCAATCCCTGTTCTTGCTAAAGATTCAGCAGCCCAAGAACCAACACCACCGATGCCTATCACACAGAAGTGCGCTTTTTCTAATAAAGCAGCACCTGCAGCGCCGTAAAGACGCGCAATTCCACCAAATCTCATTTGATATTCAGACATACCGTAATCATTAACTCATAAAATTTTTAACATTATAAGGGTGAATTAACACTGAATACAGCAAATCCCGTAAGCAATTAACTTTTTTCTTTATCTCGCTATTTTTACCCTTAACAATGACGACTTTATCCGCTGGCTGCACCTTAATTTAAAGTGTTGAGGCAGCAGAATTGTAATGGTTTGGTTGATTTATTAATAAATCAATCAATGATTGTGAGAGTGTAAGGTGACAATTACAGTCGATTTAGCTGGGTATAGTGTTGGAAAAATAAATATGCAGTGGCAAGGTATTAATTATTTTACTTATAATTAATAAATCATCAGTATTTTAAACAATTATTGTAGTAATTTTTAGCTATTATCGGTATAGATTTGGCCCGGAATTAAGCTGAACTATCGGTCTGTGTTTTTTTAATTTACTGTTTATTAATACTATTTTTTATGTGTATAGCTAGTATTCTTTATTGTTATAATGATTATTTATTGGGCTGTTTTATGTTTTTATCAAGATAAAGCTGTTTTTATTGCAGTAAAGAGAAAATTATTACTAAGGCGAGGCAAAAGAAATTTCCTGATAATCAAAGAAAAAAGGGTTATTAATTGTTTTTATGATGCGACTAAAATTGAAGGAATAAAAAAGGTAGCGTGAGCTACCTTTCAAAGAGTGATTTATAAAATAAATAATTATCTTTTATTTAATGGGATAAATTCACGGTCAATTTCACCAATATAGTTTTGACGAGGACGACCAATTTTTTGACCCGCTTGACCTAACATTTCATCCCAGTGAGAAATCCAACCCACGGTACGAGACATAGCAAATACTACTGTGAACATGTTGGTAGGAATACCGATAGCTTTCAAGATGATACCTGAATAAAAATCTACATTCGGGTAAAGTTTTTTCTCAATAAAGTATGGGTCTTCAAGGGCCACTTTTTCAAGAGCCATTGCCACGTCTAAAAGAGGATCTTTTATGCCTAACTCTTTCAATACTTCATGACATGTTTCACGCATTACTGTTGCGCGTGGATCAAAGTTTTTGTAAACACGATGTCCGAAACCCATTAAGCGAAATGAATCACTCTTATCTTTAGCACGAGCAACAAATTCGTCAACACGCTCTAATGTACCAATTTGCTCAAGCATTTTTAAGCAGGCTTCGTTAGCGCCGCCATGTGCAGGGCCCCACAAAGATGCTACGCCTGCAGCGATACATGCATAAGGGTTAGCACCAGAAGATCCAGCTAAACGAACTGTTGAAGTTGAAGCGTTTTGCTCGTGATCTGCATGCAATGTAAATATTCTATCCATGGCACGGGCAACAGTAGGGCTAACAACATACTCTTCTGCTGGTACAGAGAACATCATATGTAAGAAGTTTTCTGCATAGCTTAATTCATTACGTGGATAAACGAATGGTTGGCCAATACTGTATTTGTAAGCCATTGCTGAAATAGTTGGCATTTTAGCAATTAAGCGATGCGCACTGCGCATACGTTGCACAGGATCTTCAATGTCTAAATCACTATGATAAAATGAAGACATAGCACCAACAACACCACAAAGCATTGCCATTGGGTGTGCGTCAGGCAAGAAACCTTGGAAAAAATGAGCCAGTTTCTCGTGAACCATAGTATGGTTGGTAATAATATCAACAAATTCATCATATTGAGTTGATGTTGGTGCATCACCATTTAACAAAATATAACAAACTTCTAGATAGTTAGCTTGTTTAGCTAAACTGTCAATTGGATAACCACGATGTTGTAAAATACCCTTACCACCATCGATATAAGTAATAGCTGATTCACATGAAGCGGTTGCTAAGAAACCCGGGTCATAAGTGAAATAACCATAATTACCCAAAGTTCTGATGTCTATTACGTCGTTACCGGCGCTACCTGAAAGTATTGGTAAATCTGCAACTACGTTACCATCAATACTGAGAGTGGCTTTAGATTCAGCCATATGTTTAATCCCCTATAAATTATTTAATTCGCTTGCTGAACTTACTTTTGAAAAGTTAGTCAGTTTTTATGAATATAAAACTGACCGTATTCTACTTCATTATACCCCCTTAAAGTCAAACCAATTGTTTCTACCTTAGACTAAAGTTAAAGAATTGCTAAAATAGGTTAAATAATAGTCTGATACCTTTGAAATAAAGGTGAAATTCTCGCGTAAGAAAATTGTAATTAAAAATGTTCAGCTATATAATCAAGCTGATCTAATTTTTGTATTTGTAGATTATTTCATTAATAGACAAATATTAACTAAGATCGCTAGGGGATTGCTCAATTGATTGTAAACTTGTTTACTTATTTCATTGAGCAATAAAAAAACAAGTTGAAGGCTCAAAGAACTCTTTAGGCGAAATTGTGAAAAAACAACGTCCTGTAAACCTAGATCTGACTACAATTAAAATGCACCCTTCGGCAAACGCCTCGATATTGCACCGTGTTTCTGGTGTCATTATGGTATTTGCTATTGGTATATTATTGTGGGCACTTTCGTTATCTCTATCTTCCGCTGAAGGATTTGCTCAAGTTCAAGCATGTCTGGATGGTTTCATATTTAAATTCATTATGTTTGGCATAATCTCTGCTCTAACGTTCCATATATTAATGGGTGTTCGTCACTTATTTATGGACTTAGGCCATTTTGAAGAATTAGCTTCAGGTAACACCAGTGCTAAATTTGCTATGGCACTTTGGTTTATACTTACCGTCGTAGTAGGAGTTTGGTTATGGTAAACAACATTGCTACTGTAGGCCGAAATGGCGTACATGATTTTATTCTTATAAGAGCAAGCGCTATTATTTTAACGTTATATACGTTATTGATCGCTGGCTTTTTTGTAGTTACTCCAGATGTAACTTATGACGATTGGCATAGCTTTTTTGGCTTGATGTCAGTAAAAATAGCAACATTACTTGCTGTTTTGTCAGTTGTTATTCATGCGTGGATTGGTATTTGGCAAGTATTGTCTGATTATATTAAACCAGCTTTTTTGCGTGGGTCATTACAATTTTTCTTTTCTGTTACTTTATTAGCTTACCTTGCGGCAGGCTTTTTAATTGTGTGGGGTGTATAAGTGGGCGTTCCAATTCGTGAATTTGACGCTATAGTTATTGGCGCCGGTGGTGCAGGTATGCGCGCTGCATTAGCTATTTCTGAATCAGGTAAATCTTGTGCCTTGATTTCTAAAGTTTTTCCTACTCGTTCTCATACAGTATCTGCTCAAGGTGGTATCACTGTTGCGCTAGGTAATGCGCATGAAGATCATTGGGAACAACATATGTACGATACCGTTAAGGGTTCTGATTATATCGGAGATCAAGACGCAATCGAATACATGTGTAAAACAGGTCCTGAATCTATTATTGAGTTAGAGAAAATGGGTCTACCCTTTTCTCGTACTGAAGAAGGTAAGATTTATCAACGTCCTTTCGGTGGCCAATCTAAAAACTTTGGTGGCGAACAAGCTGCACGTACAGCAGCCGCAGCCGATCGTACTGGCCATGCTTTATTACATTGCTTGTACCAACAAAACGTTAAAAATAAAACTAATGTCTACTCTGAATGGTATGCACTAGATTTAGTTAAAAATAGTGACGGTGCTATTGTTGGCACAACCGCTATTTGTATCGAAACAGGCGAGATTGTTTACTTCAAAGCCCGTGCTACGGTATTAGCTACCGGTGGTGCTGGTCGTATCTATGCATCAACAACTAATGCTCACATCAATACTGGTGACGGCGTTGGTATGGCAGTTCGTGCTGGCATACAGATGCAAGACATGGAAATGTGGCAGTTTCATCCAACAGGAATCGCCGGTGCAGGTACGCTTGTTACTGAAGGTTGTCGTGGAGAAGGTGGTTACCTGCTTAACAAAGATGGCGAGCGTTTCATGGAACGTTATGCACCAAATGCTAAAGATTTAGCAGGTCGTGACGTAGTTGCTCGTTCTATGATGACAGAGATCCGTGAAGGTCGTGGTTTTGACGGTCCTATGGGTCCGCATCTTAAACTTAAACTTGATCATTTAGGCCGTGAAACGCTTGAAAAACGTTTACCAGGTGTTTGTGATTTATCGAAAACATTTGCTCACGTAGATCCAGCAGTAGAACCTATTCCAGTTATACCAACTTGTCATTATCAGATGGGTGGTGTTCCTTGTAACGTGAATGGCCAAGCGATTAACTTTAACCCAGAAACGGGTAAAGAAACTATCGTTGAAGGGTTATTTGCCGTTGGTGAAATTGCTTGTGTATCTGTTCATGGTGCAAACCGTTTAGGTGGTAATTCTCTTCTTGATTTAGTGGTCTTTGGTCGTGCAGCAGGTAATTTCTTAGGCACTTACCTAAATGATACGCAAAGCGGAAAAGATGCCTCTGAGTCTGACTTAGAAGCTTCATTAGCACGTACTAATCGTTGGGAGTCATCTGTAAAAGGTGGAGAAAGTCCAACTAAAATACGTAAAGACTTGCAAAAATGTATGCAATTTAACTTCTCGGTATTCCGTGAAGGTGAGGCTATGGCCGAAGGCATGCAAGAGTTGACTGAAATCCGTGAACGTCTTCAACATGCAAGCCTCGATGATAAGTCTACAGAATTTAACACGCAACGTATTGAGTGTTTAGAATTAGACAACTTGATGGAAACGGCTTTTTGTACAGCTAAAGCAGCTAACTTCCGTACTGAATCTCGTGGTGCACATGCCCGTCAAGATTTCACTGAACGTGATGATGAGAACTGGTTATGCCACTCTATCTACACGCCAGAAACAGAAGAGATGACAAAACGTTCTGTAAATATGAAACCTATTCATCGTGAAGCTTTCCCACCGAAAGCTCGTGTATATTAAGGAGCATTGCAATGAAACAAATTTTTTCGATTTATCGTTACAACCCTGATGTTGATAATGCACCTTACATGAAAGATTATGAGCTGGATATTCCAGAAGGCTCAGATATGATGGTACTTGATGCACTTATTTTATTAAAAGAGCAAGATACGACTATCTCTTTCCGTCGTTCATGTCGTGAGGGAGTATGTGGCTCTGACGGTATGAATATTAACGGTAAAAATGGTTTAGCTTGTATTACACCATTATCGGCTGTTCCAGCAAAGAAAATAGTGTTACGCCCTTTACCTGGTTTACCGGTAGTACGTGATTTAGTTATTGATATGACACAGTTCTATAATCAATATGAAAAAATCAAGCCGTTCTTAATTAATGATGGTAAAAACCCTCCTGCACGTGAGCATCTTCAATCGATTGAAGAGCGCGAAAAGCTTGATGGTTTATATGAGTGTATTTTATGTGCTTGTTGTTCAACTTCTTGTCCGTCTTTCTGGTGGAACCCAGATAAGTTTATTGGACCAGCAGGTTTGTTGCATGCTTATCGCTTCTTAATTGATAGCCGTGATACTGCAACCGAAGAACGTTTAGATGGTTTGCAAGATGCCTACAGCGTATTCCGTTGTCATGGTATTATGAACTGTGTTGATGTTTGTCCAAAAGGATTAAACCCAACGAAAGCTATCGGCCATATTAAGTCGATGTTGATTTCACGCGCAGTATAAAATTAAATAGCAGAGTGTTAGATGAAGTTATCTAGCACTTTGGTGTTTTAAAACAGGAATAGTCATCATTAGCAGATGACAATTAGCCATTAGTCTAGTTGACTTGCTAACGATAATTGTTTATTTTTTTATTGCTTTTATCCCATAAAGGAACAGGCAATGCCCGAAGGTACAATGAAGGCTTGGTTAGAGTCTTCTCATTTAAGTGGCGCTAACGCTACTTACATTGAAGAATTATACGAATCTTATTTGGATAACTCCCAATCTGTTTCTGCAGAATGGCGAACGTTATTCCAACAACTTCCAAAAATTGAAGGTGCTGACTTAGAATTCAGGCACTCTGAAATCCGCAATGAATTTAAAGAATTAGCTAAGCAATCCCATAAAACTGTTGTTGTTTCTGGTAGTAGTGATGCCAAACAAGTTAAAGTTTTACAGCTAATTAATGCTTTTCGTTTTCGTGGACATCAAAATGCCAACCTTGACCCATTAGGTTTGTGGAAGCGAGATAAGGTACGCGATTTACAACTGTCGCATCATGAACTTTCAGAAAACGACTTTGATACAGAGTTCAACGTCGGCTCATTTGCTACTTCTCAAGATGCGATGAAGTTAGGTGACTTATACAATGCCCTTAAAACTACTTACTGTGGTTCTATCGGTGCTGAATATATGCACATTACTGACACCGATGAAAAACGTTGGATCCAACAACGTTTAGAGTCTGTTCAGTCGCAAGCAAAATTTTCTGTCGACCAAAAAGAAGAAATTCTTAAAGGTCTTATCGCTGCCGATGGTATTTGTAAATACCTTGGAGCTAAGTTTCCAGGCGCTAAACGTTTCTCCCTTGAAGGTGGTGATGCGTTAATACCTATGCTAAAAGAGCTTATTACTCGTGCTGGTACGCAAGGCACTAAAGAAGTTGTTATTGGTATGGCTCACCGTGGCCGCTTAAATGTCTTAGTTAACGTGATGGGTAAAAATCCGTCAAAGTTATTTGACGAGTTTGGCGGTAAGCACGATGAAATTTTATCTTCAGGTGATGTTAAATATCACCAAGGTTATTCATCAGATTTTGTAACGCCTGGTGGCAATGTTCATTTAGCTTTGGCCTTTAATCCATCGCATCTAGAAATTGTTAACCCTGTTGTTATTGGCTCAGTCCGTGCGCGTCAAGACAGACGTGGTGATAAAGTCGGTGATACAGTTCTTCCGGTTACGATTCATGGTGACGCTGCTATTGCCGGTCAGGGTGTGGTTCAAGAAACTTTTAATATGTCACAAGCTCGTGCATTTAAAGTTGGCGGAACGATACGTATCGTTGTCAATAATCAGGTTGGTTTTACAACGTCTAATCCTGCAGATACGCGCAGTGGTGAATATTGTACTGAAATAGCAAAAATGGTTTCAGCACCGATTCTTCATGTTAATGGCGATGACCCAGAAGCTGTTATCTTGGCAACACAAATTGCCCTTGATTATCGCAACGAATTTAAGCGCGATGTCGTTATCGACCTTGTTTGCTATCGTCGTCATGGTCACAATGAAGCTGATGAGCCTAGTGCAACGCAGCCATTGATGTACAAAAAAATTAAGAAACACCCAACACCTCGTCAACTCTATGCACAGCAACTTGATACTGAGGGTTCAATCAATTTAGATAAGTCGAATGAATTAACCTCTTATTATCGTAAATTGCTAGACGAAGGTCAGTGTACGGTTGAACAATGGCGACCTATGACAGAACATTCTGTCGATTGGACTCCATACCTTGGCCATGAGTGGGACGATGATTACGATAAAGAAATTTCTGTTGAAAAGCTGAAAGAACTTGCCGGTAAATTGTCAACATATCCTGAGTCTCATCCTGTACAAGGTCGTGTTAAGAAGATATACGATGATCGCGTTAAAATGGCATCGGGTGAAAAATTACTTGATTGGGGTATGGCAGAAAATTTAGCTTATGCCTCGGTTGTTGATTTAGGTAAACGTGTTCGTATTACTGGGCAAGACTCTGGTCGCGGTACTTTTTTCCATCGTCATGCTGTTTTACATAACCAAGATGATGCTAGCAAATACTTACCTTTGCAAAATATTCGCGAAGGACAAGGTCCATTCGATATTCATGACTCAGTGTTGTCAGAAGTATCAGTGGTTGCCTTTGAATATGGCTATACCACAGCAGAGCCTGCAGGGCTTACTATTTGGGAAGCGCAATTTGGTGATTTTGCTAACTGTGCACAAGTAGTCTTTGACCAATTTATTAGTTCAGGTGAGCAAAAGTGGGGCCGTTTATGTGGTTTAACTATGTTGTTACCTCATGGCTATGAAGGTCAAGGTCCTGAGCATTCATCTGCACGATTAGAGCGCTTCTTACAACTTTGTGCCGATCATAATATGCAAGTTTGTGTGCCATCAACACCTGCGCAAGTATTTAATATGCTGCGTCGACAAGTTGTTCGTCCTATGCGTCGTCCATTGGTTGTTATGTCGCCTAAGTCATTATTAAGACATCCTTTAGCGGTCTCTTCATTAGAAGAGCTATCGACGGGTGTGTTCCATAATGTCATTGGTGAAGTTGACGATATCGATCGGAAAAAAGTGACACGTGTCGTTTTTTGTAGTGGTAAAGTTTACTATGAATTACTTGATCAGCGTCGCAAGAGTGAGCAAGAAAATGTTGTTATCATTCGAATCGAGCAGCTATATCCATTTCCAGAAGAAGAGCTTCAAGCAGAGTTGGCCAAATACCAGCATGTTAAGCAATTCGTTTGGTGTCAGGAAGAACCGCAAAACCAAGGTGCATGGTATTGTTCACAGCATCACTTTAGAGCGGCAATACCTGAAGGTACTTATTTGACATATGCTGGTCGTAAGGCCTCTGCAGCACCAGCTGTAGGTTATATGTCTGTCCATGTAAAAGAACAACAAGCGCTAGTCAATGACGCGCTATCTGTTGAAGACTAGTGAGTAAGGAATAAAATAAATGACAACCGAAATTAAGGTTCCCGTTTTACCTGAATCTGTTGCTGATGCAACCGTAGCTACTTGGCATGTTCAAGTAGGTGATAAAGTTTCACGTGACCAAGTATTAGTAGATATTGAAACTGACAAAGTTGTACTTGAAGTACAAGCTGTCGTTGATGGAGTGATCACTGAGATTTCTCAAGCCGAAGGCGCAACAGTATTAGGCGAGCAAGTAATTGCAATCCTCACTGAAGGCGATGCATCAGCTGATGTTTCAGCTCCTGCAGCGGCAAAACCTGCAGCAGCGGCAAAATCAGCTCCTGCGGCGGCAACAGCAGTGAAAGTTATCGACATCATCGTACCGGTTTTACCTGAGTCTGTTGCTGATGCAACAGTTGCTACTTGGCATGTTGCTGAGGGTGATACAGTTTCTGTTGACCAAAACTTGGTTGATATCGAAACGGATAAAGTTGTTCTAGAAGTTGTTGCTCAAGACAATGGTGTGATTGGTAAGATAATCCACGTCGAAGGTGACACGGTATTAGGTTCACAAGTTATTGGCCAACTTAATGCGGGCGCAACAGCAAGTGCTCCTGCAGCTACTTCAGAAGATGCGATTAGCTCTGATGAATTAGCTAGCCCTTCTGTTCGTCGTTTAATGACAGAAAAAGGCTTAACAGCTGCTAATGTTAGAGGTACAGGTAAAGGTGGACGTATTTCTAAAGAAGATGTTGAAGCAGCGGCTAATAAACCTGCAGCTCCAGCTCCAGCGGCAAAAACTGCTGCTGCGACGCCTGTTGCACAAGATTTAGGCGAACGTACACAAAAACGTGTACCTATGACACGTTTACGCAAGACAATTGCCAAACGTTTATTAGAAGCTAAAAACTCAACGGCAATGCTAACAACGTTTAACGAAGTTAACATGAAGCCAATTATGGATCTTCGTAAGCAATATAAAGATCTTTTTGAGAAGACGCATGATACGCGTTTAGGCTTTATGTCATTTTATGTTAAAGCGGTTACTGAAGCATTGAAACGCTTTCCAGCGGTTAATGCATCAATCGATGGTGACGATATTGTTTATCATAACTTTTTTGACATCTCAATTGCTGTTTCTACGCCGCGTGGCTTAGTAACACCAGTATTACGTGATGCAGATCAATTAGGTATGGCAGCGATTGAAAATGGTATTCGTGACTTAGCAATAAAAGGTCGCGACGGAAAGCTTTCAATTGAAGATATGACCGGCGGTAATTTCACGATTACTAACGGTGGTGTTTTTGGTTCACTACTTTCAACACCTATTTTAAACTTACCGCAAGCGGCTATTTTAGGTATGCATAAGATCCAAGACAGACCTATGGCTGTTGATGGAAAAGTTGAAATACTTCCTATGATGTACTTAGCACTTTCTTATGATCATCGTTTAATTGATGGTAAAGAATCTGTTGGCTTTTTAGTGGCAATTAAAGACTTGTTAGAAGATCCAACACGTCTACTTCTTGATATATAATCGAGAAGTTTAAATCTTTTGATTTAGACTATAGTATTAGCTCTGGGGACTTTGTTCCTTAGAGCTTTTATACTATAATCGATCAACTTTTTTCGATGATAGCGAATTTTATTTATATTTATGATTAAAATTAAGATTTTACTCATATTTATAACTAAGAACAGCTGTCATTATCATTCACAGATAAATGGAAATACACCATGAATTTGCATGAGTATCAAGCGAAACAATTATTCGCTGAATATGGTTTACCAGTTTCTGAAGGTTTCGCTTGCGATACACCTCAGGAAGCGGCAGAAGCGGCTGATAAAATCGGCGGCACTATGTGGGTTGTTAAAACTCAAGTTCACGCGGGCGGTCGCGGTAAAGCTGGCGGCGTTAAGCTAGTTAAATCTAAGCAAGAAATCAAAGATTTTGCTCAAAACTGGTTAGGTAAGAACTTAGTTACTTACCAAACTGACGCTAACGGTCAGCCAGTTGCTAAAATTTTAGTAGAAAGCTGTACAGATATTGCTAACGAATTATACCTTGGTGCTGTTGTTGACCGCGCTAGTCGTAGAGTAGTATTCATGGCCTCTACTGAAGGCGGTGTTGATATTGAGAAGATTGCTGAAGAAACGCCTGAGTTAATTCACCAAGCTGAAATCGATCCACTTGTTGGTGCTCAACCGTACCAAGCTCGTGAATTAGGTTTTAAGTTAGGTTTAAACCCGACGCAAATGAAGCAATTTGTTAAGATCTTTTTAGGTCTTGCAAAAATGTTTGAAGATTTCGATTTCGCTTTATTAGAAATCAACCCGTTAGTTATTACTGACGAAGGTAATCTTCACTGTTTAGACGGCAAAATTGGTATCGATGGTAATGCTTTATACCGTCAACCTAAAATGCGCGCGTTCCATGATCCATCTCAAGAAGATGAACGTGAAGCTCATGCTGCACGTTTTGAATTAAACTACGTAGCCCTAGACGGTAACGTTGGTTGTATGGTTAACGGTGCAGGCCTAGCAATGGGTACTATGGATATCGTTAATTTACACGGCGGCAAGCCAGCTAACTTCCTAGATGTTGGCGGCGGAGCAACGAAAGAACGTGTTTCTGAAGCATTCAAAATCATTCTTTCTGACGACAACGTTAAAGCTGTTTTAGTTAATATCTTTGGTGGCATCGTACGTTGTGACATGATTGCTGAAGGTATTATCGCTGCAGTTAAAGATGTAGGCGTTAAAGTACCTGTAGTTGTACGTTTAGAAGGTACAAATGCTGAAGAAGGTCGTGAAGTTCTTAAAAAATCTGGCTTAGATATCATTGCTGCTGAGTCATTAACTGATGCAGCGACTAAAGTTGTAGCAGCTGCGGAGGGCAAATAATGTCTATCTTAATTAATAAAGATACTAAAGTAATCTGTCAAGGTTTTACCGGTGGTCAAGGTACATTCCATTCAGAACAAGCACTTGAATACGGTACACAAATGGTCGGTGGCGTAAGCCCAGGTAAAGGCGGTCAAACGCATTTAGGCCTACCAGTATTTAACACAGTACGTGAAGCTGTAGAAGCAACTGGCGCAACAGCAACAGTTATTTACGTTCCAGCTCCTTTCTGTAAAGATGCAATTTTAGAAGCAATTGATGCAGGCATCGAGCTTATCGTTACTATCACTGAAGGTATTCCTACTTTAGATATGGTTGACGTTAAAGCTAAGCTTGATCAATCTGGCGTTCGTATGATCGGTCCTAACTGCCCAGGTGTTATTACTCCTGGCGAAACTAAGATTGGTATCATGCCTGGTCACATCCACAAGCCTGGTAAAGTAGGTATTGTTTCACGTTCTGGTACGTTAACGTACGAAGCCGTTAAGCAAACAACTGATGCAGGTTTTGGCCAATCTACTTGTGTAGGTATTGGTGGTGACCCGATCCCAGGAACTAACTTCATCGACGTATTGGAAATGTTCCAAAATGATCCACAAACTGAAGCAATTGTAATGATTGGTGAAATTGGCGGAACTGCTGAAGAAGAAGCGGCTGAATATATCAAAGCACACGTTACTAAACCTGTTGTATCTTACATTGCTGGTGTTACTGCACCAGAAGGTAAGCGTATGGGTCACGCTGGCGCGATTATCGCCGGTGGTAAAGGTACTGCTGATGAGAAATTTGCAGCATTAGAAGCGGCTGGTGTTAAAACTGTTCGTTCTTTAGCTGATATCGGCGTAGCACTTAAAGAGAAAACAGGTTGGTAAGCTAGCGCTGCTAATTTGTAATTCTTAATAAAAACCCGCATTCTCGCATAGAGATTGCGGGTTTTTTATTAATACGTGCTGTGCTTAATATTCAGATAATTCAATGCAACTGAATATTTTTCCTGAATGTAGGGAACAACATTAAACCATTCAACATCAAGCGACAGTAATCTAATATTACTTTCATATAAACAGATATCAGTTAAACCTTACCATATTATTTTTCTATACTTATTTTTCTCTTTTTGAAAATACTTAATGCATTGTTCATTGTAGGCTTAATAAACTTTCGTGCTTGAATATGCATTTGATATATAGCGTAAATGCACTCATCCATCACTAAGTGTAAATCAATTTTTTCTCCAAAAATATCTAGTAGTTTATTTCAGTCTCCATTCTCGTCATGCTGAATTTATTTCAGTATCTGGGCTTTGAGTTGTTAAGGTCGAGATCCTGAAACAAGTTCAGGATGACGGAGGTTGGGTTCATACTTAATTTATTTCAGTATCTGGGCTTTGAGTTGTTAAGGACGAGATCCTGAAACAAGTTCAGGATGACGGAAGTTGGGTTCAGGATGATGGCGTTTGAGTGCATGCTGAATTTATTCCAGTATCCATTATCGTCATGCTGAATTTATTTCAGTATCCATTATCGTCATGCTGAATTTATTTCAGTATCTGGGCTTTGAGTTGTTAAGGTCGAGATCCTGAAACAAGTTCAGGATGACGGAGGTTGGGTTCAGGATGATGGCGTTTGAGTGCATGCTGAATTTATTCAAGTATTCACTCTCGTCATGCTGAA
The DNA here is from genome assembly GCF_014077195.1 of Colwellia sp. BRX9-1. Lineage (NCBI taxonomy): Bacteria > Pseudomonadati > Pseudomonadota > Gammaproteobacteria > Alteromonadales > Colwelliaceae > Colwellia > Colwellia sp. BRX9-1. The sequence continues at coordinate 25,213 of NZ_JACGVM010000033.1, forward strand.
TTTATTTCAGTATCTGGGCTTTGAGTTGTTAAGGTCGAGATCCTGAAACAAGTTCCAATGCTGATCGTTTTAGATGAAATATAGTACTTGAACGATCTTTTGAGTGTGTCATATTTATTTCTTTTTACAGGAAATAAAGCATGTTAAGTGATGAGTTAGCGTATTTTTTTGACGAGT
>NZ_JACGVM010000042.1:0-3249 GCF_014077195.1 Colwellia sp. BRX9-1
CATTTAGGTGCTATTACCAAATGCGGTAACAGCCGTGCAAGACGACTACTGGTCGAAGGTGCACATTCGTATAAACACAACGCCAATATTTCAAAAGAAATGCAATTAAGACAAGAAGGCTTAAGTAAAGAAATCATCGATATGGCATGGCAAGCACAATTGAGGTTATGCAGACGATATAATCGACTCATGCACAAAGGCAAACATCGTAATGTGGTCGTTACGGCCATCGCCAGAGAAATGATCGCTTATATTTGGGCTATTTCTCGTGAGGTAGTGCTACCAAAGATTGATGTGAAGCTAAGAATATCGAGAGTACCTGCATGAATAAAAGTTTTGAGTTAGCGCATGGGATCAAGCATCGGGTGTGGCACAACCACCGACGGCGTTAGGACGGCAATAGCCTAACGGCTATTGAACCGCGAACATAGACTGAAGACAGGTGCCACGACGAAATGAGTAAGGTAGGCGCTGCTAAAAAATAAATTAGTAATCCACGAATATCAGCATGATAACCGACGAAATTACTTGCTTCATTCTATGCGTTAACTCACTTAATACTAAGAGTGAATACAATGGTTCTGAAACTAATGAACAAGGATCAGTGTATTTAACTTGACGTGGGGAGTCATACCAACGCCACATTAAGCGGCAAAAAGTTGTTGGTTAAAATGTTGAACGGAGTGAAAACAACCAACTGTTTTTTGTCCGTTTGAATGCCTTGTTATATTCACGAGAACACCAAATCCATTTTTTCACGATCGTAATTTAATAGCCAATCATTATGCTTATTATACAAGGATATAAGTTCATTTTTACTAGCGCTTATTACATCCATGCCACGATCATCGTATAAATTCACGATGATATTTTTAGATTTATTAATGAAGAAACATTCTCCGGATATTGATGGAAAACGACAACTAAAATCGCTATGGATTAATGAAAGTAGTATATTTTTATAGTTGATAGATTTAAGACTGAGGCTTGGTATATATACTCTTTTCCAGCACTCTGATTTGTAATCTAGCTCGTAAATATCACGGACATCTGAGTATTTAGCTAAGCCGTTTTTAGTAGGTTCTATTTGTTTAAAGATAAAACTACCTTTCCTGATTTTTTTACGGCCATCAGAATATTGTTGATAAATTAATTCTATTTCATCGTTGTGGCCAAATACAGATTTGAAAATTGAAACTGCACGTTCATGCGCAGCATTAAAATATTCGTTACTTACTTCTAATTCATCTTGCCCAATTTCAAATCTTAAACCGATAGGCCAATTGTAGAACAAAGGCTTTTCAATTTTTAACTTTGGGAAATTTTCATCTAAATATGAATTCATAGCATCCTGCTAGCTAAGTGAATATAACGCCCCACTAAGAGGCAAATAATAGTTGGTTATAATAGAGAGCGAAGCGAAAAAAACCAACTGTTATTTGTCCTGCTTGAGTGGCTTGTTATACGTACCTACAACGGAAACCATTTTTTATATTTTTGTTTCCTGGCTAACTCCACAGCATCTATTATCTCGTCTCGTTTTGACGTTGAACAAAAAGCTAAATACTCATCAACCTTTTTCCCCGACCAACCTGGAGCAGCAGCTAAGACCCAAAAGTGCATTCCATCATTGTTGTTTTTAGCGGCAACATAATTAATTATTTTTTCTATATCTAGATTCACTGGCACTACTTTAAGCATTGCCATTGCTCTAATAGCTCCGTCAATAAGCATGTCGTTTTCTGTATCTATGGCTTCAAATATCGTTGTAACATCCTGTTCATTTTGCATAGATAATCTTTGGATTGCATCACCTATAGCGACATAAACCATTGTCGCTTCGAAAGTTTGGTGTGCAAGTGATTGAAGGAATTCCAGCGCAGGTTTATAGCCACATTCTCCAATGGCCATAATCATTTGATACTGAGTTCCCCAAGTACGTAAATCTTTAAGTTCTTCTTTTAAGGCACTTAATAGAAAGGGGCCAGCATCAATATTTTTAAGTTTACGTAATTTCTTAGTCGCAGAGCGTCGTTTAGGTGACTTTTTATCCTTAAGCTGCAAAATTATTTCATCTAGCACAAAACCCTCCTGTACGTATAACGCCTCATTAAGAGGAAATTTTTAGTTGGCTAAAATGTTGAACGCAGTGAAAACAGCCAACTGTAAATTTTCCTGCTTGAATGCCTTGTTATATGCACAATTACACTAACATACCGTTCGCTAATAATGCAGGTAAGAAAAATCCCACCGATAAAACAATTGACCCAGTTAATATCATTGCAACTGAGCAAAAAACTGCATGTGTTGTAAATACTTTAGGTTGAAGAACTGCGCTATTTAGAAAGCCAATCTTTATAATTTGAATTTGTGAACTAAGCCAGTTTATTTTAGGTTGGAGCCAAACAAGTAATGGCTTGAAATACATAGCCAAAGCACCAAAAGCAAGTTCGATACCACCTATATCAATTAGAAACATCATTTCAGGTCCCGCAAATGCTGCGAAAGCAATAAATAAACCAATTAATAATTTTTGAATTAAACTTAAATCATTCCAAGTACGCATACATATCCTTGTGCATATAACGCCACGTTAAGCGGCAAAAAATTGTTGGCTAAAATTGTGAACGGAGTGAAACAGCCAACTGTTTTTTGTCCGTTTGAACGTCTTGTTATATGCCAACTACACTCGTTTCGAAATTAGTTTGCCACTGACCAGTTTCTTTAAGATCGGCAATCCAAGAAAGAAAAAAAGCGTAAGTAAGAATGCATTAATAAGTAAATATGTAACTGTGAAATTTCCAACTTCTTCGAATGCTACTTTATCATCTGCTTTCTTAGTAAACCGAATCGTTTTATTTGATGGTATCACTAAATAACTTTTCATTTTATATGCAGGAGTAATATCACCAGAAGGAGATGATGTTTCTTCCTCTGATTTTGACTCCAGCGCTAAATATACATTACTTGGATATAGCCTAGATAGTTCAATTTTAGCTTCTGACCAAGGAGTTATAATTTCATTAATAAGTATTAATGGAAAAACAAAAGCTAACATGGTGAAAAAAGAAAAAATGATTTTTAAAAATGCTACGAGATGCAAGCCTTAACTCCTTTTTGGCATATAGACACAATGACTCCCCACAAGGTGCTAGCCTCTAAATGTGGGTTAGTTTTACAAACCAGAGCCATAATATATGTGTCAACATTATCAAACAGAGGCTAGCATGATAAAACATAACATACTTT
>NZ_JACGVM010000069.1:0-641 GCF_014077195.1 Colwellia sp. BRX9-1
CATTTAGGTGCTATTACCAAATGCGGTAACAGCCGTGCAAGACGACTACTGGTCGAAGGTGCACATTCGTATAAACACAACGCCAATATTTCAAAAGAAATGCAATTAAGACAAGAAGGCTTAAGCAAAGAAATTATTGATATGGCTTGGCAAGCTCAACTGAGGTTGTGCCGCCGCTATCAACGACTCATGCATAAAGGCAAACATCGTAATGTGGTCGTTACGGCCATCGCCAGAGAAATGATCGCTTATATTTGGGCTATTTCTCGAGAGGTAGTGCTACCAAAAATTGATGTGAAGCTAAGAATATCGAGAGTACCTGCATGAATAAAAGTTTTGAGTTAGCGCATGGGATCAAGCATCGGGTGTGGCACAATCACCGACGGCGTTAGGACGGCAATAGCCTAACGGCTATTGAACCGCGAACATAGACTGAAGACAGGTGCCACGACGAAATGAGTAAGGTAGGCGCTGCTAGCAAACAAGTTAGTAATCCACGAATATCAGCATGATAACCGACGAAATTACTTGCTTCATTCTATGCGTTAACTCACTTAATACTAAAAGTGAATACAATGGTTCTGAAATTAATGAACAAGGATCAGTGTATTTAACTTGACGTGGGGAGTCATACCAACGCC
>NZ_JACGVM010000032.1:0-25780 GCF_014077195.1 Colwellia sp. BRX9-1
TTTAAAATTTAAAATTTAATATATTAATTAAAATTATTATCAGTTATTTAATTTTTAAGTAGATGATGTAAGAATGAGGAAAAAGATGGTGGACGATACTGGGCTTGAACCAGTGACCCCCGCCTTGTAAGGGCGGTGCTCTCCCAACTGAGCTAATCGTCCATATAGATTATCTAAAGAAAATTCTATAGGGTGTAATTATGGTGGGCGATACTGGGCTTGAACCAGTGACCCCCGCCTTGTAAGGGCGGTGCTCTCCCAACTGAGCTAATCGCCCATAATTACTTTATTCTTGAGACTTAAGATTGGTGGGCGATACTGGGCTTGAACCAGTGACCCCCGCCTTGTAAGGGCGGTGCTCTCCCAACTGAGCTAATCGCCCAATCTTAAATTTCCTGAATCGTTGAAGGTCTAATTAATTAAACACTGTCTGCGTTTCAGTGGGGCGTATTATAGGGAGATGAGAAAAGCTGTCAACATAAAACAAAGATTTTTCTGCTTTTTTTTCAATTATATTGATATATTTAATTTTCTTGCTGTAAAATTAAACAGCTTGCTTGTTTTATCCTCGCTGGAGATTTTCTTTTCTTTGTTTCTTTCAGCAAATGATGTTTTCCTTAGCTATGCCTGATAAAATATCGACAATTTTTATCGTACCAATTGTAGACTTTAAGCCTTGTCTTTTAACATAGCCTTTAAGTCTTAAACTTTATAGTGAGATTTTTATGAGCTTAACAACTCGATTTGCGCCAAGTCCGACCGGTTATTTACACGTTGGTGGGGCACGTACTGCCCTTTATAGTTGGTTATATGCCAAGAAAAATGGCGGTGATTTCGTTTTACGTATCGAAGACACTGATTTAGAACGTTCAAGCCAAGCATCCGTTGATGCCATTATGGACGGTATGAATTGGTTGAATCTTGAATGGACACATGGTCCGTATTTCCAAACCCAACGTTTCGACCGTTATAAAGAAGTTATTGAGCAGTTACTTGCCTCTGGCAATGCTTATCGCTGTTATAGCACCAGTGAAGAAGTTGAAGCAATGCGTGAACAGGCTCGTGAAACTGGCGCGAAAGAAAAATATAACGGTTTGTGGCGCGACCGCACCGACTATCCTGCCGATAAGCCTTATGTGATTCGTTTTAAAAACCCACTTGATGGCGAAGTTGTTATCAAAGATATGGTTAAAGGCGATATAACGATAGCTAATGAAGAATTAGATGATTTAATTCTTGCGCGTAGCGATGGCACACCCACTTATAACTTAACAGTTGTTGTTGATGATTGGGATATGAAAATTACCCATGTTGTACGTGGTGATGATCATATTAGTAATACGCCAAAACAAATTAATATTTTACTCGCTTTAGGGGCAACACTCCCAGAGTATGCCCACATCCCAATGATTTTAGGTGATGACGGTAAGCGATTATCAAAACGTCATGGTGCTGTCGGTGTTATGCAATACCGCGATGATGGTTATTTACCTGAAGCCTTATTAAACTACTTAGTGCGCTTAGGTTGGTCTCATGGCGATAAAGAAATATTTTCTCGTGAAGAAATGATTGAACTGTTTGATTTAAAAGACTGTAACCGTGCTGCTTCAGGTTTTAATACTGATAAATTAATTTGGGTCAACCAACATTATATGAAAACTATGGAGCCAAGTTATGTTGCAACACATTTAGCCTGGCACATGAATGAGCAAGGTATCAATATTGAAAATGGTCCAGCACTTGAGGAAATCGTTAAAATTCAAGCCGACCGAGTAAAAACTTTAAAAGAGATGGCACAAATTTCTCGCTACTTTTACGAAGACTTTAGCGAACTAGAAGCATCAGCGGTTAAGAAACATTTACGCCCTGTTGTTAAAGAGCCTCTTATATTGGTTAAAGCTAAACTTGCAGCATTGAGCGAATGGTCACCTGAACTTATTCATGCGGCAATTAATGATACGGCAACAGAGCTTGAAGTCGGTATGGGCAAAGTGGGTATGCCATTGCGTGTTGCGGCGACTGGTGGTGGTAATTCACCTTCTTTAGATGTTACTTTGGCTTTATTGGATAAAGATAAAGTACTTGCTCGTATTGATCACGCTATTGAAGTGGTTGAAGCAAGAATAGCGAACAGCTAATTAAATAAAGTTTTATGTTAACAAGATATAAGGTCGTTGATGGTTAGCTGTCAACGGCCTTATTGTATTGAAAAAGACGAGATTAAAGATGAACCAAAGCGAACTATTAAATAGATTAAAAGCCTTTGAACATAAAGAGGTTTTTTTTGGTCCACAGGGTTTTAGCGTTATTACTAAAATGGCGACATTAAATAAAGCCCAGATTGGCTATGCGGTTGATAAAAAAGGCGCTAGTTTAGTCAATGACGATATCGGCAATTGGCAAAGTTCATGGCTTGTTATCGCCACAGATACCGAATTAGGTGACCCGTATTTTATTGACTTGGCCGATGAACATTTAGCGGTTTATACCGCGATTGCTGAAGAAGAAAATCAATGGCAAGCAACCCTAGTGAGTGCATCTTTGGTTGGTTTTGAACAGTGCTTAACGGCGATATATCAACAGTGTCAGCAAAAATCTGCCATGTACCTTCCCGATGAAAGCTGTATTTTTGATCTCGAGGTATTAGAAACCTTTGGTAAACAACTGGTTGAATTTTCGCAAACCAACGATTTTTGGCAACACTTTTTTGTTGGTTATGTTGATTGGCTTCGCGACGAACATGTTTAATAGCGCCATAAGATGAATAAGTCTGTGGTACTTTTTTAAGTTTTTCATTTTTTTAACACCCTGATAAAATACTATACGTCATTCTTGTCGTTAGCAGGGTATAATAACAACGTTTTTATTGGTTCTTTTTTGGAGTGTAGTTTGCAGTTTACAGATTTTGGTTTAGACAGTCGTTTAATGTCAACGGTTGAGCATTTAGGTTTTTTAGAGCCGACAGAAATTCAGCAGCAAGCTATTCCTGCTGCTATGGCCGGGCATGATTTAATTGCCTCATCAAAAACTGGCTCAGGTAAAACCTTAGCGTTTATTATTCCTGCGATGCAACGCTTAATTCGAAATAGGGCTTTGTCTAAACGTGATCCTCGTGTCCTTATTCTTATGCCAACACGAGAATTAGCCAAACAAGTTTTTACTCAACTACGTTTATTTACCACCGGTTCACAGTTTAAAGCTGTGCTTATTTTGGGTGGTGAAAACTTTAATGATCAAGTAAAAACACTGCACAAAGACCCTCACTTTATTGTTGCGACACCGGGTCGATTGTCTGACCATTTATCGCAAGGGCATTTCTATTTAAAGGGCTTAGAGCTCCTTATTCTTGATGAAGCCGATCGGATGTTAGACTTAGGCTTTTCAAAACAATTAAAACAAATTAATAGCGCTGCCGATCATCGTAAGCGTCAAACACTGATGTTTTCTGCAACACTCGATCACGCACAAGTCAATGAGTTCGCACTAGCGTTATTAAAAAAACCCAAACGAATTGCCATAGGCTCTGCACATACCGAGCATAAAGATATTACTAAACGCTTTTACCTATGCGATAACTTAGACCATAAACAAGACTTGCTTGAACACTTTTTGAAAACTGAAAGCTATCAACAAGTGATTATTTTCACTGCAACACGAAGTGATACCGACAGATTATCAAAGCTGCTCAGCGAACAGAGCTTAAGTACGGTCGCCTTAAGTGGTGAGCTTAATCAAGGTCAGCGTAATCAAATAATGGATGGCTTTAGTAAGGGACAACAAAAGATATTGATCACGACTGATTTAGCGTCTCGAGGTTTAGATTTAGTTAACGTATCGCACGTCTTTAACTTTGATATGCCAAAGCACACTGAAGAATTTGTGCATCGTATTGGCCGGACAGGTCGAGCGGGTAGCACCGGTGACGCGATTTCCTTTGTTGGTCCTAAAGACTGGATTAGTTTTAAAAATGTTGAAGGTTTTTTACAGCAAACCTTTAACTTTGATGTTGTTGATAGCTTAAAAGCTACATTCAAGGGCATAAAACCTAAAAAGCCAAAAGTGGCTGCCAAGTCAAAATCTTCAACGAAAATTAACGAAAAGCCGCAAAGATCTCAGCCTAAAAAAGTTATTAAAAGAGTCTTTGTTGCTCAAGATGTTGGTGAGTTACCTGTGTTGCGTAAAAAGACGGTAACGCCCGTTAGTGAAATAGACAGCGATTCTGAAATCGATTAACCGTCTCGAGTATAAGGTATTAATAAAATGAAATTTTTCTTTTTTATTTGTAGTTTTTTACTTTGTTTAAACGCACAAGCTCAGCATGGCAAACAGGAACAAGTTATCACGTTGAGTATTGCAGCCCCTGAAATTGGCCCTTTTATTTATAGCAATGAAAAGGGTGAAAACAAGGGCTTGTTAATTGAGACGATGAATAAACTCAATGCCAGTGGAAAATTTAAAATATCAGTTACCATCATGCCTTGGGCAAGAGCATTAAAGGCGGTTGAACAGGGAAAGTTTGATGCATTAATGCCGACGGTTTATACGCCAGAACGCAGCTTGTTTTTGAGTTTTCCTAAATACCCTTTGATTAATTTTTTTGGCTCTGCAATATTTAAAAGAGCAGATGATAATTTTGTTTATCAAGGTATTCCATTGATTGATAAAAGTAAAATACTTGTCAGAGTTCGTTCAACCAATGTTGATAGCCATTCAGAAAAAGCCTTTAAAGATGCCTCTATAACGTTTGTTGAAGCGACTCGCCTAGAAGATGCCTTTAATATGCTTATTTACGGTCGCGTTGATTTATTGGTGGCCGATAGTGCCATTGCATATACGACCATCGATAATATGGCGGTTAATGGACAAGTTGAAGGGTTCTCGTTGTCTGATCAAGTTGACTCTTCTTTTCTTGCCTTTTCAAAAAAATATTCAATGTCTCACGATATCAATGAAGTGATGAAAGAAATTAATATGATTAATGATGCCGATAGTTATCACCTTTCGAGTAAAAATTAGTGAATGCTTAGGATGAGTTCAACAACAGACGCTGAAAAAATTAAAAATATTGTTCAAGGTGTTAAAGCCGAAGAACAGCGCTTACGCAAAAAATATGTGTTTTTAGCTAAGCAAGACAGTATTGGTTTACTCATTCTTTTACTGTCACTTACTGGCATGATCACCAGTGGCTTATTATATTACTATGCCTTTATTCCTGCCTGGGTTTGTATCATGTTAGCGGCAATTTTTGCCTCTATCTCTCATGAGTTAGAGCATGACTTAATTCATAAACTTTACTTTCGTCAGCAACCTATTATACATAATCTTATGATGGCCACTGTTTGGTTAATGCGCCCAAGTACTATCAACCCTTGGTATCGTCGCAAAATTCATTTACTGCACCATAAAACCTCAGGCACAAAACAAGATTTAGAAGAACGATTGGTCGGCAATGGTATTGCTAATATACTTGTTCGCTATATCGTGATGTTTGATGGTTTATTTGGGCTAATTTTACAAAGAAAGCACTTGAATAGAGAAGTGAAAGCCTTTAATTTTTTGAGTGTTTTTAATGGCGGGTTCCCACTGACGATACTTTATTATATCTTCGGTTACGGCTTTATATTGTTTCACAGTGTCGATTTTTTTATTGCTAGCGATTTTATCTATCCGCCATGGTTACAAACCTTTTCAGCGTTGAGCAATCTGTTGATGGTGATTATTATTGCGCCTAATTTTTTACGCTCAGCCTGTTTAAATTTAGTGACTTCTTATTTGCACTACTATGGTGGCGTTAATAATGTATTGCAGCAAACGCAAGTCTTTAAAGGTTTGGTTATTTGGCCACTTAACCTCTTTACCTTTAACTTTGCTGGTACACATGCCATTCATCACTTTGTTGTGCAACAACCGTTTTATTTGCGTCAAATGTTAGCAAGTACCGCACATAAGGTGATGAAAGAAAATGGTGTTAGATTTAATGATGTTAGTACATTTTCAAATGCAAATAGATATCGCACTTTGTAAGTAGGGCAGTAGCGATAAAACTTTAGTTATCTTATTGCTTGTTAATTATCAACTGATTATAAAAGGCTGATAAGCTTGCTAAGTGGCGCTGCTTGATTGAGCTGCGCCATATATTTTAGCTTAAGGCGAATTATTCAGCAATAAGCTGCGCTAATGTAAAGCTAGTCTCAGCCTGTCCTAAGGTTGCCTTCATAAAAGGAAGTATCTCTTCGAGCTGCTTTTTTAACTGCCAAGGAGGATTAACAATAAATAAGCCGGTACCTGTCATACCATATTCATCACTGTCGGCTTGTAAACAAAATTCAACTTGTAATAAATTTTTCACCTCACTACGGGTAAAGTCTTTTTCCATAGCATGAATACGCTCACGGGTAACCACAGGATACCAAAGAATATAAGTCCCGGAATTGAATTTTTTATAGGCTTTTACGATAGTCTTAATCGCTTTAGCGTAATCTTCTTTTAACTCATAAGGGGGATCGATAAGCACGACACCTCGGCGACTGGGTGGCGGTACTAACCCCAATACACCTTGATAACCATCAGACTGTTTTACATGTGATTTTTTCCAGCGTGTGCAGAATTCTGTCAAATGTTGAATATCGGTAGGGTGTAACTCAAAGAGATGAGTACTGTCTTGGCGGCGCATCAGTTGCTTAGCAACACCAGGCGAGCCAGGATAAATTTCTAGCTCACTATTTTCAGTGTTTAAGCGCTGAATTAGCTCGACATAGGGTGTTAATGCTTCAGGAAAATTCTCATCAGTTAGGGCGGCAATAATTTTGGCGATACCACCTTTGTATTCAGCTGTTTTTTGAGCGTATTCATCTTTTAGTGAATACATGCCAGCACCCGAGTGGCTATCGATATAGGTAAAGCCTTTATCTTTACGCACCATATATTCTAGTACGAGCGTTAAAACCGAATGTTTTAAAACATCAGCGAAGTTTCCTGCGTGAAAAGCATGACGATAACTGAGCAAAAGGATTTCCTTAAAATATAAAATAGGGCAGTGAAAATAATAGATAAAACACCTAAATAAGGGGTGTTTTATCTATTGATAGAGCGGGTGGGATTTATGCTTGGCTTGCTAAGTACTCATCATAAGTACCGGCAAAGTCGATGTAACCATCTTTGGTTAATTCAATAATACGCGTAGCTAAACTCGAAACAAACTCACGGTCATGGCTAACAAACACTAAGGTACCTTCGTAGTTCTCTAATGCCATATTAAGTGACTCAATAGACTCCATATCCATATGGTTGGTCGGTTCGTCCATCACAAGAATATTAGGCAGTTGCATCATCAGTTTACCAAAAAGCATTCTGCCTTTTTCGCCCCCTGATAATATTTTAACTGATTTTAGAATATCGTCAGCTGAAAATAATAAACGCCCCAAATAACCACGAACGGCTTGTTCGTCGTCGGTAGGCTGACGCCATTGGCTCATCCAGTCAAACAAGGTCATGTCATGCTCAAATTCAAACTCATGGTCTTGTGCGTAATAACCAATATTTGAATTTTCAGACCAAGTAAAATCACCAGAAGTTGCTTCGTAGCCGACTTCATTTAATAAAGTGCGTAAAAAGGTGGTTTTACCTATGCCGTTTTCGCCGATCACCGCAATACGTTCACCGACTTCAGCCAAAAGAGAAATATCTTTTAGTACATGAGCATCATTAAATTTCTTGTTTAATTTTTCTATGACTAAGGCATTACGAAATAATTTTTTCTCTTGCTCAAAGCGAATAAAGGGGTTGGTACGGCTTGAAGGTTTAACTTCTTCTAGTTGGATCTTGTCGATACGTTTTGCACGAGAAGTCGCTTGTTTAGCTTTTGAAGCATTAGCAGAAAAACGAGCAACGAAAGCTTGTAGCTCACCTATTTGCGCTTTTTTCTTAGCATTGTCAGCAAGTAAGTTAGCTCGTGCTTGTGTTGCTGCCAGCATGTATTCGTCATAGTTACCTGAGAAAACTCTAAGTTCACCGTAATCTAAATCGGCCATGTGGGTGCAAACACTGTTTAAAAAATGTCTATCATGCGAAATGATGATCATGGTTGAATCACGGGCATTCAAGGTTTCTTCAAGCCATTGAATAGTATGAATATCCAGGTTGTTGGTTGGCTCATCAAGTAATAAAATATCAGGATCTGAGAATAGCGCCTGTGCTAACAATATACGCAGTTTAAAACCTGGGGCTATTTCGCTCATTAAACCATAATGTTGGTTAACAGCAATTCCTACGCCCATTAATAGTTCGCCGGCACGTGCTTCTGCACTGTAACCGTCCATCTCAGCATATTCTGATTCTAAATCGCCTACTTTCATGCCATCGGCTTCACTCATTTCTGGTAAAGCATAAATACGGTCACGTTCTTCTTTTACCGCCCATAACTCAGTATGTCCCATAATAACGGTATCAATAACACTGAAGTGCTCAAAGGCAAATTGGTCCTGGCTTAATTTACCCAAACGTTCGTTAGGGTCTAAGCTTACATTGCCTGAGGTCTGCTCTAAGTCACCACCTAAGATTTTTATAAGTGTTGATTTACCACAACCGTTGGCACCAATTAAACCGTAACGATTACCACCACCAAATTTTTGTGAAATATTTTCAAAAAGAGGTTTTGCGCCGAATTGTTGGGTAATATTATTTGCTTGTAGGATAAGCTGATTCCTTGGTTGTGCATTTAAGCTGGTAAGTCAATAGCGCGCGATTATACACAAAAAACATCGACTTCAATAGGCTAAAATTTGTCTATTTGGCTGGGGTGGATGATAAATTAATGACAAGTTGTTCAATGTTCAGTAAATTTTCTTATTTTAGTAAAAGTTGCTAAGTAGCGTGTTATCGTCTGTTGGCAAAATGTTAAGATAATATTCACTGTGTTTTACAACCGTAATTAAGCCGTTTCATTAGATGAGTCGCCACGATGTTAAAAAATAATAAGCGCCCGGTAAACGTTAATTACCCTCGTATCTGGCAAACAGTGCAGTTAATACCTTATGGCAAGGTCGCTTGCTATGGACAGGTTGCTGATCTTGCTGGCTTGCCCGGTAAAGCGAGGTTAGTCGGGAAAGCGTTAGGTAAAATCCCTGATGATGGCTGGAAAGGAAAAAGTGTTCCTTGGCACAGAGTTATTAACTCTCAAGGGAAAATATCATTTGCTGTTGAAAGTGAACTTTTCGCCAAACAAAGTGCACTGCTTCAAGAGGAGCAAGTGGTTGTTATAGGTAATCGTGTTAAGTTAACAGATTTTCAGTGGCAACCTGATTTGGCTGAATTACTCTTTAAACTCACTTATTAAATACCAAAACTTCACGGCTATGAGTCTCGTATATAGGCATTAAAAATAAAAAAGGCGACTAATTATAGTCGCCTTTTATCATTAAAATTAGCCGTTTAGCTTAATAGAAATTAACTTTAAATTCTGCACCAAAAAAGCGCTCTTCATTAACAATAGCGGTATTGTTACTAAAGTCTACAGCGCCAATAGCGATTTGTTCATCAGTTATGTTACGAACAAATAAGGCAACTTCATACTCTTTATCATCACCGTCCCAGGTATAACCGGTACGTGCGCCACCTTCAAATAATGATTTTCCATTAAATTCTTTTGATTCATATAAAAAGAAACTAATGTCATCTCGGTAAGACCAATCCGTGTAGGCATAGAATTCACCGTCTGCAACTTCACGAGAATAACGCAAGGTAAAGTTAAAAATCCACTCTGGCGCATGTGGTAAACTATTACCGTCTACTTCGGCAAATCTATTGCCCAAATCATCGGTGTAGAAATTATCGGTAATAGTACATAATTTACAAGCAGCAACAGCTAGGTCACTGTCATTGATTTCGGTATTATTATAACTGACACTCGCCGTTAGCCAAAAATTATCGGTTAGCATAAACTCTGAGTCGATTTCAAAACCGTAACCGGTCGTTTCTTCAGCGTTAAGTAAACTTGCCGTATTGCCACCACCACCAACAGAAGTTAGTTGTTGATCATCCATGGTAAAATAAAATACCGAAGCATTAATACGACCAAAGCCGTCTAAAATATCAGATTTAATACCGGTTTCTAAAGATAAAATAGTTTCTGAGTCGGCAACAGAAATACCATTTCCAAAGGCGAATAACGAACGCCCTTGAATACTTGGTGCTCTAAACGTGTCGGCAATGCGTGCGTATAAATTTATGTCATCGGTATATTTATGCGTAACACTAATATCCCAGCTAACATGTGAATCGCTTGGATTTACTTCACCTGATACTACATCAGGAAAACCTAACCATGCCAATGGAGACTTCGTTCTTTGGTTGCTATAGTCTTTGTCATCATCAGAATAACGTAAGCCAAAGGTTACTGAGGTTTTGTCGTTATAGTCATAATCAAACGAACCAAAAACAGCCCATGCAGTCGTTTCTTGCTCTTGAATAACGTAACCCGTTTGTGCGCCACTGCTAAATAAAGGATCGAAGGCAAAGCTTTCAATGGTTAAATCTTCATTAAAATAAAATGCGCCCACTTGGTAATTAAATTGGCCATCAAAGTTGCTTGATAAGCGAATTTCTTGTGTTAGTTGCTCGTGATCTGGAATAGCATCGGCTGTTTCTGAATCAAGTGCGATAATACCAGGTCCTGAAGGCTCAGCATAAACTGCGCCATAACCACCATCAACATCGGCACGAGAATAAAGCTCAGCGCTTTCATAGCCTGAAATTGACGTTAGGGTAAATTCACCTAATTCAAATTCCAACTTTAAACTGCCGCCTTCGGTTTCAACTTGTTGTGTCGCTCTTGATGCCGAGTCATGGTAAACAGTATCTCTTTCAAAGTTACTGACTAATTCGTTACTTGCAGGTTTAAACGCATTTGCATAGAAAGCAACCGGCTTGCCATCCAAGTCGCGCATGTGGTAATTAAATAATGCTGTGAAAGCGTCATCTTCATAAAGAAATTGAATACGAGCCGCTTTGTCATTGTAGCCACCTAAAACTTCTTTTTGTTCAAAACCGGGTGCTTGGTTATCTATGTAGTCATCTCGGGTTTGATTAAGTAATGAAACACGAGCAGATAATTTATCAGTTAACCCCCCACCAACAGCCGCACGCATATCGGTAGTGTTATTACTGCCGTATGAAAGTGAGCCAAAACCATCAAAATCTTGTGATGGTTTTACTGATTCAAATTTAATTAAACCGGCAGGGGTGTTACGACCAAATAGTGTCCCTTGTGGACCACGTAATACTTCTACGCGGCCAACATCAAATACTGGGAAACCTTTCAAAATTGGGTTTTCTTGCACAACTTCATCAACAACTAAAGAAACTGGCTGTGATGCATTTAAATCAAAATCAGAATTACCTAAACCACGCATATAAAAACGTGGAAAAGTACGACCAAAAGAAGATTCAACAGAAAGACTTGGCACGCGGGCATTTAAAAAACGAATGTCCATAGCAGCAGAACTTAACACATTCAGTTTTTCACCTTGGAGCGCACTAATAGCTACAGGAACTTCTTGAACATTTTCTACTCTTTTACGCGCGGTTACTTCAATAATTTCTAAACCAACTACTTTTTCTTCGGCATTTTCTTCAGCTAAAGTAGCTGCAGAAAAACCGACCGTTGATGTTAAAACAGCGAGTTTAACCGCTGTAGCCAAAGTGGAATTTTTGAACAAATTCATTAATATTCTCCAAGAGTGCGATGTTTTTTTAGGTAAACTAAATTTTATTGTTATTTTGATACCAGTTAGGGTAGCCGAAATTTACACATTTCTAAATAGAAAGTATCTATTTTTATACGTTTTAACATAGTTTACTTTATAAGAAGTTGTTATGTTATTTTTTGCAAAATTAAGCTAAGCAGATTTTTGTTAATGCTTTAAATTAAAATGGTTAATGTAAAGTGAATATAAAGACTGCGCTGCTACTCACCTTATTATTACCTGCTGCTTTTCAGTTAATACCAACGGTCTCTTATTCGATGGAGTTCGTCTTATCTGTCTTTTTAATTATTATTTTTTGTACTAAATTAATCATGACAAAAAATATAATAATTAGGAAACAATAATGAAAAAATTCGTATTATCTTTATTATGCCTTTCTTTATCGACTGCTTATGCAAGTGATGACTTAGATATGGCGAATAAAATAAGGGCAGAAGGTTTTTATAATTCTGAAGTAATGCACACATTAGAGCAATTAACCGATGAAATAGGCCCTCGTTTATCTGGCTCTCCTCAGATGAAGAAAGCTAATAATTGGACTTTAGAGAAGTTAAAGGGGTGGGGATTAAAAAATGCTTATTTAGACCCTTTTGAGTTTGGGCGAGGCTGGTCACATGACTCTGCTTCCATTGATCTATTGAGTCCGCGTGAAGTTTCTTTACACGGTATTCCTGTTGCTTGGACACCGGGCACTAAAGGAGAAGTAATAGGAGATGTTGTTATCTTTGATGCGGCTTCAATAACTGACTTAGCACAATATAAAGGTAAGCTAAAAGGTAAAATCATTATGATGGGCGCGGGTAAAAATATTGAAGCGCCTGAGAACAGTGTCTTCCAACGCTATGACTCTGGAGAGCTTTCTACATTGACAGAATTTGACGTAATGCGAGCGCCAAGTCACTCTCCATGGGTAACTGCTGACCGAAGAGATGGCGCAATGCAGCGTTATAATTTTCAAGCCACGCTCAGTAATTTTTTAAAAGAAGAGCAAGTTGCCGGTGTTATATATCGTAGCTGGCGTCAAGGTGGCTTAATTAACGTTTTTGGTAGTGACCATCGTGTCGGTAAAACCTTTCCAGTACCAGCACTTATTATAGAAGCCGAACATTACAACCTATTATCTCGAATGATAGATAATGGTAAGACACCTAAATTATCGCTCAATATCGATGCGCGTTTTCATGATAACGACCGAAATGCTTACAATACCATTGCAGAAATTCCAGGGAGTGATAAAAACCCTGAAATAGTTATGGTCGGTGGCCACTTAGACTCGTGGCATGCCAGTGATGGTGCTGTTGATAACGGTGCGGGTGTGGCGGTTTCAATGGAAGCTGTTCGTATTTTGCAAGCATTAAACTTTAAACCTAAACGTACCATACGTATTGGTTTATGGTCGGGTGAAGAACAAGGGTTATTTGGTTCGGCAGCTTATGTTGATGAACACTTTGCGACCCGTCCTAAACCTACTGATAAGAATGAGCAAGCATTACCCAGTTATTTATGGAAAGATCAAGGTTGGCCGATTGAAACGAAAGCTGATCATGATAAGTTTTCGGTATACTTTAATATGGATAATGGTAGTGGACGTTTCAGAGGTATTTATACTGAAGGTAATGTTGCTGCTAAATCAATATTCGGCAACTGGTTCAGCCCTTATTCGGATTTAAGTACCGGTACTATTACCAATCAAAGTACGGGTGGCACTGATCACGAGTCTTTTGATGATGTAGGGTTACCCGGTTTTCAATTTATTCAAGACAAGTTAGATTATGGCTCTCGTTTGCATCATACCCATATTGATTCGATTGACCATGTCGTAGAGGCTGATCTAAAACAAGCTTCTGTTATTCTTGCTGGCTTTTTATATAAGGCGGCCATGGCTGACGAACGTATGCCTCGTAAGCCGATGCCAAAAGATATTTCTAATTTGCAGAAGCAGCAGATGAAATTGAAAGCTGACAAAGCACGTAAAAACCGTGATAAAGAAGGTAATAAAAGCTTAGAGATAAACTCAGTAAAAAATTAATCTGATTGAAAAAAAGCACTCAACATTGTTGAGTGCTTTATTATAAATATCCCAAGTAAATCAACAGCATAATTCGTAAGCTGTTGACTTAAAATGACGATGTGAGAAACATTATAAATGTGTTCTAACTTCAAACAACTCAGGAAAAAAGCTAACATCTAGTGCTTTCTTCAAAAAACTTACCCCAGAAGAACCACCGGTTCCCGTCTTATACCCAATGATCCGTTGCACGGTATACATGTGTTTAAAGCGCCATTGTTGAAAAGAATCTTCGATGTCGACAAGCTTTTCTGCTAGCTCATATAGCTCAAAAAATTTCTCGGGTTGCTGATAGACCATTAGCCATGCTTTTACCACACTCTGATTACTCTGATAAGCTTGGCTAACATCGCGATTAAGCACACAGTCATCAATGTTAAAACCTGCTTTTACTAATGCGGCAATCACTTCGTCGTATAAGCTGGGGCTATTGAGTAATAATGCTAACTCTTGATAGGCTTGATTATCACTTTTATGGACGTTAAGCATATCACTGTTTTTATTGCCTAAGAGAAATTCAAGTTTTCGATATCCGAGTGACTGAAACCCAGAGGATCGTCCTAAGTCATCACGAAACTTTAAGTAGTCAACGGGGGTAAGCGTCGATAAAATATTCCATGACTGAGTCAACTGAATGAATATTTGTTTTACCCGCGCGATAACTTTAAAGGCGGGACCAAAATCATCTGCGCGTAAACACTCCATGGCTTTTGTTAATTCATGGCCAGCAAGTTTAAGCCAGAGTTCGCTGCTCTGATGAATAACAATAAACAACATCTCATCATGCTCTTTCGATAACGGTTGCTGAGCCGATAATACTTTATCAAGCTGCAAGTAATCACCATAGGACATATCATCGTTAAAGTCGGTATGAATATCTTCTTCTACTTCACGTTTGTTTGCATCACCATTAAAAGGACAGCCAGAATTAGACATCAAGATTATCCTTGTTTTTAGTGTTTTCTTGAACGAGTTGTAGCAGTTTTTCGTAAACAAAATCGTCTTGCCAACAGCTTTCTATATCAGGTATTTGCATTATTTTCGCCATAATTAATTTTTGCTGATCGCCGATTGCTAATGCTTGCGAATAAGGCAAGTGTGGGCAAAAGGTCACCATAGAATAAAGTGGCACCCAAAGTTCAGGTTGAAGTTGATGAAATTTAGCTTCAATCTTCTTCTGCAAAAGAAAATTACTGTCACCAGATAGCTCACTCATTTCAACAAAATTACGCTGAGCTAATTCAGTAATAGCATCAGCATTTATTTTTCGCTGTTTTTGATAAGCAGGAAAAATATCGCACCATTGACCTTTATATTGATCAATAATTTCACCAAGCTCTCGGCAATCTTCAAAGCCACAGTTCATGCCTTGACCGTAATAAGGCACCATTGCATGAGCAGCATCACCAATTAATGCGACTTTGTTATTGATCACCCAAGGGTCCACTTTAACTAAAAAGAGTGGGCTAGCTTTCTTGGACATAAAGTCGTCGATGGGGTCTGCTAGTATGGGCATTGCATCGGCAAAATTTTCGTTGAAAAACTTAACTACTTGACTTCTTTCTGTTAAGTTGCAAAATGAATGTGCTCCGTCATGTTTACTTTCATAATTCATAAACAATGTACAAGTGAACGAACCATCAGGGTTGGGCAAAGCGATCAGCATAAAATCTTTTCTTGGCCAAATATGCAGGGCTTCTTTTTCCATTTTAAAACGCGCATCGCCTGTTTCGTTTTCGTTTGCAGGGATCGTTAATTCGATATAAGACTGAGGCATGAAAGATTGGCTATAGCTAAAGCGTGGCGTTTCTTGGGCAAGACGGCGTACTTTTGAAAAAGCACCGTCGGCGCCAAAAATATAATCAGCGTCAATTTCAATATGACCTTTACTTTGTGCCACATCAAAGCTGAAAGATGAACAACCCGTAGTAAAGTCAACATGGGTAAGTCTTTTTTCAAAGTGCAACGCTACGTTTGCTTCTTTTTCTGCCAAATTAAGTAATTGTTCATTAATGCCCGCGCGCGATACCGACCAAATAGCTTGCTCGTCTTTTCCATAAGCTTGCTCTGTTATGGTTCCATCAACCCCATGCATGACACGTTTTTTCATAGGGAGCGCTTCTTTACGGACTTGTTCAGCAATACCAACCGCTTCAAGCGCTAACCAACCACGGTCTGAGAGGGCAATGTTAATCGATTTTCCTTGGTATATATCATGCTGGCGAGAATCTGGGCGAGATTCAAATAAATTAATATTATAGCCTTTTCGAGCGAGTATTATTGCAAGCAGTGCGCCAATAGGGCCAGCTCCTGCTACCGTGATGTTAGTTTCATTGGCAGGTTTAGATATAACATTTACGCTCATTGTAAACACTCCTTTAAAAGTCGGACAAAGTGATAAATATCTTGGAACTGATTGTAAAGAGGGACGGGAGCCACTCGAATAACATTGGGTTCACGCCAATCTGTGGTTACGCCATTTTCTTCTAACGCGTTGAACATAGCTTTACCGTCAAGGCCTTTAACATTAATCATTAACGATAACTGACAACCGCGTTCAGCTTGATTACTGGGGGTGATAATACGAATTTTATCGCCAAGTTCACTGGCGATTAACTCGGTCATATATTGGGTAAGCTTGACTGACTTTTTACGAAGCTCACTGATCCCGCCTGCCATTTTTATGGTATCAAGTGACCCTCGAATAGCCGCTAATGATAATACGGGAGGGTTCGATAATTGCCAGCCTTCAGCTGTAGCAATAGGCTTAAAATTGTTTTCCATTTTAAATCGAGTTGACTTGTCGTGCCCCCACCAACCCGCAAAGCGGTTCACTTGCGTTTCACTGTTTGAATTAGTGCTATGGGTTTCATGAACAAAACAACCAGCAACAGAGCCTGCACCACTGTTTAAATATTTGTAACTGCACCAACATGCAAAGTCGACTTGCCAGTTATGCAGTTCCATTTCGATGTTGCCAACGGCGTGGGCTAAATCAAAACCCACCATGATACCTTTTGCGTGCGCTTTTTCGGTGATGGTTTTCATATCCAGCACTTGGCCAGTGTAGTACTGCACACCAGGTAATAATATCAGGGCAATTTCATCGCCTTGTTGTTCAATTATTTGATACAAATCATCATGATTTAAAAGCTCTTCGCCTGCTCTTGGTGTCCACAGCAGCATATTCTCATTAACATCTTGTTTATGATGTTTAAGTTGAGATTCTACGGCGTAATGATCAGAAGGGAACGCATGATCTTCAATCAGTATTTTAGTACGTTTACCTTGGGGTTTATAAAAACTCACCATCATTAAATGTAAGTTTGTGGTTAATGAATTCATCATCACCACTTCTTCATTTTTACCCCCCACTAATAATGCTGATTGCTCGGTTAAAAGTTCGTGATAGGGCATCCAAGGGAAGTCACCTTCAAAATGACCTTTTACGCCTCGTTGTCCCCAAGAGTCAAGTAACTCAATAACATATTCTCGAGCAAGTTTGGGTTGTAAACCAAGGGAATTTCCTGTGAAGTAATATTCATCGTCACCATTTGCTTGTTTAGGAATGGCAAACTGGTCGCGTATTTTCGCTAACGGATCATTAAGATCTAGTGTTTGGGCGTATGCTAATGTCGTTTTATTATTTTTTATTGTTTTATTGGTAATAGGCATAAGTTATTTACTCATTTCTTTAGCATTAAATTCTTTTGTTGAAAATAGGACAGGGCGACTTGGTGCTGCATCATTATGAAAAGCAGGTGTTTGAATATTGATAAAATAAAAGTCATCAGGGATCTCATTATCAATAAACGCTATTTCGGTAATCGTCTTATTCACTAAGCTATTTTCGTTTACTTGCTGACTACCTTCATTAACTTGCCAAAATAAATGGTGACAAGTCATTAATCCCTCATCATGTAAGCGGTCAATTGATGGTAGATCTACTATTAGGTGTTCAACACCGCGTTCATTCAAATATAAAATGGCTTCACGGCTGAAAAAAGCAGGTTGATTCTCACTGTTATAAGCTTGATGTTTTTTGCTACTGTTATTTGGCAAACTTCGAATAACCAACGCTTGTAATTGCTCATTGTGATAATCAACAAGTGCTTTCTTAAGTGCAGATTTACTGATGATGACATCATGTATAGAAAAGTCAGGGCTGTAATTCTCCTTACTTTCTATAGCTAATTCAGGTGTTAATGATATTACAGCGCAGGGCATTAACGCGGGTAAGTTAAGTTCTGCTAATGTCTTTGCCTGCGTTTCATTATTGATACCATTATTGACAGCATGACTGTTCATTGAAAAGTCACAAATATGTGCGATAGATTCTGTATGGGTACCGTTACAATGCGGATTAATCGTCAATTCATTTACATTGCAACTGCCACCTTGTTTCGTATCACCAACAAAATCCCCCGCTTGCATTGGACTGGCTAGAGCCGCATTGGCAGAAAAGTGATTAGGCTGTTGCGTTGGTTGATTAAAGTTAACAGGAATAGCCAATGACCATGAGTTTGCTATATTGACTTGATAACTAGCATGTTTAAGTTCTATGGTTATTTTTATCGTGCTATTTTTAACGTTAACTTTCGTGTTCGCGATACTCATAAAAATTGCTCTTTTGATAATCCTAACCATTTAAGCGCTGAACCATGCAGTAACTTTTCTTTAATATCATCAGAAAACTGACTATTCTCGATAAGCTTTCCAGGTTCTAATTCACCCAATGGAAATGGGTAATCAGTACCCAAGGCAATATTGTCTGGCCCCATCAAATCGACTAAATATTTCAGTGCTAATTCATCATGTACTAATGAATCCAAATAAATTTGAGGAAGAAAATCTCGTGGGTTAATAGGGCAGTCAACCGCACATAAATCAGGACGAACATTAAACCCGTGTTCAATACGACCAATAGTTGATGGAAATGAACCACCACCATGAGCAAAGGCTATTTTTAGTTTAGGTAAACGTTGTAGTACGCCGCCAAAGATCATCGAGCATATCGCTAAGCTTGACTCTGCAGGCATACCAACGAGCCATGGCAACCAATACTTAGGCATTTTTTCTTTCGCCATCATGTCCCATGGGTGAACAAAAACAGCTGCACCTAAGTCTTGTGCGGCTTCAAAAATAGGGAATAACTCTTTTTGGTCTAAATTCCATTCATTAATATGAGAACCAATTTGAATGCCCGACAAACCAATTTTCATGCAACGTTCAAGTTCTTTTATTGCAAGGTCTGGCGATTGCATAGGTAAAGTACCTAACCCTACAAAACGCTTAGGGTGGTCGTTAACAATGCCGGCAATGTGATCATTCAAATACATCGATAAATCTAGAGTATCTTTCGGTTTTGCCCAGTAGTTAAACATCACAGGAACCGTTGAAAGTACTTGTACGTCTACATGGTGCTTTTTACAGTCGTCAAGTCGAACTTTAGGGTCCCAACAATTATGGTCTATTTCACGAAAAAACTTTTCATCAACCATCATTCGGGCACAGCCACATTTATGATGATCTAAACTGACAAACCCCCCGTAACCGTATTTTTCACGTAAATTAGGCCAGGTCTTCGGTAATATATGCGTGTGAATATCTATCTTTAACATAACTTATCCCTTCGTCACTGTTGTGCCACATTGCTGACAAGTGCAATTGTCAGGTGTGTCATAAAAACGGGTGAATACTTTAGGTAAGTCTGTTTCTATATTGTCGAGATAAAAAGCTTCTGTGTAGAGTTGTTTTTTGCAGTCAGGACAAAACCAATAAAGTGCATCTTTTTGATTATTTGCTCTCTTTTGTTCAACCACTAAACCTACGCTGTTTTCAAAGCGTTGTGGGGAATGCAACATTTTTGGTGGAAGTAAGAATATCTCGCCAGCTTTAATTTTTATATCCTGAAAATTTTTGGGATCATGATGATCATTCTTTTCAACCGAACCATCAATCACTGAAAGCACCATTTCGCCTTCAATTTGATAAAATAATTCAGGGGTTGCGTTATAGTGATAATCAGTACGATTATTAGGGCCGCCGACAATCATTACAATAAAATTGTCTTGTTCAAAAATTTGTTTATTACAAACGGGAGGTTTAAGTAAATGGCGATGTTCATCAATCCAAGCATGTAAATTAAAAGGCATAGCGATGCTGTTTTTTAACGTTGACATGACTATTCCCCCGTCGTTTTAGTATGAGGCTTTTTATGTTGATTCAACGCAGCGATACATTTAAGCTCAATGGCAATGGGCGTTGGTAATTTGTTAATTTCAACCGTGGTTCGACAAGGTTGGTTATCGGCAAAGTATTCTGCGTAAATACGATTGTAGGTGGTGAAGTCGTCATCCATATTGGTTAAAAATACGGTGACATCAACCAAGTCCATCCAGTTTGCATTTGACGCTTCAAGAATTAAGCGAATATTGGTGAATACACTATGACATTGCGCTTCAATATCGTAACTTTTAATTTTACCTTGCTCGTCAAGTACAACCCCAGGGATATCTTTGCAACCCGCTTTTCTTGGGCCAACACCAGAAAGAAATAATAAGTCGCCTACTTGTCGGGCGTGAGGGTATAAACCTACCGGTTTTGGTGCTTGTTCCGCGTTAATTATTTTGGGGTTCAAAGACGTTTTAATTTTAACATCGCTCATAAGGGATCCTGATGTAATTAATATATTTTTATGGTTATAAGTGTAGACAAAAATCAATCAAAGACCTTTGTTCTTTATTTATTTCAATTGTGTGTAGACTTGAGTACGACTGAGTAGGGAATTTCGAAATCACCGAAAAACACCCTAAGGCACTCCAGAGGGAAATAGGTTAAATAAGCGTCCATTTGCAGCCTAATACGCTGGCAAATATTGCTCCTGAAGATTTAAATTTATGACAAATTTGGTTCATTGTTTAGTTTGAGCCTATGAGTATTTTATGCATACATTTTTGGGTTCAGTAAAAAATCGCATGGCTTCTAAACCACCTTATCGACCAACACTTGAATGATTCATACCTCCAAAAATTGATCCACACAATTCCGGTATTTATTTATTTAGTTTGAGCCTATGAGTATTTTATGTATACATTTTTGGGTTCAGTAAAAAATCACATGGCTTCTAAACCACCTTCTCGACCAACACTTGAATGATTCATACCTCCAAAAATTGATCCACACAATTCCGGTATTTATTTAATTTGAGCCTATGAGTATTTTATGCATACATTTTTGGGTTCAGTAAAAAATCGCATGGCTTCTAAACCACCTTCTCGACCAACACCTGAATGATTCATACCACCAAAAGGCGTTCGTAAATCACGCAGTAACCAACAATTGATCCACACAATTCCGGTATTTATTTGTTCAGCGAGTTGATGCGCTCTATTAATATTTTGCGTCCAAATAGTCGCCGCTAAGCCATATTGGCTTTCGTTGGCAAGTGCCAGCGCTTGTTCGTCAGTATCAAACAGTTGTAAGGTAATAACAGGGCCAAAGATCTCTTGCTGGTTGCAACTTGCATCATTACTTAAGCCTTCAATGATAGTCGGTTGTAAAAAATAACCTTGTTTACAGCGACCAGGTAATAGCACTTGTTCACCGCCCGCTAAAATAGTACCCCCTTCTTTTTTAGCTAAATCAATATAGCCAAGTACCTTTTCTAAGTGAGCTTTGGAGACAATCGCGCCCATTTTTGTTTCATTAAGTAAAGGGTCTTGTGGGACAAGCGCTTGTGCTTTTGTAACTAATGCGTTTTTGAATTTTTCATATATGCCTCGTTGAATATATAAACGTGAAGCACATAAGCAAATTTGACCTTGATTCGCAAAGCTGGCGCGAAAGACTTCTTCAACAGTACTTTCAAAATGACAGTCATCAAAAATTAATGCTGGGTTTTTCCCGCCTAATTCTAATGATAGTTTTTTAAATTTTGGTGCAAGCTGAGTTGCTATTGCTGCACCCGTTGCTGAGCCACCAGTGAATGAGATCGCTTTAATTTTAGGGTGGTTACATATTGCAGCGCCAACGCTTGCACCTGTTCCGTGTAATATATTTAAAACACCTTTAGGCAAACCGACTTTCAGACAAATAGCGCCGAGCATTGCCGCCGTTTTTGGGGTTATTTCAGAGGGTTTAGCAATCACGCAATTACCTGCAGCGAGTGCTGGTGCTATTTTCCAAGTAAATAAATACAGCGGTAAATTCCAAGGGGAAATACAGCCGACAATACCAACAGGTTGGCGCAAGGTGTAATTGATTGCCGTATGAGCAATCGCATGAGATTCACTAGCGAATTGCGAACAGGCATGAGCAAAGAATTTAAAGTTACTTGCCGCACGTGGAATATCTACCATTCTCGCTAAAGAAACCGGTTTACCATTGTCTGTGGCTTCGGCAAGTGCTAAGGATTCAAGTTGGTTTTCAATTTCTTGTGCTATGGCAATTAAATAGTCGGCACGTTGTTCTAAAGCTAAAGCCTGCCATGCGGGCAGGGCAAGCTCTGCTGCTGCAACAGCCTGTTCAACATCAGCGATATCACTATTGGGGATTTGGCCATAAACTAGCCCCGTGGCCGGCTCAATATTATCTAAATAATTATTATTGACGGGCGCTTGATATTGGCCATCAATAAAGTTTTCAATAATATTATTTTCATTGAGCATTATTATTCCTCTAGCTATTGTTTATTAAAGTAAACCTTATAAGCACGAGGTTCTGCCACCATCGACGGGTAAATTAATACCTGTAATATAGCCAGCAGCAGGCGATGCTAAAAAAGCGGCCGCAGCTGCAAATTCTTCGGGTTTAGCAAAACGGCGCATAGGAATAATTGCTTTTTCGTTAAGCGTAGCCTGTTCAATTGAAATGTTTTGTTTTTTGGCTTTCCCTGAAATAATAGCATCCAAACGAGCGGTTGCAGTAGCCCCGGGTAAGACATTATTGACAGTAATACCAAATTCACCCAATTCATTTGCTAAGGTTTTCGCCCAGCTCGCCACCGCACCACGTATGGTATTAGAAACACCTAGGCCATTGAGCGGCTGCTTAACAGACGTAGAAATAACATTGATAATACGGCCATATTGCTTTTCTTTCATACCAGGGATAAGCGCTTGAACCAAGTGATGGTTGGACACTAAGTGTAAATTGAAGGCGTTGATAAATTCATCGGTACCAGCCTCATTGGCCGGTCCAGGTGCGGGTCCTCCGGTATTATTGATTAAAATATCATAACCACCCGATGCGTTAATATGCGCATTGATCACGGTTTTTACTTGTTCTGTATTCGAAAAGTCAGCGATTAATACTTGGTGCTTTTGACCTTGAGATTTATCAAGCTCAGCTTTGACTAATTCAAGGGCTGCTTGATTACGTGAGAATAGTGTGACGTTAGCGCCTAATTGAGCAAGTTCAATTGCACAGGCTTTACCGATCCCTTGACTTGAACCACAGACCAATGCGCTTTTACCTTGAAGATTTATATCCATGAATACTCTTTATTATTGTATTTTTTTAAACGACTTTTTCAAAACGACGTTAAGTTAATTTCGTTGAAAGTTTGAGTTAACCAATTTTTATCACATTAAATAATTTAATGTCAGCAAAAGTGTGAAGTTTTATTTATTTACTTTGTAAACTTTTATAGCCGTATCTTTTTTAATTGCGCGACAATAGATTGAGTGTTATTTCACTTTGACATTTGTTAGATTAAGCTGATAATGGTGTTTTATCGCTAATCAATAGCTGCAATGACCATAAATAATCTACTAAAAGGTGCCTATATTTCAGGGCAGGGAACACCGGTTGTACTTCTTCATAGTTCGCTAAGTTCGGCCAGACAATGGCAGCCCTTAGTCAAACTGCTTGAACCTCACTACTTAGTCATCAATATTGATTTGCTCAGTTATGGTAATGCAGAAAAAGTCGCTGATGAGTTAAATTATAATTTTGATGTTGAAATTAACCGTATTAAAAAAATTATTACTCATGTTGCTCAACATCAGTCTTTTCACTTGGTTGGGCATTCTTGTGGCGGCGCGATTGCCTTAAAGCTAGCCATTGAGAATCCAGAAAAAATATTAAGTCTTTCTTTATATGAGCCGGTTGCGTTTCATTTACTTGAACAAAGTAGTAACGCTCGAATGTTAGCGGATAACTTTGCTAATAAAGTTAATATCGATGATAGGTATCAGGCGGCAGAGATATTCACTGATTTTTGGAACAAAACAGGTTTTTTCAAAGCATTACCACAAAAAGTTCAGGATATAATGGCAAGAGATATGCCTAAGGTGAGTTTAGACTTTAAAGGTTTAATATCAGAGAAATATACTTTAACCGATCTAAGTGGTCTTACTTGTAAAGTGTTAATGATGACAGGGGAACACAGCCCTGAACTGAGCCAATCATTAGCCAATCAAATTAAAGCCAATTTACCCAATGTTGAACATCAACGTTTTCCAACCGGACATATGGGACCGGTAAGCCATAGTGGCTTAATTCATCCGGCGATTGCTCGCTTTATTGCTGATTGATAAAACAAAAAAAAGACGCCTCAGCGTCTTTTTTATTTTGATGATGTCAATACTATTGTACAAGCTCTTTATCAGTGAACTCATCACTAAATAATGGACTTGATAAGTAACGTTCAGCGGAACTTGCTAAAATAACAACGATATTTTTATCTTTGTTTTCAGGTTTCTCAGCTAAACGTTTAGCGGCAACAACCGCGGCACCTGAAGAAATACCTGCAAGAATACCTTCTTCTTTCATTAGGCGGTGACACATTGCCATGGCTTCATCGTTGGTCACTTTTTCAACAGCATCGATCATGCTTAAGTCTAAGTTACCAGGAATAAAACCAGCACCAATACCTTGAATTTTATGTGGACCAGGTGTTAATGCTTCACCCGCCATTTTTTGGCTAATAACCGGTGAGTCAGTAGGCTCAACAGCTACAGACATAATGTTTTTGCCGGCAATATTTTTGATATAACGACTAACACCGGTAATGGTACCGCCTGTTCCAACACCGGCAACAAAAATATCAATCTTACCATCGGTATCTGCCCAGATCTCTGGACCAGTAGTTTTTTCATGGATCTCAGGGTTGGCAGGGTTGTCGAATTGCCCCAATAAAACATACTTGTCTGGATCTGAATTTTTAATTTCTTGCGCTTTAGCTATAGCACCGTTCATACCTTTGGCGCCATCGGTCAATTCAAGTTTAGCCCCTAAAGCCGCTAATAACTTTCTGCGTTCTAAACTCATGGTATGTGGCATAGTTAACGTAATACCATAACCTCGAGCTGCAGCAACAAAGGCAAGGGCTATGCCGGTATTACCACTTGTTGGCTCAACAATTACTTTACCAGGTGTTAATAAGCCTTTCTTCTCTGCATCCCAGATCATGTTTGCACCAATACGACACTTAATACTCGCACTTGGATTTCTTGATTCTATTTTTGCAAAAACATTACCGGTAGTTACACGGTTAAGTTTTACTAAAGGCGTTTTACCTATAGTGGTTGAGTTATCTTCAAATATTGTCGTCATGGTAGCTCCTTAATAAAGCTTTATTTACTTTAATAGCACAAGGTTAGCGCTTTATAGAAATAAAAGAAGTGATATTTTGTTAACTTATATACAAAAAAAGAATATAGAAATGCTTTTTTAGTTAAGTTAGTGTGTTATTAGCCTGTAATTATCGTTCTTTTTGATAATAACCTATTTTATTCTTTAATTATAATTGCTGTTAAACCCCAATGATAGCTTGGCGAATAACAAACAAGCTTTTTAAAAGTGGTTTTAATATTATGGTGGCGCTTCTTTATGCTAATAAGTAAAAAGTGTTCAGCGCTTGAATTAATTTACCTCTTTTTTTAATGGTATTATTTTAAAATTTGTTGATTTCTTCTGAAAGTGTCCTTGCTTTTACTATCAATAA
>NZ_JACGVM010000058.1:0-1127 GCF_014077195.1 Colwellia sp. BRX9-1
GTGAGAACTAAAATCTGCAATTATGCGATGATTTTAGATACAACACCAGCACCAACAGTACGACCACCTTCACGGATAGCGAAGCGTAAACCTTCATCCATCGCTACTGGGTTGATTAGCTCTACAACAAATTTCAAGTTGTCGCCAGGCATTACCATTTCAACACCTTCAGGAAGCTCTACAGCACCTGTGATATCTGTTGTACGGAAGTAAAACTGTGGACGGTATCCTTTAAAGAATGGTGTATGACGACCACCTTCATCTTTACTTAACACGTATACTTCTGATTCGAATTTTGTATGAGGTGAAATTGAACCAGGCTTACATAATACTTGACCACGTTCAACATCTTCACGCTTAAGACCACGTAAAAGTACACCACAGTTCTCGCCAGCACGACCTTCGTCTAGAAGCTTACGGAACATTTCAACACCAGTACAAGTAGATTTTTGAGTATCACGGATACCAACAACTTCTACTTCTTCACCAATTTTGATGATACCGCGTTCAACACGACCAGTAACAACAGTACCACGACCAGCAATTGAGAATACATCTTCGATAGGCATGATGAATGCTCCGTCGATTGCACGCTCTGGCTCTGGAATGTAGTTATCTAATTGATCAGCAAGTTCGATGATTTTTGCTTCCCACTTTTCGTCGCCTTGAAGAGCGCCTAAAGCTGAACCTTGAATTACCGGTAAATCATCACCTGGGAAGTCATATTCAGAAAGAAGTTCACGAATTTCCATTTCTACTAATTCTAGTAATTCTTCGTCATCTACAACATCACATTTGTTCATGAATACGATGATATATGGAACACCAACCTGACGTGATAACAAGATGTGCTCACGTGTTTGTGGCATAGGACCATCTGTAGCAGCAACTACTAAGATAGCGCCATCCATTTGTGCAGCACCGGTGATCATGTTTTTGATGTAATCGGCGTGACCAGGACAATCTACGTGTGCGTAGTGACGAACTTCTGTATCGTACTCGATGTGAGAAGTATTGATTGTAATACCACGCTCACGCTCTTCAGGAGCATTATCGATTTGTGCGAAATCTTTAACTTCACCACCGTGTACTTTAGTTAATACTGCAGAGATAGCAGCTGTTAAAGT
>NZ_JACGVM010000030.1:0-29603 GCF_014077195.1 Colwellia sp. BRX9-1
TTTATCAACAAAGTATCCATATATTTGGATAAAAAGGCTTTTGCAAAATAGATATAGCCCATTGCAAATTGCAAAACCATCTTTTTACCTTTCTAGCAAAAACCAAAAAAAACCATAAAATACAACGAGTAAAATAAAGATTATCAGTTGGTACGTTAAGTGCAGTAACGGTGTAGAGAGTTTAAATCGTTATGGAGAATTCAATGTCGTTTCACCCAGCTAAAAGTTACAAAATAATGCCAGCGCTTATCGCGCTCATTGGAATTTTAGTTTTACAGGGGTGTGCTAAACACTCATCAGTAGATATTGATAAGTCTGCACTTAGATTTTATGGCACGCCAGCTGACAATGGTGATGACTTTATTCATGAGCAAGCACCTAAAACGCTATTTTCAGATGGATTAAATTGCAGTCAGTTTCAAGATATGGGCGCAGCCCTAAATTATAGAACAGACAAACCATTAAATTTACATTCATCAAACATGAAAGCTTCAGCAGAGAATGACCCTATTCTTGCGCAAGGTTTATTATTAAGTCCCGGGGATTTAGTTGAAGTACTTATTGAAGATGGTGAAGGTTTTAATGGTCGTTATATTGTTGATAACGCGGGATATGTAAAACTACCTATTATAGGTGTTATTTCAGCAGGTGGTGCGACAACCAATAAGTTAGAAACCAAAATTGAATTAGCCTTAATTAGAGCAGAAATATTTCAACCCGCCAGTGCTAGCGTGACCATACACGTATTAAATTGGTCATCAATTGAGGTGTCTGTTGCCGGTGCGGTTTTTCAGCCTGGTACGGTATTAATTAATAAGAAACCAAATGGTATTCAAAATGCAGAACATTTAGATGCATTTGGTGATTATTCAACAACGCGATTATTGTCTGAAGCGATCAGAGCAGCTTCAGGTATTCGACCTGATGCAAAATTAGATCAAATAATTTTACTCCGTAAAGGCTGGCAGGTTCAAATAGATATGACAGGAATGCTCTCTGGAGAATTAGTTAAGGATTATCCATTAGTGGCAGGTGACCGCGTTATCGTACCCAGTACCGGTTGTTTTCAAGGACACTTAGTTAGACCTAGTTTAATTACGCCTAAGGGATTTCGTGTTTTTATGTCTAATCTCATTGATTCAGCCGGAGATAATGCGAGTGCAGCCGTGGGGCGATATTCAACTAGCCTGCCTTATGGTACACGCTTATTACAAGCGGCGGTTTCTGCTAATTGTGTCGGTGGTAAAGATTGGACCAATGCGCCACGTCGAGTAGTTCTTGCGAGTAAAAATCCAATTACCGGTGAAACACAAGTTATTGAGCGCTCGGTAGAAGCGTTAATGACGACACCGAATCAAGGCAATATTAACCCTTACTTAATGCCTAATGATGCTGTTGCCTGTTACGACTCAGATATTACTAACTTTCGTGATATCGCCAAGACAGTTGTCGACATCCTGCTTCCTATTAAATTGTTATAAGTGAATTATGAAATATCCTATTGTAACGTTAACGTCATTTGGCCTATTCAGAGCAAGAACATACTCAGTGTTAAAACGCCCTTATTTAGTGGTTGGTTTAGCTTGTTATTTAGTTGTTGCACTGATTATTATGCTTTATTTGAATAAGGCTCCGTCATTTACCAGTGATATGGAAATGGTCTTACCTGGAACCGGTAGCAGTAACAGTGTATCACTGGATAATGTCGGCCAAGTCGTTTCACAAACAAATACCCCTTTTTCTGGTGGTGGCTTTAACCCACGTGTTAATTATAAAGAGATGCTATCAAGCCGAGGTGTTAGGGGGCGTGCTGCTAAGAAACTAAATATTTCGCTTGATGAACTTGGTCAACCAAGAATTAAGCTCACCGAGCAAACCTCTATTATTTCATTGGCGATGAGTGCTGGTAGCTCAAAATTAGCACAAGAAAAAACCTTTGCCATCTATGAATCTTTACAAGACGAGTTGAGTAATCTTCGCGCCGATGAAGTGTTACGACGAGACCGGAGTATTAACCATGTTCTTGACCAGTACCGGGAAAGAATGAATATAACCCGTAATGCTATTGTTGATTTTCAACAGCGATCCATTGTGGTTTCAACCGATCAAATGAACCAATTGGTTAAAACCTTATCTGGTGTTAAAGAAAAACGACTTTATGTCAAAGCTGAAACAAGGCAATTACAAGAATATATTTATCAATTAAGCGAAGAGCTTGGGGTTTCACCCAAATTAGCAGGACAAGCATTCGCCCTGCAATCAGACGTTGAATTTAGAGCTTATATTACCGAATTAAAGGAAAGTATTACTCAACTCACCGAATACAGCTCTCGATGGGGGGTTAATCACCCAAAAGTGAAAGCACAACAAAAAAGATTAAACTTTACCCGAATTGCGATAAACCAGAGAAGCAGCGAAATGTACGGTGTTAATTCAAGTGAGATATTCAATTCCTTAAATTTGGATTTGAACCCAAAACGGGCTGAGTTATTCGCTGACTTAATTGCCGCTTATGCAAAACAAAAAGGCCAAGATTCAATGTTTGCTGATTTAGGACGATCTGTTGAACATCTTGGTGACCAATTAAAGGTCTACTCTAGAGAAATAGTGGAATTAGAGCGGTTACAAAGAGAATTTAACATGGCAGAAGCTATTTTTACCTCAGCAGCAGCAAGATTAGAAGCGAGTAAAGCAGATATTTTTGCCTCGTATCCGGTATTACAAATGCTGACAACCCCTTCTTACCCAATGAAACAAGGTAGTCCTAAAAATATCATTGCCTTTGTTGGTGCTGTAGCTGGGTTTTTATTCATTACCTTTGGCTTATTCGTTTTATCACAACGCAACAAGTTAATTCAAGTTTTACTCAAGAAAAACTAATTTGGCTAATAGAAGTTAACCCTATCAATGCTTAATAGCCTTGATAGAGGGTTAACTTTAGCCTTGTCTTAGACTTCTCCTTATTTTATCAACTCTATTCCCCGTATTACGTAGGTTAAATATGTAAATAATAATGGTCTTTTATAAAAAATATAATTAATTGCAAAATGAAAATCCTATTTTTATTTTGCAACTCAAAGATAATCCCCTACTTCAAAAACAACAAATAAAAACATCAGAATCAGTAGCTTAAAATAAATTAACAGCATTGGCACAGTTTTAGCAGTGAGTAGGTTAGCAACAATTTATTAATGATTAATACAATACCGGCTAAAGATAATAATACTTTTATATTAAGCCTTTATTCATCCATTTGGACAAATTAACTTATGGCTTCACAGCACCCCACTGCAAGTTCTACTGAAGAAAAGCTAGTTTGGTTCGGGTTAACACTTACCTATCCATTCTTCGCATTCGGTGGTCTTTATGTTATGGGCTCAGTGATAGGTTGGATGATCTTTATTGTGGTTTTATTACGTTGGTATGTAAACGGTAAAGACAAAAATGCAGTGATACCTGCCATTGTTTGGTTATGGATCCTCGGTGGCTTTTTTATGTTAGTCGCGCTACTCATTGGTCATTCAAATTGGGACTTAGGACTAGCAAAAACCATTAAGTCTTCGATTGGTTGGGCAAAAGGATGGGCACTGATGCCGCTATTTTTATTTATTGGTGCCTTTGTTGATATTAAACCGCAATTAGTGGTTAGAGCCGTATGCGTTGTTTCATTTCATTCGTTAGTTTTTGCCGGTGTGACTGTTGTTCTTTATATGGTTGGTGCCCCTGGTGATTTATTTATATCACCGCTACAAGTGATTGGCGGACCCGGTGAAAGCTTCTTTGCGGTAAGTTTATTTGGTTTAAACCCTGAAACTGGTGGTGGCCGTTGGAGGTTTTTTACTCCTTGGGCACCTGCAGCAGGATTTATGGCATGTATATTTTTAATTTTTACTAGCCAAGAAAAAGAACCTTTTTGGAGAAACTCTGGTTTAGCCGGCAGTTTCATCATGTGTTTACTCTCACAATCACGTGCTGGTTGGGTTATTTATATCGCTTTAGCGCCACTATGCTTTTTCAGTAAACATTTTAAAAATCCACTGCTTATTATACTTTTTGGCTTGTTCATTCCAGCCATTTTATTATTAGGCGAGCCGTTATTTAATTTTATCACTAACAGTTACGAAGACATTAAAGCTTCGCGCCCTGATTCAACACGAGTACGTAATACGCTAGAAGTACTCGCGTTGCAACGTTGGGAGTCAGAAGCTCCAATTTGGGGACATGGCATTGTAGAGAAAGGACCGAAAATCGTTGAAGGAATGCCTATAGGTTCACACCACAGCTGGTATGGACTGTTATTTGTCAAAGGCATAGTAGGACTTTTAGCATTAGCTATACCTTTAACGTTTACCTGTATCTATTTATTTTGGCATAGCCTTAAAAGCGAGATTTGTTATACCGCGGCGCTGATGGCAATCGTTTTTATCTGTTACTCATTTTTTGAAAATCTAGAAATACTAAGTTTTATTTATTGGCCAGCACTTTTATGGATAGGCATTGCCCTTAATCCACTAAAATCAGGAGAAAGACATGTTTAAGAAATACGATGCTTATTTAGTAGGCTATTACGGCATGCAAAATAGCGGCGATGATGCGCTGATGTATGCATCGGCCTGGGCGGCTCAACACATTATTGGTTGTGAAAATACCTTAGTCGGTTTGTACGGCGATTACCGCAGAGAAACACAAACGGATCATCAACTACCGCTCAAGTTTAACCAGCAATTTCCGGGGCAAAATAGGTTATTGCATTATAAAGCTGCACTTCAAAGTAAACGTATTATTTTTGGTGGTGGCTCGGTTTTACATAGTGAAACAGATATAAACCTTAAAAGACAATTAATGTCTTTATCAAGCCCTAAAAATAGCTTAGCAGTAGGGGTTGGAATTGGCCCGTTCAATTCAACTGCCGCAGAAAAAGCTTGCGCAAAATTTTTAAATGAATGTGGTTATATTGGCGTCAGAGATAGTGAAAGTTTAGACATTGCTCAAAGTATCGCCCCTAATGCTAACGTTAATAAAACCTTTGATTTGGCACCATTACTGTTGTGTTCAGATAAATATAAACCTGAAAAAGTCGAACGTAAAGGCATTGCACTGTCACTATGCTCTGTTGCTATTAATGCGATGGGCAAAACAAATAAAGGTGCTGAACAGCAAAGGTTTCACCAGTTTACTCAGTTAATAACACAGATATACGCCCAAACAGGTGAACCTATTACCTTAATTGAGTTTAACGGACATAGCTCATTAGGCGATTGGAAAATCAACAATAATATTATTGCTCGTTTAAACAAAACGGTGCCCGTAACGATAGAAAAATACCAAGCAGATCCCATTAAATTACTCGAAAAACTGGGCACTTACAAAGCTATTGTTAGTATGCGTTTACATGGTTCTATTTTAGGTTATTTAGCTAACACACCCGTGCTGTCAGTTAATTATCACAGTAAATGTAAAGGTTGGTGTGAAGAGATTGGCCTAGCACAAGACTATCAAATAGATTTATTTAATCTCAATATTAAATCGATTGTTAACCAAATCGTAAAGGGGTTATCAACAAATTTTATACCGCCAACGTTATCAGTTGATAGCGCTTTAAAGAATTCTTTATCTAACTGGAGTGATCAAAATGAAAAATATAAAATTTACTGTAATTATTCCGCTGTTTAACAAAGCCGAACATATTTTAAGAACACTTAACAGTGTCGCATGGCAGAAATACCCCGCTGCTGAAATTATTGTTATTGATGATGGCTCTACCGATGATGGCGCCTTAATTGTAAAAAATGCCAATATGGAAAATGTAAAACTCATCCAACAACAAAATCAGGGAGTGTCTGCCGCTCGTAATAATGGTGTTGCGTTAGCAAGCCATGAATACATTGCATTTTTAGATGCGGACGACCAATGGTTACCCTTATTTTTAGATGAGATAGCTCGCTTAATTGTTAGATTCCCGCAAGCAAAGTTTTTTGGAACACGCTACCAAATTGTCGAATCTGAGCATAACTATATCGATGCAAAAATAAAACTAAAAAACATCGACCCAGAGGGCGTGATATTAGCTGATTATTTTGATATCGCTTCACAAGGAGACCTACCTTTCACTATGTCTTCTATGGTCATTCAACGGTCATTATTTAACGACATTGGTGGTTTTCCTCTGAATGAACCTATAGGTGAGGATCAAGATTTATTCTGTCGGGTTGCGTTAAATACAGATATAGCTTATTCACCGAATATTCATTCTCTTTATCATAAAGATGCACAAAACCAAGCGAGTAAAAATAATATTCCTTCCACAGAGTGTGGCTTTAGTATTCGGATAACAGAGCAAGCATCTCGGTTTAAAGGTAATAAAAGCTCAGCCAATATGCTTAAATATAGTGCAACACATTTATGTCACTTGGCAAAACTCAATATTGGTGACGGCCATTTTACCCAGGCGAGGACATTATTATCAGACCCTCGTTGTAAACTAAAACCTAAACACTTAGTGGGACTTTATGGATTGTCATGGATAAAGCAAACAGAACAATGGTTAGTCAATGGTTTTCAATATAAACAGTTATAACGGTTAACCAGATGAACGCCAAAGCCGCATCTCAATAGAGCAGCGGCTTGATCCTTTATCAGTCCCCATTAATAAAATAGTAACCTTACTTTATTCTATTTTGCAAAATGATAATTTTCGCAAAACAAAAATAGAAAAACCAACACAAAAACAATAATAACTAACGATATCAGCAACTTATCAATTGTCGCTATATTGGTTCATTACTTGCAATACCTATCTTAAGTAACAAATAAAATTTTACATACAATTGAGGGTAGTAAGATGAAAAGGAATAATGCTTATATTTGGGATCACAATTTGGCTAAAATTGATGTTAGCGTATTAATAAATAATATTATAGTTAATAGCGCTATACATTATAGACGTGTAGCAAAACAAGCGAGTTTGATCATATCCACTTGTCTGTTTTTTACCCTATCTACTGCACAGGCCAGTAATGAAACTGTATTAGATTCAGCGCTAAATAACCAATCACTTTATGCCAGTAGTTATATAACGATGGGCGCGCGAACAATTGTTGGCGGTAATGTTCAAAGTGCTACAGCCATAACACTTGCTGCAAATGCGATTGTAGGTGGTAATGTTGAATCTGGAGCCTCAACAACCCTTGGCGCAGACGCAGCTGTTGTCGGCTATATCCAAGCAGGAACTACAGCAACACTTGGTGTGGCGTCTCTTGTTAATGGCGATATTGAAGCCGGAACCACAGCCACTGTTGGTGCGAGTGCGATCATTGCTGGCGCTCTAATAGCAGGAACTACAGTAACAATAGATGCAACAGTAGAAGTATCTGGTGATGTTTTTGCAGGCACAACAGTAACTATAGGTGCCGGTTCAGTGTTTCATGGCAACATAGATGCAGGTACAACCACAACCATAGGCGCAGGGGTCCAAATAGACGGTATTCTTACGGCAAATTCTTTGCTGGCATCTCCCATCCCTAACTTAGTAACAAATCAAGAAGATTTAATTACAAGATTACAAGTAACGTTGAAAGATTTAGGTACTGGAACAGAACTTATATCGACGTCTTTTGGTACTAATGATGAAACACTCGAAGCGGGTATTTACAGTACCATAGATTATTTATCGATAGCTATCGGTAAGACACTAACCCTAGATGGCAAAGGTGTTGACGGTGTATGGATTTTCAACATTGCTAATTACCTAAGCTTAGCTGCAGATTCAAAGATAATACTAAAAGATGTAACAGATAACAGCACTATTATCTGGAATGTACTTGGCGACAAAACAGGCTCAGCTGGCTACACACAACTTGGCGCAGGTGCAGAAGCTCGAGGTTACATATTTGCAAAAGGCTTTGTTCAAACAGGTGCTAATGCTGTGATAGCAGGTATAGGTGATGATTGTGGCGGTGCTTTTTCAGCCACTAATTTTATTGAGTTTGGTGCAGATAGCATCATCGGGAAAGAGGCGTGCATAAATGGCGTAGCTTTATCGGTAAACCAAGCCATTTTTGGGCAACCGTTTGCTGCTTGTCCAACCGATGCCTTTTTAATACAAGATACCTCAGCAACTTTATTTGGTGTGCAATTGGCTACCGGTCAGTATCAACAACTATCAAATACTATGGGCACAACAAATAAACTTAATGCGATGGGCTTTAATTTTCATGACCAATATCTTTATGCTTGGAGCACGGAGTTTGCTGGACCTGTCCGTATTAATAATAATTATCAAGTAACCCCATTACCGACAACTGGTTTACCCGAAATATCATTCTATGTTGGCGATATTGCCCTTGATAGCAATGTCTATTATTTATACCGCCCTGGTAACACCAATGGTTTATACGCTATCCCATTAGATTCAACTGCCGATAATTATTTAGTTGCAGAACGTATTATTGATGGCAGTAGTTTAAATTTACGTATCTTTGATATGGCCTTTCATCCCTTTAATGGTTTCGCCTATAGTGTTGATAATATCGGTAACCTTCATCGTATTGATGTAAATAATGGCAGTTCAGAATTAATTAATAATGTTGGTGAATCAGGTACATTTGGCGCTATTTACTTTGATGTCGATGAAAACCTTTATATTAGTCGCAACAACGACGGTAAAGTCTTTAAAATAGATACTAAAGAAGCAAACTCACTTGCTGTTTTATATGCTTATGGACCCAGTTCGAGTAATAATGATGGTGCACGCTGTGCCCTAGCCCC
This sequence comes from Colwellia sp. BRX9-1, assembly GCF_014077195.1. Taxonomy (NCBI): domain Bacteria; kingdom Pseudomonadati; phylum Pseudomonadota; class Gammaproteobacteria; order Alteromonadales; family Colwelliaceae; genus Colwellia; species Colwellia sp. BRX9-1. The sequence continues at coordinate 8,767 of NZ_JACGVM010000030.1, forward strand.
TGTTATTTCTACAGAAAAAACGAGCATTGACTTTGGTGATGCGCCTGCATCTTACGGTAGCTCTGCTGAAGATAATGGGGCTCGTCATAGTACTGAAAATAATTCTATCTTTATGGGTATTAGCGTTGATGCTGAATTTGATAGCTTTCAATTTCCACTAAGTGATGACGAAACAGACGGTAATAATGATGATGATGGTGTTGCTTTTGTCACAGGTATAGAAGTCGGTAACCTAGCAGTCCTACAACTTGTTGCTTCATCTTCAGCCTTTGTAAATGCATGGATAGATTTTGATGGTAACGGTGTTTTTGGAACCGATGAGAAAATAATTGATGCGTTACCTGTTATTGCAGGTAGTAATATTATTTCATATGAAGTGCCGACATGGGCTGAAGCGAACAGTACTTGGGCACGTTTTAGAATAAGTAGCACTGCTGACTTAGGTCCAACGGGTGGTGTTAGTGATGGTGAAGTTGAAGATTATCTTGTGGATATAACAGAAGCTAACGTTAGCATAGAGTATTACCCAAGTGCTTCTGGCTGGGCTACTATTGCCTTTGAAGATAATTGGCCAATAGTAGGCGATTATGACTTCAATGACTTAGTGATGAACTATCGTATTAGTGAATATATACTTGATGGTGAAGTTATTCGAGTGAAACTTGAAGGGCAAATTGCCGCTGTTGGCGGGTCTTATCACAACGGATTTGCTTTCCAATTACCTGGTATTAGCAGAGAAACGATTAACGAAGATGATATCCGCTATACCATTAACAACGTGCCTCAGCTCACATCACCTTTAGAGCAGGGGCGTGATAAAGCCATCGCAATAATTACCAACGACGTATGGGACTATGTAAGTGCCGGTGAAAACTGTAAGTATTACCGAAGTGAACCGGGTTGTGGTTCTAAAATTCAAATGCATTTTTCAATGACACTGCCAATGACCCGTGCAATTCCTATTGAAGAAATGCCTGCGTTCCCTTATGACCCATTTTTATTCGCTACTGAAAGCTATGAACATGGTTATGTATTCGGACAGGCTCCTGGTAGAGCATACGAAATACATTTGCCCAATAAAGCCCCTACCGAAGCTTTTAGAACAGACTTTTTTAACAGAGGTGAAGATAAGAGCGAACCTGATAATGAGCGTTACTTTGTTAATGAGAATGGTATGCCTTGGGCGATCAATGTTGGTACACAATGGCAATACCCTCTGGAATACATGGATGTAATTTACGCTTACCCCTTGTTTTCTAGCTTTATTATCAATGAAGGTCGTATTGATGATGACTGGTTTATAGAAAATAATGCCAATATAAAAAATACATTTTTAGATTAAAGGAGTGACATATGAATAAGCTATATATTAGTGTTCTATTAAGTGCTTTATTAACGGCATGTGGCGGCGGTGGTTCGGCCGGAGAAACAGTATCAGTAACGCCACAACCGGTAGTAGAAGAACAACAACCAGAGATTATTTTGCCCGACCCGATTGTAACCCAACCTGTGGTAACTGAGTTTATCTTAGCAGAAACTAGTCCCCTAGAGGCAAGAGCCGTGTTAGAAAGTAGTGCACAAACCAGCGGTGATATATCAGTACCCGATGGATTTTCATTAAATAGTGAGCGTTCATTTAATTTAAAAATAATCAGATCTGATGATGATGATCAAGCTGCCTATTTATCACTGTGCAGTGATTATCAAGAAAATAGCGATGGCAGCTATAACATTAATTATGATAGCTGCTTACTAAGAACATCATTGAATGAAGCGGTTTTTGAAACTGTAATTACCGTCACTAATGATACCGAGGGTTTAGTTGCAGCATTATGGTTTGTCGATGGGAGTAGGAATCCAATCATCAAAGATTGGCGCTTCTAATAACAGTATTGCAACGATGAGTAGATTGACTTGGATAGCCTTTAGTTTTTCTACTCGATAACGGCTTTAAGTATCGAAGATTATCCCGCTTACCGGCGTTATAAACCTGAGGTTTATTTAGACTTTTAAACAAAGGCTAAAAATTTATCACAACAGCGCTTGAGCGCTATCTATATATTGCCTACAATAGCGCAATTTTTTTATCATAGGTCACAAACATGAACGATACTACATCGCTACCCGCTTTACCCGATCGCCTATCAGGTAATCCCCGCAGCCCACATCATGTAGAAGAAATTTTTCAACACGAGATAGGTATTCGACTTAATGGCAAAGAACGTTTCGATGTTGAAGAGTATTGCATCAGCGAAGGTTGGGTAAAAGTCACCATGAACAAAGCGTTAGACCGTCGTGGTCAGCCACTTTTAATGACGGCTAAAGGCACAGTTGAAGCGTTTTACCGTTAAGCCTTATCAATAAAAAATAATAAGCTAATATGCCTTCTCCAAGGCATATTAAATATGGGTCAGCAAAGCAGTATCTACCTCGCTGCCTGACCCTACTTAACAATACAACGACGATCCAAATTTTAGACTGTTTGAAATTTTCATCCCCCCTCTTCTACTGCGCTAAATTATCTAAATATTCTTATATATTAATTTATATATATTCACTAGACTCAGCAGATAAATATGTGATTTAGAAATTATCAGAGGTATTGAGTGGCGAATGTATTAATCGTGGGTAGAAGAGGTCGATGTTATCGAGCCGCATTAAAGCTGGGTCATAACGTTTTTCTCTGGAGTGATGGTCCCCTTCACGAAAGTCGAAAAGAAAAATTGTCGGGCTGTATTGAAACATCATTTGAAAGCGCAGAAAAAATGCTTTTAAAAGCTGAAATAGCAGCAATTCGTGAATTTAACATTGAATATGTTATCGCAGCCACTGAATCAAGTGTCGATATTGCTGCTATGGTTCGTCAAGAATTCAAACTGACAGGCACGCCACTTAACATTACCCGTATCTTACATAATAAAAACGAGATGAAGCTCAAAGCTTTAGAGCACAACATTCCTATTACAAAATTCCATCTCATCAATGACAACGATACGCCACAAGAATTAGTTGATAAGTTAGGCCTGCCACTTGTTGTTAAACCTGTAGCAGAATCGGGTGCAAGAGGTGTCATGGTGCTAAAAAGCTTAGCGGAAGTAGCATTGCATTCAAAGCCCGGCCTACTGGCTGAAGCTTTTGTTGAAGGAAGTGAAGTTAGCGTAGAAACGTTGATCCATAATGGCGTGCCTATTTTTCATAATATAACCGACTATCTTCACCAATGGAAAAAATCAATATTACCGGCAAATTTAACCCTCGCATTGCAAGAAAAAATCATCGCGATAAATGATCAAGTCATCAAAGGATTTGGCGTTAAAAATGGTATGACTCATGCTGAATTCTATCTGACTAAGGCGGGGCCAGTATTTGGCGAAATGGCCGTTCGCCCACCAGGTGGATACTATATGGAACTCATTCAATATTCCTATGGTTTCAACCCATGGAAAACCTATGTAGAGTTAGAAACTGGAGCGACCCCAACCCCGTTACCTGTCAAAGCTAATAAATTTGCTTGCGTACTCATGATCCATCCTGGTCCAGGAACTATTGATGAGATTTCCGGTATCGAGCAATGCAAAGCACTCAAAGAAATAGACCAATTTAAACTTAATATTGCAGCTGGAGATGAAGTTTACGCACACGACAGTACCAGCAGCGAGGTTGGCCATGTATTTATGTCAGGTGATTCACAAGAGATATTACTTGAGCAATTAAAGTTTATCGAAGATAACCTGATCATTAAAATAAAAACATAGCGAGCTCTGCATAGTCTCTTTACAAGCGTTCACTTAATCTAAAAAAGCTCGATAGACTTTTATCGCGCTTTTTCTTAAATTATTATCATTTCATTTATTATTTAACTAGGAGCACTTAGTGCCAACATCATCATTTATATCAGCGGCGTCAGACAAAAAAATTATAGCACCAATAGCTACAAAAATTCCTCATACGATGGAAAAACACAATCACCAACGCATCGATAATTATTATTGGATGCGTGATGACCTGCGCAGTGATGAAAAAGTTTTAGCACACCTTAATGATGAAAATAATTATGCTGATGCCATGTTGGCCAAGCAAAAACCTTTACAAGCACTACTTTTTAATGAACTTAAAGACAGGATTGTCAAGGACGATAATACTGTTCCAGCAAAAGATGGAAAATATTGGTATCACAGCGAAATTAATGGCGAGCAAGAGTTTTCCAACTATTACCGAGCAACAAGTTTTGCCGGTGAAAATAAAACACTCTTATTAGATGTTAATGAGCGCGCACAAGATCATGAGTTTTATGATTTAGGGGACTTATCAATAAGTCAAAATGACCAAATCATGTCAATATCTGAAGATACCGACAGTCGTCGTATCTATACCATTCATTTTAAAGATTTAACTAAGACATCTGATGGGCCAGATGCTTATTTAGCCGATATTCTTGTTGAAACTGAAGGACAAGTTGTTTGGTCGAACGACAATAAAACCCTTTTCTATGTAAAGAAAGATTTAGAAACTTTGCTTGGCACACAAGTATATCGCCATACATTAGGAACACCACAAGCTGATGATGTGCTTGTTTATCAAGAAGACGACCACCGTTTTTATATCAGCTTAGATAAGAGCAGAGATGACTCTCAGCTTTATATTTGTTTACATGCCACTGAATCTACACATTATTTAGTACTCAGTGCCGATGAGCCCAATGGGCAGTTTACCGAATTATTACCTTATCAAGAACAACATGAATATCACGCCGATAAAATGGGTGAATTTTTTTATATTGTGACTAACTATCAAGCTAAAAACTTCAGGTTAATGAAAGCCACGGCTGCACAAATTGATGATATCAATAACTGGCAAGAAATTATTCCCCACAGAGAAAATGTACTGGTTGAAGGCATTGAATTATTTCACCGTTTCATTGTAATAACCGAAAGAGAAAATGGTCAAATTCGTTTTATCGTGCACACAACTCAGGGAGAAAATGCCGGTCATCACTATCCACTATCTTTTGATGACCCCTGTTATTTTGCTTGTCTTGACGAAAATCCGGAGCCAAACAGTACCATCGCAAGATTATATTATTCTAGCTTAACAACACCCGATTCTTTATTTGAATTTGACTTAGCAACAGGTGAGCGAAAGTTACTGAAACAGCAACAAGTCTTAGGTGGCTTTAACCAAGACGATTATCAAGCAGAACGTCTATTTATTAACGCACGTGATGGTGCAGCAGTACCAGTGTCAATTGTTTATCGTCGCAATAGTTTTAAAAAAGATGGTACCAACCCACTTCTTCAATACGGTTACGGTGCTTATGGCTTAACCATAGATCCTGATTTTTCGAGTCAAACGTTAAGTTTACTTGATAGAGGATTTGTTTATGTTATTGCCCATGTTCGTGGCTCAGAAATGTTAGGCAGGCAGTGGTATGAAACCGGTAAAAAAGCGCTTAAACAAAATACCTTTAATGACTTTATTGATGTAACTAAGGCATTAGTTGCCCAAGGATATGGCGCTAAAGATAAAATATTTGCTTCTGGCGGTAGCGCTGGCGGCTTATTAATGGGCGCTGTGGTCAATCAAGCACCGGAACTATACTTAGGCATTGGCGCTCATGTGCCCTTTTTAGATGTGTTAACAACAATGCTCGATGAAAGCATACCGCTAACCACCAATGAATATGACGAATGGGGTGATCCAAACGAAGCACAAGCCTACCAAGATATTTTATCTTATTCACCAATGGATAATATCACTGCTCAACACTACCCAAATATACTTGTGACCACCGGATTACATGACTCACAGGTTCAGTACTTTGAACCAATGAAGTGGGTAGCTAAAATGAGAGAGCTTAAAACAGATGATAATTTGTTGTTGTTTAAGACAGATATGGACGCTGGCCATGGCGGTGCATCAGGACGATTTAAAAGTTTAAAAGAAAAAGCTTTAGAAATGAGCTTTTTTATCTCGCTATTAAACGAATAACGTTAACTGATAAAATCGTTTAACTTGTTACTCACAAGGATAATCTTTGTCCCTTGTGAGTAACCACAGCACCTATAAAGAATGTTCTTTACGACACTTATAATGTGTTTGTCATCGGTAAATTTTCAGTTAGCCATTGTTTGAACTGTGCTTTGGGTAAGGCGCCGGACATTCGAGCAATTTCTCTGCCGTGATGAAATATCATTAAAGTAGGAATAGAACGGATATTATGTCCTCCTGCGGTATTTTGATTGCTTTCAGTGTCTAACTTCACAAAACAAGCTTGTGTAAACATATCGGCAGCAACCTGTTCAAAAGTGGGTGCAAATTGTTTACAAGGCCCGCACCACGGTGCCCAAAAGTCGACAACAACAGGTAAACCGTTGTCGGTAATATAACGGTTAAAGTTTTTATCGCTACCAACAACAGGGTTAATAGAAAGCACAGCTTTACCACACTTACCGCATAGAGGCTGGTCATTGAGCTTAGCCTTAGCTAGACGATTTTTCGTACCGCAACTTGCGCAAACTATTTGAATAGGTGAATCAGTCATAGTAAATCTCACTAAAAAGTATTTTAAAATTCGTTTAATATAAAAAGTAAATATGGGTCTGTACGGGCTTTAATTCAAGCATCTAAATTAAGACCGTTAATTGCAACCCCATTTAACTAGTTACTTATTGAAATATATATCTATTTATAAAGAATAAAAACCGCCACAATTAAACTTTACCCTTATCAGTTTTAGCATTAGTCGATCAGCACTTAACGTGTGCTTTGATATTTAAATTTTTTAACTGATTCATTAGCTCGATTAATATCTTTAAAAGATTAGCTTTGTTTAAGGTTATTTTTAGTTAAATATTTTTTCAATAATACCGGTAATGTTGTGATGTCGGTAACTAGAGCAACTATCATCGCCACACTGGTCAGTAAACCAAATAATATGCTTGGCACAAAATTAGAAAATATTAAGGTACCAAAACCGATAACAATAACGGTAGTCGTATATATTAGTGCATAACCAATCGATAAATTTGTCCGCTTAATCCAATCATCGCTATTTGCTTGGCCAAGTTCCATTTCTTCTATATAGCGGTGTATATAATGAATAGTATCGTCCATTGAAATTCCCATAGCTACGGCGGCTATAGTAATAGTCATTAAATCTAGCGGAATCGAAAATATCCCTAAGACGCCCATAATCACTACGGTAGTAATAAAATTAGGCACTAAAGCAATCCAGGCAACTTTGAACGATGAAAATATAATCATCAGTGTTATCGCCATCGCACCATAAACAATGAGTATCGTCAGCACTTGCGAATCGAGCAAACGTGACAGTACATCTTGATAAAGGATGAACAAACCAGTTAATGTATACTGCTGCTCTTTAATGCCCATTGCAGATAACTCTTTATGAATATGTGCCAACAAATCGGCTCTATTTAGATCTTTAGTGCTGTCTTGAACCCGCATAGAAATTCGTATTTGGTTATTTTTTTCTGAAAAGTAAGCGCCAAAAAGTTTCTGCTGTAACTCAACATCTAAACTTTTGTAGAGTGCGGTAAGTTCATATTCTGTCAGGGGTTTACCATAGACCACTTGAGCAATTTTAGTGAAGTCGGCAATTGAGGTAATCGCACCAATGGCTTGCTCTTTTGCTAACATATTTTGAATATCTGTTACCGTCTGCACTGCACTGGCTGAGATAACTAATCCTGATTTTATTTGCTTATCTGGAATATTCAATAACAGGTCAAATGGCGTCGAGCCACCAAACTCTTGACCGATAAAGGTCAGCTCTTTTCGAACATTGGTTGATTCACTAAAGTAATTTAAAAAACTATTCTCTGCCGTTAACTTTAGGCACCCCAAGGCACCAACAAGGGTGATCAAAGTAGATATAATAATAATCTTTTTTGGCTGATTAATAACAAAAGTTGCTGCGCCTGTCATTCCCCTTTCAATCTGATGATGCTGCTTAACAAAACCTTGTTTATTAAAAATGACTAACAGTAATGCGGGGAAAAAAGCCAAACTAACAATGAAGCTAACCAGCATAGCAACAACCATCATCCAACCAAAACTTATAACTGGCTGAACACCACTGAAGATAAGCGAGCCAAAACCAATAGAGGTCGTTAAACCTGCATAAAAACAAGGTTTTATTTTTTGTTTAATGGTTGCCAATACAAGTGTTTGATGATCCCAATCGATGTGTTTTAACACCAACTCTTGGTAATGTACAATTAGGTGAATTATCATCGCTAAAGACAAAATAATTTGCAGGGCAAATACATTCGCTGAAATAACAGTAACTTTAAAATCCAGTGCCGCGAGTAAACCTATCGTCATAACAACACTTGTTGCACAGCAAACTATGGGTAAAACTACCCAACTTACTTGTCTAAACAAAAACCACAACAACACAATAACCACCAGAATAATTAAAGCACCAAAAAGAACTAAATCATTCTGGATAATTTGAATTAACTCATATGACAATAAATTATTACCGCCTAAATAAAAGGCACCGTCTTTTTTATAGGGTAATAGAAGCGCGCGAATTTTTTCAATTTCATCAATACGCGTTTGCTCGAGTTGCTTATTAAGTTTCTGCTGTTGTTGCTTTAGCGCCTCAAGTGCATTTTGTTCTTTATCGGTGAGTTCTCGGGTTAATAAGTGACGTTTAATGTCAATAATATCGTCATTTATCTGTTCAACTTTTTTATTTGTCTTAAAAACCACTTGCAACGACAATGCCGTTTGACCTTTGTTAATAAGCAAGCCCTCATACAAAGGGTGTTTTTTTAAACTTAGTGAGAACGTTTGCTCATCAAACTTTTTATTTTCCCAAGTTAACTCTTCAACATCCGCAGAAACTGTTTTAGCAGAAGAAAAAATAGGCACATTAACAATACTGTTGACTTGTTTAACACGAGCTATTTTCTCTATTTTTCTGCCAAGTTCCGACAAGATATCAAGATTAGTTGTCGAAAATAACTGGCTGTTACTCGGTTTAAATGCAATCAGTATAAATTCTTCAGAGCCATAACGTTGACTAGCTAGCTGGGTTAAAATGTAATGTTTATTGTTATCGACTAACAAAGTATCTGCTGAAGCATCAATCTCAAAATTTTTCGCTTGCCAGGCTAATGTCGCCGTGAGTATGCAAAAAATAATACAGCTGGTATAAGCCCAAAAGGTTGCACTCGCTTTAAACATATTTATTCCACTTTTGGGTTAGAAGTACTAAAAAAGGCGTTATTGTAGCTTTTGCTTTTCGGTTTTAAAAACTTCATTGCGACGCTCTTGACCATCTCGTTGAATGCTTTGCATATATAAATTACGCGTAAACTCGTAAGGGTTTTCAACATCAGTTAATACCTGTGGATACTTAGCTAAAATAGGCGTTTGTGCTTGAATACCATCAACAAATAGTAATTGTTGAGCTGCCCTCTTATCATTAATGAAATTAAGTGGGTGTGCTAGGTAGTTGAACGATAATGATGCCGTATCACGTAAGTCTGAAGGTCCAAGTAAAGGTAAAACAAGATAAACACCATGTCCGACGCCATAAGAAGCAAGAGTTTCTCCGAAAGTCGTTTTATCACGTTCCAGTTCCATCATGCTGTTGGCGGGGTCAAATAAACCAAACAAACCTATGGTACTATTTACCAACACTCGAGCAAGACTGTTACCCGATTTAGAAAGCTCTCCTTGAAATAAATGATTTAACGCGTAAAGCGGTTCACGTAAATTGTAAAAAAAGTTTCGAATACTTTGATCAACAGGCAAAGGAACAACTTTTTGATAACCTACTGCGAAGGGGCTAAGTACGTAGCGATATACTTTATCATTAAATTTAAAAATGGGCTCATTGATAAATCTTAATGAATCTTCTGGCTCTTCATAGCTGATTACGCTTGGGATATTTTCTTCAGCCGCTATTTCATAGGGGCCTTTTAAGGAGGATTCACTTATTATAGCTTTTTCAACAACGGCCTCATCGTTTAAAGATGAGCACCCTACTACCTGTGTCAAAAATAATAAGAATAAAGTACTTTGTGCTAGGTTTTTAATAAACCTCGATAAATTAAATTTTTTAGTATTATTGATACTTGTCATTCTAAATCCCTGGAATTTGAACAAACTATGGATAACTCATAGTGTTAAATATGACATACCTCTAATGACTTGTGGTTGTTTATTTTAAGATAAATCGTTTATTTAACACATCACTAATCAATTGCTTTTTTGTACCTTAGTCCAAGGTTCTGTACAAAAAAGCAATAATGTTGTTTGCTTGCGCTAACAATTGACTAATCCTTTTGTTATTAATTGTTCTTTTGTAATGGATTAAATTAAGAAGCGTAACGTTTTCATATTTTACTGGCGTTGCTATATATGGGTAAATATTTTGATAAAAATTTTCTCCACTTATAGCATTCCTTAAAGAGACAAAAGATGAATATTGTCTCTTTCATAAAATAGTGCCTAAAAAACACTTAATCTAGATAGGAGAGCTAAATTATTAAGCCATTAAAACTTTAATACCCATAAATTTAACTGAGATTAATATCAACGTCTTCAACTGGAGAAATATAGCCTTGATAACCCTCTGCTTTTAATGAATTAAAATCTGCTAATTGCGCTTGGTCTTCAATTCCGGTAATAATAACCGAGATATTCAGTCCTTTCGCCACATTGACTAGCGCACGGCAAAGTTCTTTATTGTGATTTAACTTCTCATAATAAGCGAAAGATAAGTCTAATTTTATATAATTAGGTAAGAGTTTTTGTAAATATTCTAAAGAGCCAATTTGACGACCACACTGGTCAATACCTATCTTAGCACCCGCTGCTCTTACAATTTCTGCTAGCTGATAACATTGCTCAAACGAGGTTATGGCTGCTGATTCGGGTATTTCAAAAGAAATACGTTCGGCATAGGCGGATTGCTTAAGGTATTGCGCTAACCAATGAATAAATTGTGGATCTTTTAAACTATCATGCGTTAAATTAATCGCGATGCCCTCATCTGCAAGGGCCAAAATATTCTGCTGTTCGATTGACTGCAATAAACATCTGTCTAGCTGAGCACCTAACGATAACAACTCTATAAATGGCATAAACTCAGATGCGGTGACAATTTGTTTGTCTATGTATAAACGACAATATATTTCGCGCTGAATAACTTGTTGAGTCGTCATAGCTAAAATTGGCTGCCATTGAAAACTAAAATGGTTGTTATTAATAGAATCAACCAATTTACTGCGCCATTGTTCACGGCTATATTTTTGTGGTTGATCCGCATCTATCCAATGACTTATTTTATGCTCGCGTTGTGCTTGTTGTAGTGCATTATCAGATTGAGATAACAAGTCAGCCGAATTCATGTTATCAATGCGTTGACTAACACCTAAGGCAAAGCGAGTATTAGGTGTGCAACCTGCTTTCGCTATCTCTTGATTAATGATCCGAATTAATGACTGTAAGTAGACTTTTATGACACTTTTTTCTGCTTTAGTGATCAAAAATGCAAATTCGGTGTTGGCAATTCGTGCAATAATACATTCGCTGATTTCTGGCAACTCGGCTTGCATTCGTTTTGACACAACTTTAATAATTTCATCTCGGCCTTGATAGCCATACTTACTATGAACATCTTCAAGCCAATCAAACTTAGCTAAAATAAGTCCGCCAAAACCAGGCTCATTTAACCAATTATTGATTTGTGCAGACAAATATTGTCGATTAGGCAATTGAGAAACCTGATCGATAAATTTATCTTCTTTTAATTCATTAACCTCTTCATCCAAGGTCGAAAATATTTGTTTTAACTGCCCTGACATCGAATTAATCGCGCCAACGACATCTTGTAACTCTATAGTTTTCGGTAACTCAAGGTCTTGACCAAACTTACGTTGTGAAATGTTTTTCGCGTGTATAGCTACATTATGTAACGGTTTTAAAATTCGGTTCAATTTGAACCTTAAAACAATAATAGAAAGAATAAAAAGCAAAGATAAAATCATCAAAGTGTCATTCATCACACGCCATAATTCTTGATAACCCAACGCAGGATGACCTTCAATTTCAATTGTTGCTAGTTGCAACCAACCTGAGGTAATTAAACTTTCTTTTTTTTGTATGGCAAATAAATCTAGATTTATAAACCATTGTGGAACCCCTTCAATAACAATTGGATTTTCCCAAATTTGTTCTTTGCCATCAACTAGCCATTTAAGGGTCACCTTGCGATAGAAGCCGCCTTCAAAAATGACATTAACCAAGGTTTCTGCTGTGGCTACATCTCCGGTTTCAAGATGAGGCCTCAGCATTAAACCTAACGAAGTTATAGTGTTGTTTAAATCAGAATCCATCTGCTGATTCATAAAGTCGCGGGTTTGTGTAAATTGAAAATAAACTAAACTGGTCATAACTAGTAAAAAAAGTGCGAACAGTAATGAGTTTATTTCTCTAAATAGGGTCATGGTCTTAAAACTCCATTTTAATTTTGGGTTGTTTAAGTTTTGAAGTAGTTATACGCTGTCTTAAGTCTCGCCAAAGTTTAAGCTTTGATGATTTTCCACTAAGAATTCCTTGCCCCTTTGCTTTGTTCAACCATAATTGACTGGCATTAAAACTATATATAGGGATCAGATCGTTGCGCTGATTTGCGGGTTTTATAACACCGTCTAGATTATCTAAAATTAATGGTACGGCACTAGGCGTTTCGTAGTAAGCGAGTACCATATGGTATTGATTAAGTTTGACGGCTTTTACCATAGTGATCCTCATTTTTTCATCCGCAATACCCATCTCTAATAAGGTAAAATATTTAGCAATTGAATAGTCTTCGCAATCGCCACCATTAACACCGATAAATTCGATAGGTGTCGCCCAATAATTGCTCACCCCCCAAAGTTTACTATCATCAATAAACCTAAACATATTAAAGAATTGATTAACTTCTTGTAATGTTTCTAAGGGGGAATGTTGAACTTTTGGTTGCATTAATTTAAACCAGGCTTTGCCTCTTTTACCTGCTCTTTCTCCATAACTTTTTTCTAATGATGTGACAATTTCTTTTTCATTAAGGGGCTGTGTAGATTGAGCAAATATAGCCGCTAAACATATTGTGGTGATGAGAAGCATTTGAATGGGTTTGATGACCATCCATTTAAAAAAAGAACTTCTTCTAATGCTACTCATTAATAATTAATTAGCTTGATTCACCGTATAAATGGTCCATTTGAGATCATCAATTTTTTCTATATGAGATATCTCGGCCATTATACGACGATTTTCAGCATGCGCTTGTTCAGTATCTGCTAAGTTTTCTAAGCGTTCAAAGCCATAACCAATTGAAGAGATACGCTCTTCATTAATTTTAAAATCATTGATTAGTACCAAAGCAACTGCTTTAGCGCGATTATTTGACAGCACTTGATTTAATTTTGCCACGCCAACTTTACTGCTATGCCCTTCAATCACTACATTGATTTGCGGATTCATTTTAAGAAGTTCTGCTAACTTACTGATGTCTTCATTTGCTTGGTCTGACAGTTGATAAGAATTGTTAACAAATTTAACATCAATTTTAAAAGGCATTATTTTAGACGTTTGAGTACCACAACCATAATTGTCAATCGCAGCACCAATAGAAGTCCCATCACATTTTTCACGCGCTTTTACTACACCATCACTGTCATAATCAGTTAAATCATAAAGCTGCTGTACCGAGTCTTCTAATATGACTACAGGAGTATCAGCACAAGCACTAATAAATATTACTGCAAAAGCGACCATTAAATATTTTGCAGTAACTTCTATTGGCTTAATTGATAACTTATTCATTGTAAGCTCCTTGTTCGTATTCGTGTTCACCTTTCCATTTTGATGATCTTGTTACTCTCAATGAATCAAGTAGCAGGCCTGTTGCATTTAACAAACGATACTGAGCGCTCAATTCATTAAAGTCTGCATCAAGGTAATCCTTACGAGCTTGAAACAATTCATTTTCGGTATCAAGCAGATCGAGAAGATTTCGCTGCCCAATATCGAACTGCTGTTTGTAGGCTGCCTGTGTATCTTTAGATGTAATAACATGTTGCTTTAGATATGTTTTTTGTAAAGCTAACATTTCAAAAGCATTCCACGAAAGACCAAAGCTTTCAGTAACTTGACGGTGAGCGTTATAATTAATTTCCTGCGCTTCTGAAATTTTATAGGCTGCACTTCGTTCGGTAGCAATGTCTTTTCCACCCGAGTAAAAGTTGTAGCGTAAGCGCAGCATTGCTGTTGCATCGTTTCGATGACCACCTACGTCAGCGCCAAATCGATTAATACCACTTTCACCACCAACATCATTGTCAGAATTCACGCCGAGTTCTAAAGATAAGGTTGGATAATATCTAGCGTTTATTGAGTTTTTAAATGAACGAGCCGCATTAATATCTTGTTGAGCAGCTTTAATTACCGGATGACGTTTTATTGCTAGAGTTAACCCCGTTGCTTTATTTTTAGGTAACATATCGGCATCAGGTACTGGTAGCACAAGGTTACTCGGTTGTGTATTCGTTAAACGAATAAATTGTGACCTAGCGTCAAGGTTATTATTACGCGCCGAAATCATGTTAGCTTGCGCGCGAGCTAGCCGGCCTGTAACTTGAGACAAGTCAGCAATATTACCCAGGCCTGAATCAGTACGTTCTTTTATTTGATCATAAATGACTTGGTGTGAGGCAATGTTTATTGCTGATAATTTAACAAGCTCATCTGTTTTTATAAAATTTAAATAGGCTTTAGCCACTTGTAACGCAAGATCTTCTGCATTGGCAATTAATGTCCATTGCTCAGCGCTCGCTTCGAATTTAGTTCTATCTATTTCATTACTCGTGTACATGCCATCAAAAAGAATTTGTTTAATACTAACACCAAATTCACCACGGGCTAATTCAGTTTCACCGTCATCGCCGATGGTAGCATTTCGTCTATTTCCGGGAGTATCTGTATATTCATAACCATAACCAGCAGTTAAATCAATAGTTGGAAAATAGCCTGCTGAGGCACGATTAACATCTTCTTCTTTAGATTTAAATCGTGCAAATGTCTGACGAATATCAGGATGTGTATCAAGTGCGTTTGCAACGGCTGCCTCTAAACTTTGGGCATAGCTATTAGCGGAATATAATCCCGATAAGCCTAAACACCAAACCATAGTTACTTTATTTAATTTAAACATAATGTTATTTATAAATACTCCATATTCTTATTATTATTAATTGCTAGTAGACAAGCCTTACCGTTCCCTTAGTGCAGCCTCATTCGCCCGTAATATGGGGTTTAAAATATATTCTAAAATTGTTCGTTTACCCGTAATAACATCAACATCTGTTAGCATACCTGGAATAATTGGCATTTCTTTGCCATTTTTATTCTTAATGCTTGAAGCATCTGTGCGTACTCTAATAAGATAAAAACTGTTTCCCTCTTCATCCTGTGTTGTATCGGCACTTATGTGCTCTACTTTACCCGTTAACCCGCCATATCTTGTAAAGTCATAGGCAGTGATCTTAACAACAGCTGGCAACCCAGGATAAATAAACGCAATATCTCTGGGCTTAATTTTTGCTTCAACCATCAATTTATCTTCGGTGGGCACAATTTCAGCAATGGTTTCACCCGGCTTAACGACTCCACCTAAGGTATTAATGTGTATGGTTTTAATAGTACCAATAACCGGCGATAAAATTAATGCTTTCGTTACTTTATCTTGAGCACCAACCTGTGATTCATTAATTCGAGATAGTTTATTCTCTAATTCATTAAGCTCTGATCTCGCTTCTGTTCTATAAGCAAGTGCTGTTTCTCGACGATTTAAAATTGACTCTTGTATGGCAGACTTTAATTTTGGTGCTAACAAACGAACCGCACTTAATTCACCTTTAAGCTCATTCACGCTACGTTCTAACTTATAGAGTTCGATTTTTGAAACAATGTTTTTTTCTGCAAGCGGTCGTGTTAAGTCGAGTTCTTTACTGGCTATCTCATAACTTATTTTTAAGGTATTAATTTTCGAAACTAATTCAGCAACTTCTTGTTCCCTTTGTTGTATCTGCTGGGCTTGAATTGCTAATTGATTGATTAAATTGTCTATTCTTCCAGAATACTCTTCTTGTTGTCTTTCAACCATAAACTTAGCGTTTTGTTGTAAATCGTCTGGGTAAACGGGTACTTTTATATTTATTTCTATTTGTCGTTGCCAACTTTCGCTAACACCAATCAATATACTTGAAAGCTCGGCTCTAAGGCGAATGACATTCGCTCTTAGGCTACTCACCTCCTGTTTTTGTTCTGCAAAGTCAGATCTAAAGCGAGTATCATCAATACTTGCAATCGGTTGCCCTTTAATTACTTGCATACCTTCTTGAACAAAGAGTTTTTGTAATACACCACCATCTAAACTTTGTATAATTTGTACTTGAGTTGATGGTATTACCTTGCCCATTCCTGAAGTAACTTGTTGAAGTTCAGAAAAATATGACCAAATAAGAAAACAAAAAAGTAATCCACCCATTGCCCATATAGTTAACCGATGTAAACTTGGCACTTCCGTTAGCATTGCACCATATACATCGTCAGCCATTTCTAGGTCTTGTTGGCTAACCTTCATAAGTTCGCCTCTTGATTTAAATTTTCGCCTTTGAGTTGCGCTAATACTTTATCTTTTGGACCGTCAATAATCAATTTACCTTTATCTAAAACAAGAATGCGGTCAACCAATTTTAATAAATCCATTTTATGGGTAATTAATAACATAGTGCGATCTTTTGCCGTTGCATTGATTGCTTCAATAAACTTCTTTTCAGCACGAGCATCAAGACTCGCGGTTGGCTCATCTAACAGTAATATTTGAGGTGAATTTAATATCGCTCTGGCTAAAACAATTGACTGTCTTTGACCACGTGATAATGCACTACCACTTTCCCCCACTTGTTGGTCAAGGCCTTGACTATTATGATCGGTAAAAGCACTGACACCAGACAGTTGAACCGCTCTAATAAGTTGATATTCAGTAACTTGACGAGTACCAAAGAGGATATTATCGCGGATGGTACCATGAAATAAGACAATATCTTGTGGTAAATAGCCAATGTTTTTTCGTAAGTCACTAGGGTGAATTTGCCGGTGATTTAAACCATCAAATTGAATGCTACCCTTGCTTGGCTGATAAAGACCTAATAGTAATTTAGCTAGCGTTGTTTTACCCGAACCATTATGGCCAACAATGGCGATTCTTTCTCCTTGATTAATTTTTACTGACATTGGCTGCAAAGAGTCACTTTCTGCATTAGGGTACTTAAAACTGATATTTTCAGCATTTATATTGCCGCTGAGTTTTGTTCGACTAACCAAATGAGCTTTGTCTTCAAATTCGCCTTCTTGCTCCATTAAAGTATCAAGTTGTTTCAAAGCACTTAAGGTTTGATTAGAGCGCGTCATTAGGCCAGCAAGCTTAGCAATAGGAGATATAGCACGACCGGTTAACATAACAGCCGCTATAATTCCCCCCATCGAGATTAAGTTTTCTGATACCCGATAGACACCTAACACTACAACGGCGACTACTGATATTTGTACAATAAAACTCGCAAAATTTAAGACCGAATTAGTGATCATTTTAGATTTAAGTAACCAGGTCGAGGTATGACCAACCATTTGCTGCCAAGCTCTTTGCACAACACCTTCTGCGCCATTAGCTTTAATAGATTCTAAAGCGCTTAAACACTCAATCAGATGTCCATGGCGTAAACCCGAAAACTTATTACTTTCTTCTATCGCTTTACGCAGTTTAGATTGATTTAATAATGTGTAGCCAATGATAAGTATTGAGGCAATAATTGGAAACATCACTAAGTCTCCTGCAACAAGCCAAATACAAAACATAAAAAGCACAGCAAAAGGTAAGTCAACTAAGGCACTTATTGTCGCAGAAGACAAAAACTCTCTAACACTGTCAAATTCACTCAGCTGCTTTGCCATTCCACCGACACTTGGGGAGCGTTTTTCAAGCGGTATACCAATCACTTTAGCAAATAATTTTGAAGAAACTTCAATATCAATTTTCTTGCCTGCAACATCAATTAGATAACCACGAAGTTGTTTTAAAATAAAATCAAAAATATAAGCGACACCGGCACCAATGGCGAGTACCCAAAGCGATTCAAAAGCGAGATTAGGTATCACTTTGTCATAAATATTCATCACAAAAAGTGGTGATACCAGAGCAAAAACATTGATCATTACTGACGCAATAATTACATCTCGGTATATCGATGAAGTATTCTTAATTTTCTGCCATAACCAATGTTCTTTTGAACTATTAAGATGAACATCAAAATTTCTATCACCGCGATATTGCTGCTTTATTAAAAATAAATAACCAACAAAACTCGATTCTAATTCCTCTATTGTTAACTGTTCTTCACCACCAGTTTCAGGTAAAGAAACTGTTGCTATATTTTTTTCAATATCGAGTTCTTGTAATACTAAGGCTTTTTTATCTTTTAGCATCAAAATACAAGGTAACAACATTGAGGGTAATTCATTCAAGCCTTTACGCACTAATTTTGCACTCAACCCTGCGCGAGATGCTGCTTGAGGTAATAGCTCTGGTGTAAGATTAGCACCAGTAAGTGGTAAACCAGCCGCGAGCGCTTCAGGAGAACACGGGTTACCATAATGCTCTGTTATAAGCACTAAACTGTCTAACAGAGGGTCTGAACTTAACTTTTGTGAAGCGTTAATTGTCCATTGAGTTGACTGTTGCACTGTTGATTGCACCTAGTATGTTATCCCTTAAAAAAGCCAATAAGCTAATGATGTTGGAAAGTACATCTCATCATTAGCTCATTGTACTTGTTATGTTTTGCTACTTAATTTACTCGACTTAATCATATCTGGTCTGAAGTGTCGAGTTCAATGGGCAATGGCACAATTTCTGATGACGCATCACTGTTCAATGTTACACCTTTATTTAAGAAATTATTGGTGATTATTGTTTCAGTATTTGAAAGTGCGTCGACCTGATCAATATTTTCTAAGGTCAAGTTTTCGTCTGCATAGATAACTGTAACTTCACTTTCTTGATCTGTATTTAAGTCACTTTGCGAAAATTCATCAAACATAAAAGTTTCACTCTGGCTTTGCACCAAAAGATCACTTAAATCATAATCAGTTGCAAGATTTGAACCTTGATTGCCTAGACTTTGGCTGGTAGCAGATTCACTAAAAGACAAGTCGATAAGTTCGCCGTTAGATAAAGCAGAGCTCTCATCATTAGTATCGTTGGCGTTGTTAGCATTTGCACTTTCAAAATAAATGGTTAGAGTCGCATTATCTGTTTCAGGATTGGCGGTATCACCATCTTGGATGGTGTAAACGAATTCAATCGATGTAGGAATAGTATTAACATCAGTCCCTGAAGCTAAAATGAAGTTATACTTCCCTGTATCATACATAGTAAAAATACCAAACCCCGTATCTATAATGTAAGAAGTATTGTTAGTATCAAAAATGTATACTTGGCCTTCAAATTCAAATTGAATTAAGGTTACGGTTCCATCAACTGAGGTATCCTGATTATCTCCAGAACTACCTTTACTTATGACATTTCCTCGGATACCTTCGATCCTTGATTTCCCATCCTTTTCGCGGTATATAATGTAATTATTGTCATCGACAGCAACTGGAGCAGAGTCATTAACAGTAATAATTACATTGGCTGTATCGCTATCAATACCATCAGTTAAAGTGTATTCAAAACTTGGTGGAGTAGCGTCTAAAACATAGCCTTCACTATTTTGATAAGTAAAGTCGCCACTAGCATTAATACTTAAAATACCCCCTTCGACATTAATAATAGCAAAGCCATCTGTTCCAAAGCTTAGTTCGATGCCATTAATATGAGTTATCACTAATGTTGAACCGTCACCACCATCAGTATCGATAACACCATCACCATCGTGATGAAGTATAATATTGCCTGAAACGCTTTCCCCTTCATCAATATTAAAGCCGTCATCTTCTGCAACCGGTGGATCGTTCACTGGTGTTACTGCGATTGTCACAGTACCGGTATCAACATCCGTACCATCACTTAAAGTATAATTAAAGCTTGGTGGTGCACCTACTAGATCGTTACCATTGTGGGTGTAAGTGAAACTGCCATCAGCCTTGATTAAGATAAAACCATCTTTGATATCTACACGGGCTTCACCCGTTAATGGATCAAAGACTAAATCAACGCCATTGACTTGAGTCACGCTCAGACTAGCACCATCGCCACCATCGTTATCCATCACGCCATCGCCGTCATCATGGCTGATCACATTGCCACTGACGATTTCGCCTTCGTTAACACTAAAATTATCATCAGCCGCAACTGGTGGATCGTTCACCGGCGTGACCGCAATCGTTAAGGTCGACACATCGGTATCACCGGCACCATCGGTAATGGTGTAGCTGATCACTGGCACACTGCCATTAAAGTTATCATTCGGTGTAAAAGTGTAACTACCATCGGTATTTAAAGTTAACTCACCTTCAGTGAGAGTAACGGTATCACCTGCATTATACGTATTCCCACCAACAGTAAAGCTGGTAACGGTCATTGGACCGTCTGCTGTTTCAGCATTATCTAACACATTGCCTGTGGCGGTTGTATCTTCAGCTATCGTGACAGTTTCACTATCATCACTTAAATCTGACACTGGAGTTACTGAAATTGTTAGGGTAGAACTCTGAGTGTCACCTGCACTGTCAGTAACAATGTAAGT
>NZ_JACGVM010000011.1:0-153660 GCF_014077195.1 Colwellia sp. BRX9-1
ATTTTATTCTGCCAAAGCAGAAACGCCCTAATTATCCTAGGGCGGTAAAAATGAGGATGGGGAAGTTCCCGGTGAAGCGTTCACAAAAGCGAAAAGAAATAGCTTAAACGAACAGCATTGGAACTTGTTTCAGGATCTCGTTGTTGACAAAACAAAAACAGATACTGAAATAAATTCAGCATGACGATCTTAAGGGCCAGTATTTATATACTTAAATACAACTCACAAAGACACTGTCATCCTGAACTTGTTTCAGGATCTCGTTGTTGACAAAACAAAAAACAGATACTGAAATAAATTCAGTATGACGATCTCAAGAGCCTGTATTTATATACTGAAATACAACTAACAAAGACACCGTCATCCTGAACTTGTTTCAGGATCTCGTTGTTGACAAAACAAAAACAGATACTGAAATAAATTCAGCATGACGGGATTGAACATCGTCACTCTTTGCCATCCTTGGCACCGTGACATACCGTTCTTCCTGAACATCGTCACTCTTTGCCATCCTTGGCACCGTGACATACCGTTCTTCCTGAACATAAAAAAACCGCAATTAAGCGGTTTTTTATTACTTTTAATAATTACATCGGCTAACTAAAGCCTAAGCTATTATATTAAAGCTTGTCAGCATTGTTAGCTAAGTAAGATGCAACGCCTTCAGGAGAAGCAGTCATACCTTTATCACCTTTGTTCCAGCCAGCTGGACAAACTTCGCCGTGCTCTTGGTGGAATTGTAATGCGTCAACCATACGGATCATTTCGTCAACGTCACGACCTAATGGTAAATCATTAATTACTTGATGACGTACATTGCCTTCTTCATCAATTAAGAAAGAACCACGAAATGCAACACCCGCTTCAGGATGTTCAACATCGTACGCTTTACAGATTTCATGCTTTGTATCAGCAACTAAAGTATATTGTACTGGGCCAATACCGCCTTCGTTTACTGGAGTGTTACGCCATGCGTTATGAGAAAATTGTGAATCGATAGAAACACCAATAACTTCAACACCACGGCTTTTGAATTCTTCCATACGGTGATCAAAAGCTAATAACTCAGACGGACAAACAAAAGTAAAATCTAGAGGGTAGAAAAACACTACGGCTTTTTTACCTTTAATTGCTGTCGATAACGTAAAACTATCAACAATTTCGCCACTACCTAAAACTGCTGCTGCAGTAAAATCTGGTGCTGCACGGCCAACTAATACACTCATTCTTTTCTCCAATATTTTTATTAAATTGATTTAAATCATAAAACTGACGTACATCTATTATTGAGACGATAAGGTGATTTTCAACTTACTTTTCATCTTTTTTAATAAATAATTTAGCTAACGTCAGTTTCTAAAATGATATTAAGCTTTTTCTTCAGAATTATTTTTTTCTGCAGCTTCTTTGATCAAGGTTTGTAATTCACCTTGTTGGAACATTTCCATAATAATGTCACAACCACCGACTAATTCACCGTCAACCCATAATTGTGGGAATGTTGGCCAATCAGCATACTTTGGTAATTCGGCACGAATATCAGGATTTTGTAAAATATCAACATAAGCAAATTTTTCACCACACTGCATTAGTGCTTGTGATGCTTGTGAAGAAAAGCCACAGCTAGGCAATTTAGGAGAACCTTTCATATAAAGCAAAATAGTGTTTTCAGAAAGTTGTTCTTTGATACGTTCAATAGTTTCCATGGGATACCTCTAATTACGACCGAAAAAACCTCGATCTTTACAATATAAAATTTAATGTTTATTACTTTAATTAATGGAGTCTGACACTAAAATAATCAAGGTAATAAAGACTAAAAAGCACTTATTTAGTAGAATAAACAATAACAGGCTTGATATTTACACTGGCAAAACCTATATAAATGGGTACACTAGTCAGGCTTTAATAATACTTGACTAGTTTACTAGGTTTTAACTGGTTTTTAAATAAAAGCACACAACTTCTTTATTTTTGCGCAAAAATAAATTTGTATAACCCATTTCTGGAGAAACTAATGGCTATTGAATTACCCGCATTACCCTATGCACAAGATGCACTTGTACCACATATTTCAGCTGAAACACTTGAGTTTCACTACGGTAAGCATCACAACACTTATGTTGTAAAGCTTAATGGATTAATTGAAGGTACTGATTTTGAAGGCAAGTCTTTAGAAGACATCGTGAAGACTTCATCAGCAGGCATTTTCAATAATGCAGCACAAATTTGGAATCACACATTCTACTGGAACAGCTTAAGCCCTAACGGCGGCGGTGAACCAACAGGCGCTTTAGCTGACGCAATCAATGCAAGCTTTGGTTCTTTCGCTGAATTTAAAACAAAATTTACTGAAAGTGCAATCAACAACTTTGGTTCAAGCTGGACATGGTTAGTGAAAAAAGCAGATGGTAGCCTTGCTATCGTTAACACTTCAAATGCTGCAACACCATTAACTGATGAGAGCGTTACACCGTTATTAACAGTAGATTTATGGGAACATGCTTACTACATTGATTACCGTAATCTTCGTCCAAGCTACATGGCTGGTTTTTGGGCATTAGCTAACTGGGATTTTGCTGCGGCAAACTTCGCTTAATTTATATTCATTAAAGATTAATTTATTAACCTTTAAGTAAGAATTTTATTGAAAACCAGAGTACCTACTCTGGTTTTTTTATGCTTAAAATTCAATAAAAGTGTCCTTTCTCTTTTTAATTCAATATAAAAGATTTTTATATTTTCCTCTTTGCTTACAAAAAACTTACAAAAAAATCTCTATTTATTCTCAACCTTAAAAAATACCGTCTAGACTTAATGGTAGACATATTCGTTTCAATGCAAAGTTTAGTGTCTTGTTGGGGCGAATATCGATAGTTTCTCGGTCTTATTTGAATGAGTTAAACAATATCGACTTTGTACTACGGTAAGTTTTTACTCATCTGCAAATTTTTTCCTTATGGAGGCAGTTATGAGTATTTTTCAGCATTATCAATCACGTTACGATGAAGCTAAAGAAGAGAACTTTAGTATTCAAGCATTTTTAGCTATTTGTCAAAAAGACAAACTTGCTTACGCCACCGCTTCTGAGCGCTTATTGAAGGCCATTGGCGAGCCTGAAATGATAGACACCTCAAATGAACCTACCTTAAGCCGTATATTTTCTAATCGGGTAATTGCTCGCTATCCTGCATTTAAGGAATTTTATGGCATGGAAGAAGCTATAGAGCAGATTGTTGCCTACCTTAAGCATGCTTCACAAGGACTGGAAGAACAGAAACAAATACTCTATTTATTAGGGCCTGTGGGTGGAGGAAAATCATCATTAGCTGAAAAATTAAAAGCATTAATGCAGCAAGAGCCTATCTATGTGCTCAGTGCTAATGGCATAAGAAGCCCGGTAAATGACCACCCTTTTTGTTTATTCGACGCAAATGCAGATGGTAAGATATTAAAAAAAGAATATAAAATACCAGAACGTTATTTAAAGACCATTATGTCGCCTTGGGTGGCTAAAAGGCTGCATGAATATCAAGGTGATATTGCAAAATTTGAGGTCGTTAAGTTATATCCTTCAATTCTTGATCAAATAGCCATTGCAAAAACAGAGCCTGGCGACGATAACAATCAAGATATTTCAGCCCTGGTTGGTAAAGTTGATATTCGACAGTTAGAGCACTTTTCACAAAATGATCCTGATGCCTATAGCTATTCAGGCGCATTGTGTCGAGCGAATCAAGGCATGATGGAATTTGTCGAAATGTTCAAAGCCCCCATTAAAGTATTACATCCGTTGTTAACAGCAACACAAGAAGGTAACTATAATCCAACAGAAGGATTATCAGCCCTGCCCTTTAATGGCATTTTGCTTGCGCATTCTAATGAGTCAGAATGGCAAACCTTTAGAAATAACAAAAACAACGAAGCCTTTTTAGACCGCGTTTATATGGTCAAAGTCCCTTACTGCATGCGTGTTTCTGAAGAAGTAAAAATTTATAAAAAATTACTCGAAAACAGTGAATTAAAAAATGCACATTGTGCGCCAGATACGTTAGAAACCTTAGCGCAGTTTTCTGTACTATCACGTTTAAAAGATCCCGAGAACTCTAGTATTTATTCTAAAATGCGCGTTTATGACGGCGAAAGCTTAAAAGACACCGACCCAAAAGCTAAGTCGTATCAAGAATACCGTGATTATGCGGGCATGGATGAAGGTATGTCTGGGCTATCAACACGTTTTGCTTTTAAAATATTATCACGCGTTTTTAATTTTGATCATTTAGAAGTTGCCGCAAATCCAGTACATTTATTTTATGTACTCGAGCAACAAATTGAACGAGAGCAATTACCCCAAGAAACAGCCGAGCGATATTTAGAGTTCATTAAAGGTTACTTGTCAGCTCAATACATAGAATTTATTGGCAAGGAAATTCAAACGGCTTATTTAGAGTCTTATTCTGAATATGGACAAAATATCTTTGATCGCTATGTCACTTATGCTGATTTTTGGATACAAGACCAAGAGTATCGCGATGCTGAAACTGGACAGCTTTTCGACCGAGAAGCCTTAAATAATGAATTAGAAAAAGTAGAAAAGCCTGCTGGCATTAGTAACCCTAAAGATTTTCGTAATGAAATTGTCAATTTTGTATTACGTGCTAAAGCCAATAACAACGGTAAGAACCCCAACTGGACAAGTTACGAAAAACTGCGCACGGTTATTGAGAAAAAAATGTTCTCGAATACTGAAGATTTATTACCCGTTATTTCGTTTAACACTAAAACATCAAATGACGACCAGCAAAAACATGACGATTTTATAGAACGCATGATGAGTAAAGGTTATACAAAAAAACAAGTGCGGTTACTGTCAGAGTGGTATTTACGGGTAAGAAAGTCTTCTTAACTTGTACTTTATTGTTTTAAAAAGCCAATAAAGTAGGAGGATAATATGGCGAATTTTATTGATAGACGTTTAAATAGCAAAAACAAAAGCACGGTTAATCGCCAGCGCTTTATTAAACGCTATAAAAGCCAAATAAAGAAATCCGTTGAACAAGCGATTAATAAACGCAGTGTTACTGATGTTGATCGTGGTGAAGACATTACCATCACCAAAAAAGATTTATCTGAACCTGTTTTTCATCAGGGCAAAGGGGGTGTTAAAGATAGAGTTCACCCGGGTAATGACCAATTTTCAACCGGCGATCAAATCAAACGCCCTCCACAACAGCAAGGACAAGGTAGCGGTAAAGGTGATGCCAGTAACACTGGTGAGGGAGATGATGATTTTATTTTTTCTATTTCTAAAGATGAATATTTGAACTTACTTTTTGAAGATCTTGAATTGCCAAATTTAGAAAAGAACCAATTGGATACGTTAATTGATTATAAAACTGTTCGCTCGGGTTATTGTGCTGAAGGCGTCCCCTCAAATATAGATATTGTAAAATCGCTACAGGGATCAATAGCAAGACGTATTGCTATGACATCAACCAAGCGTAAAGAGTTAAAACTCCTTGAACTCGCCTTAGCGGCATTAATGGCTGATAAACATGATCATGTCCAAAAAATTAAAGACCTAAACAATCAGATCGACATGCTTAAAGGTAAAATCAGTAAAGTCCCTTTCATTGACACCTTTGATTTACGTTTTAGAAACTATGCAAAACAAGCCCTACCTACATCAAAGGCGGTGATGTTCTGTTTAATGGATGTTTCTGGCTCTATGGACCAAGCCACTAAAGATATTGCCAAACGATTTTATCTCTTATTGTATTTATTTCTCACCCGCACCTATAAAACGATTGATGTGGTCTATATTCGACACCACACGCAAGCAAAAGAGGTTGATGAAGAAGAGTTTTTTTATTCGCAAGAAACCGGCGGCACTATTGCTTCAAGTGCATTAGATTTAATGATTAAAATAATGGATGAGCGTTATAAGGAAAGCGAATGGAATATTTACGCCGCGCAGGCCTCTGATGGAGATAACTGGGCCGATGATTCTCCTCGTTGTCAAAAATTACTCACAGAGCATATTCTACCTAAAGCACGCTACTTTAGTTACATTGAAATATCACAACGACCTCATCAAACACTTTGGCAGCAATATCAAGAAATTGCAGCATATACAGAACATTTTGCAATACAACATATTAAAAGCATTGAAGATATTTATCCTGTTTTTAGAAAGCTTTTCAAGAAAAATCAGAGTAAAGCAGCCTAAGTTAATAACGGCAAAGGAGGCAAATAATGGACAAACGTAACCCCTTAAGTGACCAGTGTGACTGGAACTTTGATTTACTTGATCAATATCAAACTGAAATTGCACGGGTTGCAAAGCATTATCGATTGGAGACTTACGCCAACCAAATTGAAGTGATCACCGCAGAGCAAATGATGGATGCTTACGCTAGTGTCGGTATGCCTATTGGATATAACCATTGGACATTTGGTAAAAAATTTATTCAAACAGAGCAAAACTATAAACGTGGTCAAATGGGATTAGCCTACGAAATTGTTATCAATTCTGATCCTTGTATTTCATATTTAATGGAAGAGAATTCTATGACCATGCAAGCACTCGTTATGGCACATGCTTGTTACGGACATAATTCTTTTTTTAAAGGTAATTATTTATTCCAAACCTGGACTGATGCGAGCTCAATAATTGACTACTTATTGTTTGCTAAAAACTACATTAGCGAATGTGAACAAAAATTTGGCATTAGTGAGGTTGAATCATGCTTAGATGCTTGTCATGCATTAATGAATCACGGTGTTGACCGCTATAAACGTCCACAAAAGATATCATTAGAGGAAGAGTTACAACGTCAAAAGGACCGTGAAGCATATTTACAATCGCAGGTGAATACATTATGGCGAACATTACCCAAAAACAAAGATGATGCTAAGGATAAGAAACCGACATTTCCAAATGAACCGCAAGAAAACATTTTATATTTCATTGAAAAATATGCGCCCTTACTAAAACCATGGCAAAGAGAAATTGTACGCATTGTGCGAAAAATCTCGCAATACTTTTATCCGCAAAAACAAACACAAGTCATGAACGAGGGCTGGGCCTGCTTTTGGCATTACACACTGCTCAACCATTTATATGATGAAGGCTTAGTTACCGATAAGTTCATGATGGAATTTTTACATAACCATACCAATGTTGTCGCTCAACCCAATTACAACAGTCCTCATTATTCTGGTATTAATCCTTATGCGTTAGGCTTTAATATGTTTATAGATATTAGAAGAATATGTGAACAACCAACAGAAGAAGATAAACGATGGTTTCCAGAAATAGCCAATAGTAATTGGTTAGATACTTTACATTTTGCCATGA
Source organism: Colwellia sp. BRX9-1 (assembly GCF_014077195.1). Taxonomy (NCBI): domain Bacteria; kingdom Pseudomonadati; phylum Pseudomonadota; class Gammaproteobacteria; order Alteromonadales; family Colwelliaceae; genus Colwellia; species Colwellia sp. BRX9-1. The sequence continues at coordinate 7,361 of NZ_JACGVM010000011.1, forward strand.
AAAATTTCAAAGATGAAAGCTTCATTAGTCAATATTTATCACCAAAACTAATGCGCGATTTCAAGTTATTTTATTTACACGATGATGAAAAAGAAAATTTTATTGACGTGGCGGCTATTCACAATGAAAGTGGCTACAAAAAAGTAAGAAGCGCGTTATCTGAACAGTATAATTTGAGTAATCTGGAGGTTAATATTCAGGTAACAAATGCTGATGTTGATGGTGACCGATCGCTAACATTGAAATATACACCACACCAAAATGTTCCGCTAGACGATTCAAAAGATGAAGTGATGAAACATTTATATACCTTATGGCAATTTGACGTGCGGTTAGTACAGAACAATGAAGAGGGGGATGAAGAAGTTATTGCACAATATCCAGAATGAGAGAGCAGTGAAGATAATTAAAAGGCAAGTTAACTCTTGCCTTTTAATCACTATAGATAATTTATTCAGATAGCTCTTTTAATACGTCATCTTTAAGTTCTAGCCAAAGCTTACCTGACTCGATACCATATTTACGTACGGCAAATATAGACTCATCAAACTTATCTTCGCTAGCTAATTCAATTAATTTCTTATAATAGACTCGAGATATCTCACGACCTTTAGGATGAGAAAAATATAAAGTACCTAGACGAGAATATAAGCCTCTAAAGCCATTTAAGATTAATAAATAGATAGAATTTCCAGAGGCAACCACCAACTCTTTATTTAATCGATAATCAAACTCGGCAAAGGCTTCTCCGTTATCTTCTACATCTTCATAAGCTTTAATGAGCTCAATCACCTTTTCAGCATTATTTTTAATCGCGCCACGAATATAAATGGCGCTAATATTTGTCCGAGCTGACATTAAATTGTCAACCAGATCAGGTATGCCTTCTTGATCGAGTTGAGCCAAGGTTTCAAGAATATTTAAACTAGAGGTTTCCCAAAAGTTATTCACTTTGGTGGGTTTACCGTGCTTAATAGTCAACCAGCCATCTCGTGCTAAGCGCTGTAAAACTTCACGTAATGTTGTACGCGTAACGCCAATGAGTTCAGATAACTCTCGTTCAGCCGGAAGTATAGAACCGGGGGGGAAACCACCGTTCCAAATAGACTCAACAATATATTGCTCTGCAAACCCTGCTGGGCTATGTGCTTTGATAACCATACTGCTCCACACAATATCTTAATCTTAAAATTTTAACTGATTGTACCAGAACATCTATTTGGCACAAGCGGATAAATTCGACGTTACTGTCAACGTTGGTCACTTATGTGGATACTCAGTGGCAACCTCACACTATATTTTGTGAAAAACAACAGAGTTAACCCCTGTTTATTAGCGGCTGTAGAGAGATAAGCCTTTAATTTATGAATAATAAATAATTTTATTTGTAGATAAAGTCAGTAAGTCAAAATGAAATTTACTATTTTATTTTTAAGTCAATACTGAACTAGCGTCTAAAAAACTATTAATATTTAAAGCTAATGCCTGATAAGAAGCGATGAGTTAAGTCACGAAAGCACCCGCTAATAAATTTTTATCTTATTAAAGTACTTATTATGCATAAATATCGATTAACTCAATAATTTAGCAATATTAACATGCTATATTCTGCGAAATAGCATGATAAATCTAGAATTAGCTTACTCATTGTGAATTTATAGCTCAATCGATGGTGTTTAACGCGGGGCTAAAGTGTGTATTTATAAAGGCAATATTTAATTTAATACTGCAGAGTCGAAGCATTTCAAGCAAAACGGCAATTCAATAAATATCACTGCGGCTAAGTTATTAAATAATATAAAGGACTCATGCCTTATATTCTCAGAAGAAAAGGCCACGATTACGCTATAAAGATGGATTATTTACAAGCTTTTCAATGGTACTTAAACTACTATGCATTTTTTATCAAAATAACAGAAACAAGATCCATTCAAGGCGAGACACAATTCGTCATATACTTAAAATAAACAGGTCAATTATGCAACAATCCTTCATGAGTGCATTTTATAAAAACTTTCTTGGCAACTCGCCTGAGTGGTACAAGCTGGCAATTATCTCATTCTTAGTGATTAACCCTATCCTCTTTTTCTATGTTGACCCCTATATTGCAGGTTGGGCATTAGTCATAGAGTTTATATTCACTTTAGCAATGGCATTAAAATGTTACCCGCTGCAACCCGGCGGTTTATTAACGATTGAAGCTATTGCCATAGGTATGACTTCACCCGCTCATGTAAAACATGAATTAATGATTAACTTCGAAGTACTTCTGCTGCTGATTTTTATGGTTGCTGGAATATATTTCATGAAGAGTTTGTTGCTCTTTTTGTTCACGAAAATAGTCACTAAGATCCGTTCAAAAATAGTGGTGTCATTATTATTCTGTTTTTCAGGGGCATTTTTATCAGCCTTTTTAGATGCATTAACCGTCATTGCGGTAATTATCAGCGTTGGCCTAGGTTTTTATTCTGTCTATCATAAAGCTGCCTCTATAGGTGAAGACCATCCACATGACAATCCCGATGATGATGATATAAAAAGCGATTTACAAAGCTTTAGAGGATATTTACGTAACCTATTGATGCACGCGGGTGTTGGTACCGCTTTAGGTGGTGTATGTACTATCGTGGGCGAACCACAAAATTTGATTATTGGTCAGCAAGCCGGTTGGGATTTCATTGAATTCACCATTCGGATGTCACCCGTTACTATTCCTGTATTTGTTTCAGGTTTAATCACATGTGCTTTATTAGAAAAGTTCAAATGGTTTGGTTATGGTTTTGCACTGCCAGAAAATGTTTATCAAATATTACGTGACTTCGACATTGAAGAAAGTAAAAAACGCAATAAAAGTGATAATGTAAAATTAGTCGTGCAAGGATTAATCGCGGTTTGGTTGATTGTTGGTTTAGCATTACATTTAGCGCCAGTTGGCTTAATTGGTTTATCCGTTATTATACTTGCAACCGTTTTCACAGGTGTAACTGAAGAACATCAAATTGGTCATGCTTTTGAAGAAGCATTACCTTTTACCGCGCTATTAGTGGTGTTTTTGTCCATCGTTGCCGTTATTGTTGACCAACAATTATTTACGCCCGTCATCACTTGGGTATTAACTTTTGAAGGTAACATGCAATTAGTCATGTTTTATTTAGCTAATGGCCTATTATCTATGGTCAGTGACAACGTATTTGTTGGCACGGTATACATTACTGAAATTGAAAAAGCACTTTCTTCAGGAATAATAAGCCGTGACCAATTTGATTTACTTGCTGTTGCTATTAACACAGGCACTAACTTGCCGAGTGTTGCTACGCCAAATGGCCAAGCTGCGTTTTTATTCCTATTAACTTCAGCGCTTGCTCCCTTAGTTAGATTGTCATATGGCCGTATGGTTATTATGGCTTTCCCTTATACTATCGTATTGACCATTATTGGTTTACTTGCTATTTCTTCAGGTCATTTGGAGCAATCAACACAAGATTTTTATGACTCGGGGTTAATTCAGCATCACATGACTGAAGGTGGGACTTCATCTTCACAAGAGCACTAAAGTTAACATCTAGTAGTTTTACTGTTAAATTTTATCAATAAAGCGCCCTTATGGCGCTTTATTGATACTAATGATAAAAGTCATTTTTGTGCAACAAACTAAGTGCTAGCAACTATCACGCTAATGTCACTATCACACCAATTTAAGTGTCAATATGTGATGATGCCTATAGTTAACTAGATAACAATCTAAAATAACAATCTAAAATAACAATCTAAAATAACAACATTGAACATGATTAAGGAAAACTTTTGAAATTTTTAAGTGATTTATCGGTAAACACTCGCGCTTGGCAATTACTTAGCCTAACCGTTTTTGGTTTAGAATTATCGGCTCTTTATTTTCAATACGTAATGGGCTTAGCTCCTTGCATTATGTGTATTTACCAACGTACAGCACTATGGGGAATATTCTTTGCTGGCATAGTTGGCAGCATGGGCAATAAAAATACTGTCTTACGCTCAGTCGCATTTACACTCTGGGGTGTTAGCGCTATATGGGGGTTATTGATTGCCATTGAGCACGTTGAAATTCAATCAGCTACATTATCATTTCTCTATAGTTGTGAGTTTGTACCTAACTTCCCAAGTTGGGCCCCTTTACACGAATGGTTACCTTCTTTGTTTGAAGCAACAGGAGATTGTGGTGATATTAATTGGCAATTCTTCGGTTATACTATGCCACAAATGATGATTGTTGTTTTTGGTGGTTTTACTGCTGCGCTAGTGGTTATTGTATTAGCTCAACTGATCAATAAAAAATCACTGTGATCATTTAAAATGTCGATTTACTCGCTGCTTTTAATAAAGGGTCACAGAACACAGTATTCAAATTATAAGGCCTTTAACGGCCTAACTAATCTCATTGTATTAAACAATAGCCTCACAATGGGGCCCTTACTGCTTAAGTGATAAAAATCATGTCTATATTACTCACTGTTATCGTATCAACATTTCTTGCTGGTTTGGCTATGCCACTTGGTGCTGCCCTTGCCTGCTTCGAAAAAATTGGCAATGACTGGCTTGAACAAGAGCTCAGACATAGCGTTATGGCTTTTGGTGGCGGAGCGCTGTTGTCGGCAGTTGCCTTAGTGTTAGTACCTGAAGGAATGGGAAATCTTGATATATTACCCGCATGCATTTGGTTTATTGTTGGCGGGCTTAGCTTTATGGCACTAGATATTTATCTTAAAAAAATAGATACACCTGCCAGTCAACTAGCAGCAATGCTTGCTGATTTCATTCCAGAATCAATAGCACTTGGAGCAGCATTCGCAACAGGAAGTAGTAGTGCATATTTGCTAGCTGGTTTAATTGCCTTACAAAACTTACCTGAAGGATTTAGCGCTTATCGTGAGTTAAGTGCATCTTCAAGTTATAAACCGCGAAAAATCATCATGGTCTTTGCTTTAATGGCAATACTTGGGCCTATCGCCGCAGTTTCTGGCTATTTATGGCTATCTGAGTCCCCCAAGATTATTGGCGCGGTTATGCTTTTCGCTTCAGGCGGAATTCTTTATTCAATATTTCAAGATTTGGCACCACAAGTAAAATTAGAAAATCATTGGGCTCCACCGATGGGCGCTGTGTTAGGCTTTACTCTCGGCATGTTGGGGCTAATGTTAACGGCAACATAAATCATAATGGCGTTATAATAGAAGCATAATTTGCCATTACATTTATGCTAGGTAATTAAGATAAAGGGGCTAAAATTTAGCCCCTTACTTTTGTTATAACAAAAGTAAATAGCAAACAATTGCTATTAAACAAGACAAGATAAAACTTAATATTGCCCCTTCTTTCACCATATCTTTAATTTCAAGTTCACCGGTACCATAAGCAATTGCATTAGGCGCAGTAGCAACAGGCAGCATAAAAGCGCAACTCGCGCACATAGCGGCGGGCACCATTAATACCATAGGATCGTAACCAGCAGAGGTGGCAACGACAGCCAAAATAGGCATAAGTAAGGTTGCTGTCGCGGTGTTACTGGTAATTTCTGTGAGGTAAGTAACCACTAAACAAATTGTCAGTATCATCACAATTACCGGTAAATTAGCCAACGAAGACAGCCATTCGCCTAGTATCTGGCTTAAACCTGATTCAACAAACCCTTTAGCAATGGCAATACCGCCAGCAAATAACAGCAACATTCCCCAGGGTATTGATTTAGCAGTGTCCCAATCAAGCAGGCGCGAGCCCTTACCATTAGGGATTAAAAACATTAACACCACGGCAAATAAAGCGACGGTGCTGTCACCCGCAATTTGAACATTTAATAGGTCACTCCAGCCACCAAAGGGCTCTGAGCGAGTGATCCATGCGAGTGCTGTAAGGCCAAAAACCCACAGTGTTCTTTTTTCTTCACTTCGCCATTCGCCTTGCGCGGGTAACTTTATTTCATGGTCGAGTTTTACCTTTCTTGTTAGCCAGAATGCCATAATAGGTAAAGCGATTAACACTATCGGGACGCCTATTTTCATCCATGATAAAAACCCAAATTCTCGGCCAGTATTTTCTTCATATATGCCCATAAAAATAACATTGGGTGGTGTACCAATAGGGGTACCAATACCGCCAACCGACGCAGCATAGGCAATACCTAAAATTAAAGCGACTTTAAGTTCTTTGTTATCTACATGAGTAAGTATAGCTAATGCAATCGGCAGCATAATTAAAGTCGTTGCGGTATTTGAAATCCACATACTTAATAAAGCAGACGCTAACATAAAACCAAAGACTAATCGCCGCCCACTTGATACGCCAACTAACTTAACCATGTAAACAGCAAGTCTTTGGTGTGCTCCACTTTTCTCTATCGCTTTAGAGAGCATAAATGCCCCCATTAACAATAAAATAACGTGACTACCTAATGATGAAGCTACTGTTTTATGATCAACAACCCCCAGTAGTGGCAGCAAAGCAAAAGGGACTAAAGATGTTGCAGGAATGGGGATCGCTTCACTAACCCACCAAATAACGGTGAGTAATGTTATTGCCGCCGCAGTTGCGGGTTTTTCTGCTAAGCCTAACCAAAGTAGCAAAAAGTAAAAACCAAAGGCTAGTGCGGGTGCTAAGACAATAAAACTTTGTTTAGTTAACTTCATTTAACTCTCTATTTTTATTATTTTTAAGAGGACGATAAAATTATTTTATAAGTATTCGGCTAATGCTTGTCGAGCATGTTGCCAATGAGTATTCGCCTTTAACTCACTGAGCCCACTCGTAGACGTTTTCAATAAACGTAATAAGCGCTGATTACTTTTTTCATCAATAGTGATATTGGCATGGTCAATGACATCTATACAGCTATCTCGGTTATTACACAGTAATAGCATGTCGCAACCTGCTTGTTGAGCTGCTTCAGCACGTTCAACATAACCACCAACACATGCAGCACCTTCCATCGATAAATCATCACTGAAAATAACGCCACTAAAACCAAGTTGCTTACGCAAAATATCTTTGAGCCAGTAAGGAGAAAAACCGACAGCTTCGCGGTCAACGTCAGGGAAAATAACGTGGGCAGGCATTAATGCATCGACCTTATTGCTATTAATTAACGTTTTAAAAGGTAACATATCAACAGCGAATATTTCATCACGTGAACGAGAGTCAATAGGTAAAGCAAGGTGAGAATCAGCTTCAACACTGCCATGACCAGGAAAATGCTTACCCGTAGCTTTCATACCAACCAAATGTAAGCCATCGACAAAAGCACTAGCGAGTTGACAAACAATTTCTGGATTTTTATGAAAAGCTCTATCGCCAATAACAGCACTAATATCGTTAATATCAAGAATAGGTGCAAAACTGATATCAATACCGACGGCTTGAACTTCTAATGCCATTAATATTGCACTTTGTTTAGCCAGCTCTTGCGCCACACTAATATTTTCTTCGGCAAAGTGCCAAATCTTACCCATTGCCGGAATAAGAGAGAAGCCATCACGAAATCGCTGAACTCGACCACCTTCATGGTCAACGGCAATAATCAATGGCTTTTTAGCGGCACGGCGGATATCAGCAGTCAATTCTGCTATTTGTTCAGGGGATTCATAATTACGAGTAAATAAAATTAACCCGCCAACAAGAGGATGTTGCAGAAGCTCTTTGTCTTCTGCCGTTAAAGATGTGCCAAGCACATCTAGCATAATAGGACCCATATACACACTTTGAAGATGATAAGTTTTTGATGTTGCTACTTTACCTAAATCAATAGTAATTACAAAGGCTGATATTGATATATAACGGTGATACCTGAAAATTATCGCTGACAGATCGAAGTATCACGGATATATCATATCAAAATGATAAAAGAGTAAGATTAAAGTAAAGGAGCAGCAACACCTGCGGCGACATAAGGGATAACTTGTTTAATCACGCCGGCAATGTCCATATTACGATCAAAATCACTTTTAGCGATATCAATTAAAGCATCACTCGAAGACATGGTAAAAACCACTGTGCCCATAGTGAAGTGCAAACGCCAAAACATTTCTTCAGCAGTAAGCTCTGGATAAGCTTTTTGCACCGCTTTAACAAAGTTATTAATAACGCCGGGGTATTGTGTCGTTAAGAACCAACGCAAAAAGCCTTGGCTATCGCTATAACCTCGTCCTAATAATTGTAAAAAATTACTGGTACCATTTTCTTTAAATTCATTTAATGATAACAAGGGTTCAATAAAAGCTGAAAACACTTCAAGTAAGGTTAAATCATCTTGTTCGCATATATTCACTAGCGATAATTCTAAACGAGGTGAAAGCTCGTTCATATAACGAGACATTACTGATTTTATTAACTCTTTTTTAGAGCCAAAATGGTAATTTACTGCGGCTAAATTAACTTCTGCTTGGCTAGTAATTTCTCTTAATGATGTACCATTAAAACCTTGCGTTGCGAATAATTTTTCTGCTGCATCTAAAATTTTGTTTTTTGTACTCATGTGCCAACGGTACCTCTTACCTGCGCCCTAAATGAAAATATTCATCATTAATTAAGCCTAGTTTAAACAAGCGTTTGAAATAACGCAACAATGAATATACAAATCAATAAATTTACATTTAAATTCAACAAGATAGCCTTTGTTTTGGTATAGCCACCTCCTCTATTACCTATTCACAGCCAGATGAATATGGCAACGATCACAATACAGACCAAACGTTGTTATATTCGTAAAAAACGCAACGTAGGCCTTTACGTTTTATTGAAGAGAATATTGAAGCGCACAAAGTACTGGAGATGACGATCAGTTCAGTCCAAGAATAAAAGTTAAGCCCTAGCATTAAATTCTACGCTTATAAGCCTAATTTAACCTTAATCACATTCGCTAAGGTTAAGTTTACACACTGAAAGTAAAGAGCATAATATGGCGATATAAAGCACTCAACGTAAAAGTGTTTAGTGCTTTTTATCGAAACAACTAAAACGTTTAGATACGTTGATACTTCCCTACTGGTTTATCTGATTTAATCTACATCGGTTATCTTTAATCTCGACTTTTATTTAACGTTAATCGCGTTAACGTTTGCCCGTTAATTACCTAGTAAGATAATGGTCAAACTTACTTAATCACAGAGTATTGTAAAAGTTTGATCAGTTTTTGCGGTCAAAGCTTTAAGCTGACTAGACAATTTTATATACTGGCGATTCATTATCTATTAATAATAAAAATATAAGACTGTTATGATAAAACTATTCAAACAAACAAGCGTAGCCTTGTGTGTATTGGCCTCACTTACTGCATGTAATGATGAAAATTCTACACAAACTGAGCAAGCACAAACGCAAGTAGCTCCAGCATTAACAGCAAAAGATGCGAATGTATTTCTTAACGCTACCGAAAAAGAATTAATCGCTCTAGGTATTGAGGGGAGCCGCGCCGAATGGATTTATTCAAATTTTATTACCGATGATACAGCCGCCCTATCTGCGGCAGCAAACCAAAAATCAACAGAAGCTGGCGTTCGTTTCGCTATGGCAGCGGCTAAATTTGACGATGTCGATGTTACAGAGACACAACGTAGAAAATTAAATACCTTAAAACAAAGCTTAGTTATGCCAGCGCCACAAGATTCTGAAAAGTCAGCTGAACTGGCAAAAATTGGCTCTGAACTTGGCGGCATGTACGGTAAAGGAACATACACGACCCAAGCTGGAAAAAAATTAAGCTTGGGTGAAATGACTTCGACGATGGCAACATCACGTGATTACGACGAATTGCTAGAAATGTGGCAAGGCTGGCGAACAATTAGTCCAGAGATGAAACCTTTATTTGTTCGTCAATCTGAATTAGGCAATGAGGGTGCACAAGGGCTAGGCTACAAAGACTTAGGCGCCATGTGGCGTTCAAACTACGATATGCCTGCTGACGATTTCGCTAAAGAACTTGACCGTTTATGGGGACAAGTAAAGCCCTTGTACGATGACCTTCACTGCTATGTTCGCAGCGAACTAGGCAAAACCTATGGAGAAGATAAGGTAGCACAAGACCAACCTATTCCCGCTCATTTGTTGGGTAATATGTGGGCACAATCATGGGGGAATATCTATGAGTTAGTTGCTCCTGAAAATGCAGATCCAGGTTATGATGTTACCGAGCAGTTAGCTGCAAATAACTATGACGAAATTAAAATGGTTGCAGGGGCTGAAACCTTTTTTACATCTTTAGGGTTCGAAGCATTACCTGAAACATTCTGGACGCGATCATTATTTACTAAACCAGCAGACCGCGATGTTGTTTGTCATGCTTCCGCTTGGGATCTTGATGCAAAAGATGATATTCGCATTAAAATGTGTATTCAAAAAACCGGCGAAGAGTTCAACGTTATTCACCACGAACTTGGTCATAATTTCTATCAGCGCGCTTACCAAGATCAACCCGTTTATTTTCAAAATAGTGCCAACGATGGTTTTCATGAAGCGATTGGTGACACCATTGCACTTTCAGTAACACCTAAATACTTGAAAGAAATTGGCTTAATCGACACTATCCCTGACGAATCAAAAGATATTGGTTTATTAATGAAAATGGCGTTAGAGAAAATAGCCTTTATCCCCTTTGGCTTAATGGTTGATCAATGGCGTTGGAAAGTCTATTCAGGAGAAATTACACCAGAGAATTACAATACAGCTTGGTGGGAATTACGTCAAAAGTATCAAGGCATTGCTGCACCCGTAGCTCGTGAAGTTGATGCATTTGACCCCGGTGCGAAATACCATGTGCCTGGTGGCGTACCTTACAGTCGATATTTCTTAGCGCATATTCAACAATTTGAGTTTCATAAAGCGCTTTGTGAAATATCAGGTAATACCGATCCCATTCATCGCTGTTCAATTTACAACTCTAAGGCTGCCGGTAAAGCACTTAATACCGTGTTAGAAATGGGCTCTAGTCAGCCTTGGCAAGAAGCTTATAAAGTGTTGACTGGGAGTAAACAAATGGACGCAACCGCAGTACTCGATTACTTTGCTCCTTTACAAGTCTGGTTAAAAGAGAAGAACAAAGGCAAGCAATGTGGTTTCTAATCTTTTAATGCCATTATAATTTTTTATGACAAAAGCCTGATAATTGACTTATCAGGCTTTTTTATTGGGGAGAATGGGAACTAAAATAATTACTTAAAGTATTGGATGACTTCATAGGTAACATTTAACAACGTCGCTTGCTTGATTTTTATTTCAGCGCCTTTGAAATTAAATAGGATATGCGCACCTTGTTTATTTTCTATAGAAAAATCTTGGCTAAAAGTCGCTTTAGCCATGTTTGCTGAGTATTCAGCATAGTTAAAGTTAATTTTACCGTTTGATAATCCTTTATAAGAGAGTGTTTTTCTGAAATAGCCTTTCTCAGGGGTCTTACTGTTATCGCTAAAAATATTATAAGGGATATTTAAAGTAACACCTTCATCGCCAGCAAAAGTTCCCAATTCAAAATACCCATCTTTGTTTTCATCAAATAAACAAAATTTAACCAAACCATCATCATATTCAGCGTCATTAAAACAAGCGGCATTGCCCCCTGAGCGACTCATGCCTAACAGGGTGGTTTTTCCTTTGCTTAATCCTGGGTGTTCATCGTAAATAAATTTAATATGAGTAAGTAAACTAACAGACTGCGTTTTTTTTTCTAAGTAGCTACCTGACACTTTAGTTAATAAGTTATCACCTATGTCTACTGTAAATTCATCGGCTAACTCAGGGCTGTTTTTTTTAGCATTAACCACTATCGCGTCACTAGACAAGTTCTGATAAACAGGTAAAGAAGAACAAGCACTCACTATTACACTACCAGCAACCCAACAAACAACAGGTAAAAAACGCCTCTTTATTCTATTCATCCATAACCCTTTATCCAAAAATAATAATATGATGAGTAAGGTAGCTTAAACCTAAACTTTACGTCAACCAATCTGTACAAGTAATTGCCTTAGATATATTTTATCAACACAGAAAGTAATATTTCAACCGACAGGTCTAAACTTAATAAAGGGAAGGTTTAATTGTATTAACAAAAACTAAAAAAAAGCGCTAATAATGAATAGCATTGAAAATTTTATCTGGAGTTGAGTTATCACAAAGAAATAACCGCACTAGTGCACGGTTATTTAACAAGTTATCGCTTACTTTTAAGTATTGGTTAATACTTTTATTATTGCCCTTCAGGTCTTAAATAAGCCAAATCATCTTCATCGTCAGCATGAAAGTCATAGCCACCGTCAAAGTCGCCATTGAGCTCATTAGCAACAGTGATAGGCAATTCTAATATCTCCTGAATATAAATAGAGAGATTTTCCTGTTGATCAATAATGCCCTTAAGTTCAGTGAACGTTAATAACTTTATATCTTGCAGGTAACCTTTAGTTAAAACTGATAATTGTTCAGTAAAACTGGCAATACAAGTATCGACTTTAGTCAGTAGGGCCTGTTTATCTGTTTTGGTCAGGTAAGTATTCAACTGCTCGTACAAACTTGTAGTAAAAACTTTTTTATCACTATCAATAAGTAATAATGCAATGGCGGTGTTTAGAAATTTTTGTAATTCAAACAACAATACCTCTTCATCATCGTCAACAAGTAAACTGGTTGCACAATAATCTGTGGCAATGCTTTTATAAACTTGTAATAACTTGGCACTTTTATACCCTTCATTAACTAACGCTGTATGCATTACTCTGATATCAGTTGTATCATTGATGGCTAAAGCGTAACGGCGAATAGATATTTCTTCGAAGTATGAAGGGGATATTGTTTTTAATTGAGCATACTTCGCCCAGCCTGCCCGAAAGCAATAAACAACACCTTGGCTTTTTAAAATTTCTTTTGCCTTATCTGTGTCGTTATCACAAAGGTCTAACAAACCTAAATTACTCATTCCCAGAACAATTTCACAGCCTTTTTTAATTTGATCAGCATAAATTATTGATAGATTATCAGACGCTATTCTCAAAGACATATCAGATAACTGTTGCTTGGTTTTATGCATAAATTCAGGCGTAAAAAAACCTTCACTTTCGCCGTCTCTTAATACTAAAAGTAAAAACGGATAATTTCTTAACTCTGCAATGTTCATTGATGAATTCCAATCAATTAAAGCGGTTATTATAAGCTAAATAAATACGGTGGCAGTTTAGCGTTAAAGAGGCGCAAACATATCGTCGGTATCCATTTCTACAGCAGTCACTCTTTGTTTATTTGCATTTTGCTTTAATGCATTCTCTATATTATCGAGTGTGCCATTGGTACTAACCGTCATTACTTCACGATAAGCTTCTTCGCTTAAGGATTTTATTTTCATTAATAATTCTTCAATACTACCAGAGGTTTGTTCTTCATCTTCTTCAATTTCTGAAAAATCATGGCCGATGAATGGTAAAGACAAGTATAAAAGACCAAAGTCGTCTTCAACTATCGCCGTTAATACTTCTCGTTGTTTTTCTTCATCATCAGAAGAAAGAAATATTTGCGTTAACAAACTATGCGCTTCTGTTTGTGCACAAAAGACGTGGTCTTCATCAATATTTTGCCAGTAAGATGGTTCAACATTTAAGAGTTGTTTTATTGACTCAGCATCCATTAACCATGTGGCAATAGAGGGAATGGTGGCATCGTGCTCTCTGACAATTTTTGCTACCGTTAAAATATCCATCTCGGTTAACACTGCCAGCATTTTTTCGTCGCCGTGCTCAGAGGCAATAGCCTCTAATGAAGTGCCTGCACGTCTACCGCTGTGTTGTGCTTGTTCTATAATATCGCTAGCTAGAATTAATGCATTTTTTGTCAAGTTGATTCCTTAAAACTTATATTTATTTGTCGATTATTTCGGTTTTTAATGGTGAGTTAAACTTAATTACACTCTTATTGATTAAGCTTAGTAGTTCTCATCATAATCATTAGATTCATCGTCATCATCGACTTGAGCGTAATCATCTTCTTCGGCTTTTAAGGGCGTTGCATCATAACCATTATAGAAATGAATCAGCAAAACAGCTTTTTTCAAGTCGTCTTCAGCATGCGCCATTATTTCAGTAATACATGCTCGAGCATCAGCATGAACGCCGACAAAAGGCTTAACGTCAGCCCACTCTGGTTCATCGTTAAGCTCGATTGTCGATAAATTTTTACTATCGATTCTTACCTTAGTTGAGATAGCCATCGCCAACTGATCAACCATGCCATTAAATAATAAAGGCATTTGCTTTAATTGTTCAAACAAATTTGATAAATAATTTGATAATAGATCAGGATTTTCTGGATCCGATAATGAATTCATATTCTCTAAATACATAGAGAAATCATCCGTTAAATATTCTGGTAAGTTAGTTTGGGATTGCATACAAATCTCCTAGTAAAAAGGCTAATTCTGCGCTTGATTAAAAGCACTTTGCCAAAAAGAATCAGCAATTTCTCGCGGATCGGTTATTACCGTATAGTTACTTTTTAAATATAATGACCGTTTTTTTGGATCAGAAATAACATCATATGCTTTTTGAATAAGTTGAAACTTTTCTTTGGCTTCAACATTATCATTTCTATCTGGGTGATATTTATTGGCAAGTTTTCGATAAGCTTTTTTAATTTCGATGGTGGTTGACACCCTACTCACGCCTAACTGTTCAAAATAATCCATAAAATTTCAACTACCTTTAGCAAGACAACATAAAAATGACTGTTGACACAATTGGCGCAATTTTACCTTCGCTATTACATAATTAACATCATTATGTTTGCTTATTTTTCGTTTATATTAAGGTATAGAGGTAATCGATTAAAACTAAACGCAAATAATGTTGTTAGGGCTAACTTAAGCAACAGATAGAAACAGTTGCCGACTTTACATTTTTATTATCTCTGGTCTCAAAACAGCTAATTTAACCAATATTTTATTTTGGGACTGATAAGAGATATCAACATCTTCCATCGCCTCTATTAACAACTCTACCACACGATTAAAATCAGCTTCATTGATATTCATGCCGGTATGAATATCAATCATGCTATCGCCATTATATTTACAGGGACCATTAACCACACCACACAGATGGTTGATAAAACCGTGCTTGAAATGTTTGACGCTCGACTTGGCAAAATAAGGCAGTATTGCTTTATCCTTGACAATTCTTTTTACAAAAGCATCAACAAGTTGTTCTATCCCTTGATGACCGCCAATATCTTGATAAAGTTCATCACTTGGTATTAAATTCTTACTACTACAGCCAAGGCAAAGTTGCAGGACTAGGACAATAAAAAAACCGTTAACATATTTAATCATTAATAAGATCCCGACAAAGATAAATACCAACCCTTTTGATCGGCTAATGCAGCTATAGTGCCTAAATTAAGATAGGCGAGAGTAACGTTCAAATGTTTGTTTGGGAACCAAGCAACAAAAACATCTTGCCAGTCGTCTTCTCCAAGACCTAAATTGTCTGGTTTATGGCGATATTCAGTGCCAATCGCCAAGTGTTTATTCATTAATACGGCTACTGACATTTCGGTTTGTAATGCACCATTACCTTTTGGGCCACTAAAACCGAGTAACCCCATTTCATTTGCTTTTGTGTAACGAGCAGTGGCATTCCATAACACGTTATAGCCGGCCAACAAACCTAAATGAAGCTTGCTCGCTGCTAAATAAATATCGGTACCTGTGTCATCTTTCGCGCCTAATGAAAAAGCGATATCGGCAGTTGATAGTGATTTGTGCTGTATACCTACTGATAATTGTGGCCAAGTGCTATAAACCAAGTCACCGTACAAACGTACTTTAAGACCTAAAATTTTTTGAGATAAGGTTAATGATAATGGGTCGACCTGAAAATTTTGCTTAGCAAATGAAAACTCGACACGGTCATAAAAATTAATTTGCCCTCCGCAGCTATTTAATTGAAAGTCTTTCACGTTAGCCTGCGAACAAAAGGCAGAAAAGGCTATTTCGTCTTCCGTTGCATAACCCGCTAATTGCGCCCAAGGCACTAGACCACCGCCTCCTGAGCCCTCGATTTGAGAAACACCAGGGGTTGCTAATATTTTACCATTAGCGAAGCTAGTCAAAGGTAAAAGGAGTAATATAAGGCTAAAGAGGCGATTCATAAGTTTTATACCATTCTATAAATTTTTCAGCGCTAACAGGTCTTGATAAATAGTAACCTTGTGCATAGTCACACTGAAAGTCATTTAATAACATTAAGCTTTCTTTGTTTTCAACACCTTCAGCGACCACACTCAGCCCAAGTTTATGACCAAGAGAGATAGTTGAGGCAACAATATCTTGATCTTTCTGGCATTGTTCTAACTTTAAAATGAAGGTTTTGTCAATTTTCAGTTCATCGACGGGTAAACTTTTTAACTTAGCTAATGAAGATTGACCAATACCATAATCGTCGACTGAAATCAGAAAACCTAATGATTTTAGGTGAGATAAACGCGCAACGACTAATGCTTCGTTTTCGGCAATATCTCTCTCTGTTAATTCCAAAGTGATTTGCGATGTTGACACTTCGTGATTATTTACTGTGTTAAGTAAATAATCAACAAATTGCTCATTTTGAATATCTTGTGCGGATAAGTTAATCGCTACCTTAAAACGGTAGCCCATCTTATTCCATTGTTCAGTTTGTTGAATAACTTGTAGGATCACCCAGCGTGTTAAGGATACAATCAAACCGGCCTTTTCAGCTAAATCAATAAACAATTCTGGGTTTACAAAGTTACCTTCTTTATTTATCCAACGAATTAACGCTTCAAGTTTATCAATTTTACCGGTATTCATATTTAATTTTGGCTGATAATTCATGAAAAGTGGACTTACTTCACACTCAAGTGCCTCTTTTAACTCTTCTATTAAGCGCAACTTATAAAGGTAAGCCTCGTCTTCTCCATCTTGATAAAATCGCAATAAGACCTGGTCTTGATAAGCTGAAGCAACTGCCATGGTTGATCGCCTGATCAATCGCTCCGCATCGACACCATGCTCTATAGAGTTGGCGACACCAAAATAAAGTGATAAATTAATTTTAATGTCATCAAGCCAAAAAGGACGATTAAGTTCACTCTGCAGCAATTCGATAAAATGTTTTATTTCATTGGTTTTCTGTATAGGAACAGCCAATAAAAATTCATCTGAATTAGTGCGCGCAGCAATAATATCGTGCTCTAAGTTATGATTTGATTTTTCAATATAGACTAAAATACGGGCAGCAATTTCTTTTAAAATATTATCACCATTAGTCAATCCTATGGTGTCATTAAGTGCCTTAAAGGCTTTAATATTAAAAGTAATCACCACTAAGTGAATATCTTTATTAAAGTAGTCAGCTACTTTCGTTAATGTTTTATGACGGTTGTATAAGCCGGTTAATATATCGCGCTCTGCCTGATAAACAATTGACTGCTCACGATTCTCAATAGCCGCGCCCATCAATGAAAATCCTTGATAAAGTTCGCTAAATTCAACAGGCAAACGGTTGGCCAATTTAGGCACATTAAGTTCACCGCGGCCAATTTTTTTCGTAACTTCCATTAAAATATGTAACGGCGTAGATAAGCCTCGAGATAACAGGCGAGAAAAGGTGATAGCAATAACGATGACAATCACCGCTATTATTAACATAGAAAAAATCAGCCGATTAAAATCACTTTGAATTTGTGTTAAAGGCACAGACAAGGTTGCTTTTATATCTTTAGAACCACCGAAGTTGATGGTTTTGTGGAAGTAATCTGCTCGTGTTAGCAATAAGTTTGGCGACTGTTGTTTAGTGCCTTGTAACAATTGTTTTATAATGTCTTCACGTTCGATACTTGACTCAATCAGTTGATTGTTTTGCACTAATGTTAAGTCTAAAGCGATGAGATCTTTCAGTTTTAATAGTGCAACTTGGTCAAATTCAAAGCCAATCACGGTGTAAGCAATAACTCTTGGCGCCTTAACCGGGACAACAATAACTTGGTAAACTTTATTTTCGATACTCAGAATTTGAGCATGAACCTCCCTAAAAGGAAGTTTAGTAATATTTGCTTGAATTGTTTTTTCATCGAATGAGTGTAATGAACTGGTCGTCGATAACTTACCTTCTAAGTCTAGAATCAACATCAAATCAGCATTGATACGTTTACCGTGATTAAAGAGAACACTCTCCACCGTGTTTTTGTCGCGAGTCGCTACCGCTTGTTTAAAACCAAAGTCTGCGGCTAAAACACTGGCGGTAGTCGTTAACACACGCTCTTGCGACCTTAATGTTTGGTCGAGTACGTTTTGAGCAAAATACATTTGGCGTTCGATTTGGTTTTCTGCATAATCAGCAAACCTAAACCAATTACTCCCCGTTAAAATAATTACGGTTAATAAAATTAAACTGGTTAATAGCCAAGTAATTTGTGCTTTAAAACTAAACCTAGTGTTCATGGAAAGCTAACTCTTCAAAACTGCCTCTTGCTTGAGGTGCATTTACGCTTATGGTGATAAAAATTTCATTGTTATCAATCATTTTTTGATCAACGGTTAACAGGGTATGTTTTGTTAAACCTACAGTGCTATTAGGATGCCAAATTTTTAACTGGGTATTTAACGCTAATGGTTGCGTTAACAAGACCTCTCCGTTGGTATCACTTAAGTAGGCATTATTTTCATCTGAAACATAAATATAGCCGACCATAGCATCATGGATATTGCAGCCCATGACGACAAGACCTTTATCTTCGAAACGAACCGGACTTTTAGGCTTACCTGAATACAATTTTAATTCAAATGTTTTAGCTAGCGAAAAAGAATAAACATGATGTCTAATATCATCTTTATTGGGAAAGCTAACCTGACTATTAACCGGCACAACTAAAACATGAGGGGAAAATTGTTTGTTTATTTGATCCATCACGTAGATACGATCATCGATTGATTGATTTATAACGGGTTGAGGTATGACATACTCAATAACAGCATCGGGCAGAGGGTCGTTATTTTGATCAACAATTTTTATAAGTGTTTGGCTAAAAGCAGTTTCAAGGAATACCACTGAACAGAAAGATATAACCATAAACAATCGAAACGTAAACATTATCATGATGACCTTAAATGATTTTTTTTCGGTTTTAAATAATACCTGTACATATGACAAGAGTCTAATTTTATTAAAGTAATATTCAATCCCACTCCATTGTTAACGGTGTAATAACTTATATTTAACGATAATAGTAAAGTTAAAAGACTTAGCGCTTTACCTGCTAAGCATCAGTAAAAAGAATCGTTGCCAATAGTTTAATGAGTCGATGTAAAAATGAACAATATCCTTTGCACAAGTATAAATATAAGTAAAAGAGCATTAGGGGATCACTTGGGGAGTAATCATAAGCTATAGCAAAATAAGGGGATCACTTGGGGGAGTAACCATAAGCTATAGCAAAATAAGGGGATCTCTTGGGGGAGTAATCATAAGCTATAGCAAAATAAGCGAGTTACTTAGCTATAGCTTGTCTGGTGATTTTTACTTACACAGTTGCAACACAAACGTCTAAAGATTATTGGCCGTTTAAAATGACTTAATTATCAATTAAACCCAGCAAACCTTTTTTGACAAAGCTAGGTAAGGCGAAGGCAGCAGAGTGAAGCGGTGCATTATAATAATCAAAACTTAAGCCTGATTTTTCAACCCGTTCAGCGTTAAAATCATTAATAGGATGGTATTGCTTAGACGCAAAAGTAAAACTCCATAAGCCGCCTGGATAAGTTAAATTACTGAAACTATATAAGTAAGTTTTAGGAAAGACATTGTTTAATACTTTCAATAGCGATTGTTGAATATCCATGGCATACCAAGAAGATTCTCCCTGAGCAACAACGATACCGTCATCGGCTAAACAGTTAAAAACATCTTTATAAAATGCTTCGCCAAATAAAGGTTGAGCAGGTCCAATCGGATCAGTGCTGTCGACAATAATAACATCAAACTTCTCAGTGGTTTCTTTAACAAATTGCACACCATCACCAATAATAAGATCTATACGTTCATCATCGAGGGCTGAAGCTGTTTGTGGAATGTGCTCTTTACAGGCGTCGACAACCATCACGTCGATTTCAACCATAGTACATTTTTTTACTGATAGATGACGAATGACTTCTCTTGCCGTTCCACCATCACCACCACCAATCACTAAAACATTTTTAGGGTTAGGATGCACAAACAAGGGCACATGGCTTATCATATCGTGATAAGCAAATTCGTCTCGCTCAGTAACCATAATCAAACCGTCATTTAGTAACATTTTACCATGACCTTTAGTTTCAACAACATCTACGGTTTGAAATTCACTTTTCCCAGAGAAAAGTACTTTTTCTACTTTAAATTTAATCCCCAAAAAGTCTTCAAACTTTTCTTCTACCCATAAATTAGAGTGCATGGTTTTCTCCTGAAATATCAATCATAATTGGCTCAGCAAAGACTGTCTGTGGCAGAATATAGTTGGCAAAGTTTACTAAATAGCCATTATCAAGCTTTTTACAAACACGTGATTTACTCACATATTGTGTTGGAATTAACACCCTTAATTTTTGCTCAAAAGCTTGTTCATTAAAGCTCATTAAATCAAAAGATTTTGGTGCCAGTATCTCTAAAAGTTTTGGCGCAAGCAAAAGTAAATATATATTCGATTCAAAGCTAATATAACTACTGTCCATTTGAGGCGTCACATGAATGGTTAAATATTGCTGTTCGTTAATCGCATTGAGAGATAAAGAATCAGCCCAATGGGTTAAAGTAAAATTACTCTTTATTCGCTCAATAAACGAGAATAAGCAGCAGACAAGTAAGCATGATTGGGCGTTTTTTTTAACGACAGATAGTCAGCTAGATGATGAAAAAATACTAGCGGTTTATGCCTTACGTTGGGGTATTGAAGTTTACTTCAAAGAAGCGAAACAAAAACTCAGTTTTTTAAAAGAGCAAAGTCTTCATTACAGTGTTTACATCGCCTCAATTAATCTAACAGGATTAAGGTTTTGTCTCTTATTATCAGCCAAACATGAAGAAGGGGTGGCAAGGATTAGTGAGGTAATAAATTATTTTGAAGAGAGTCTAAGTTGTTTGAACTTTGCCAGTAAACTATTGCGATTATTTAAAGCATTAATGACTTTAGCAGTAAATAAATGGTTAATTTAACAAGCGTTGATAAATCTGATGTACTAGCGAAAATTGAGCAAACGGTGATTGATTTTTTAAGCAAGTCATGCAAATGGATAGTTTCACCTTACGTCAAGAAGGGATAGAGTGATGTAGAGTTCACTTTTATTAGATATAAGTGCCCCCCTAAACTTGAGTTAAATAATTAAACTAACCAGTATCAGTAAAAAAGAAATTCGATAGCGTGAGAATGAGAAACTTTCCGCGCTATAAAGTAACTTATAACTACCATCCCCTAGCAGTATTAAATTCAGACAAATACGTCCTTGTATAAACAGAATATTGTTGCTACTTTTTATGTGTACAGAAGTACAAAAAATAATAATATACAGGGATAAAATAATGGATAGTTTTTCATTAATAGGAAATAAAAGGCTACTACTTAGTGCTAGCTTGTCGTTTTTACTAATTTCATGTGGCGGTGGAGGAAGTGAATCAAAATCAGATGTTACTATAACCCCACCAGCTCCAATACCCACTGCAACACATCAAGATATTACCGTTATCGATGGATATATTCGTGGTGCTATCGCTTATATTGATCTTAATAATAATAAAACTTTAGATGATGGGGAACCATGGATTGAAACAGGACCTAGCGGTTTTGGTCAAATAGATACAACATCACTAGGACTTCCACCTGAAGATATAAAAGTGATTGTAATTGTTCCTCCAGGGGCGATAGATGAAAATACTATTAGTGATGAGAATCCCGATGGTATTCCTATTACAGAAGAAACAGCTTTTCAAATGCTTTCTCTACCAGGAGAAAACAT
Source organism: Colwellia sp. BRX9-1 (assembly GCF_014077195.1). Taxonomy (NCBI): domain Bacteria; kingdom Pseudomonadati; phylum Pseudomonadota; class Gammaproteobacteria; order Alteromonadales; family Colwelliaceae; genus Colwellia; species Colwellia sp. BRX9-1. The sequence goes on from NZ_JACGVM010000011.1 coordinate 29,361, forward strand.
TGCTACTCCTTTAACAACTCTTGTTTCGATCTCTGCTGAAAACAATGGTGATCTTAAAGCGGCTAAAACAGCAGTAGCGGAAAGTTTAGGCATATCTATAGCAGACCTTTCAACTGATTATTTAGAAACGGGAAGTCAAGAGCTAACGGTGTTATCTGAGCTTATGATTAAAAACCAAGTTATCCCTAAAGACTTAACCAATGCCGTTACTGCAGGTGAATTATTAGTTGCGAAAACTGTCTCTTCTCAAATATCCTCTATTATACAACAAGCGAATGAAAGTGGAGTATTAGTTCAAAATACAGAAGCAATTGGCGCGCTTGCAAATGCTACCGCATCATCTGTTATTAGTTTTGTTGAAGAAAATGCAGAATCATTAACGACTGAAACTAGCAAGAACTTTTCCGCTGTTATCGAATTAATTAATGAAACAACTTATAACTCTTTTGAAGCAATTATAACCTCTACCGAAGCAGTTTCAGCTGAAGTCATCGCTCAAACTAGCCAACAGGCAAGCGTAATGGGAGATGTCATTATTGATTTAATGGTAGATAATATCAATTCAGCTGATGGAATTACAGCAGAAGAAATTGCTGATGCTACCGTTATTGCCAATGTTATAAGTGAAGTTATTGAAGCTATGATTGCTGAAGATTTGGACGGTACTCTAGATATAAACGTATTAACTGAGATTGCTATAATTACAGCGGAGACTACTTTACAACAATTAACTCAACTTGAAAATAGTGGCTTAACTGACGAAGAAATCGCTGAAGCACTTGCTGTTGCCGCCGCTGAAACTGCAGCTAATTTAGAAGAAGCAGCAGAAGTTGGTATTGAACTTGATGATTTTGATGGCGATGGTATTGCAAATGATATTGACACTGATATTGATGGTGATGGCGTTTTAAATGACAACGATGCTTTTGATTATGATGCAACAGAATCTATTGATACAGATCTCGACGGTTTAGGAAATAATTCTGATCCAGATATTGATGGTGACAGCTATTTAAATATTAATGATGCTTTTGTTTTAGATGCTACAGAGTGGGTTGATAGTGATAACGACAATGTAGGAAATAATGCTGATACCGATGATAATGGTGATGGGCACAATGACACAGCATATAAAACTATTGCTCAAGAAAATGATGGTTTAATTGAGTGGGCTCAAGACTTTGTAGTAAGTCCTGATAGTAAGTTTATGTATATCGGTAGTGAAAATGGTCTATTGATTGTAACCTTAGATGAAAATGGCAAAGCGACTGATAGAACAGAACTTGTTACCCCGTCTGATTTAGGTTCTCGTTGGAGAACTTCGAGCTTTTATATAGATTTTTCTCCTAATGGTAAGTTGTATTGGGGAACGCAAGTAGAAATTAACTATGTTCAAGCTAATGTCATGATGGTTTTTGATGTCAACGAAGAAACAGGTAGTGTTGTAAAAGCACAAACCATTTCCTTTGAACAATCATCAGGTATTGCAGCCAATCAACCGGAAATATTCAAGTTTTCATCGGACGGCCAATTTCTTTACACAACTATGCATTATGGCGATGCCGGAAATGAATTACTTATCTATAAAATTGATGCTGACACTGGTCATTTAAGTTATGTAAGCAATTACGATTTAGATACTTTTGGTAATCCAGATTATGAACATAACTTTGATATTTCTTTTGATAATAAATATTTATATTACGGTTATACCAATTACGACACCTCCCCTTCATCCGCCGCCTTAGCTGTAATGATGCTTGATACTGACAAGGGATTTGTCATAGATTCTTGGGTACAGGAATTTGATATAGAATCAACGGGTTTATCTTTTGTGACATCTAAAACAAGTGATCGAGCATTTATGACTGCCGGTGGCGACTTTATGGTGCTAGATGTAGAAGCTAATGGTGGTTTTTCTGTTGAAAGCTCAATTGCTTATGACTCAACAAAACCAGCGTCTATGGCACTTAGCATCAATGAAGCTGAAAATTCAGCAATTGTTTTTAGCTCTGACTATGACACAAGCCTTAATCGAGTTGACCATATAACTATTGATGAAAGTTTTATTCCTGAACTTCAATATTCAAAAGTTGGTCTTAAAGAGTTTTCGTTATCAATAAGTTTTTCAGGCGATGGTAATCAAGCTAATTGGCTTGGATATTATAACGATATTTTATACACCTTAAATCTAGCCGATGAAACAATTAATGAAACACTATTTGGTGCGAAATACCTTGGTGGATTACAAAGTACAGTATTAACAGAAAACAGTACGTTATCATTGGATCGTCAAGCGAACTCGGTAAAAATTACTGATTCCGGTAGTGACCAAGGTTTAGTCACTAACCACTACGACAAGCCTGATTTAATAGGTACGCTAAGAAGTAGAGTTGCCCTAGATGTATCGACATTGCTTTTTATTACCAATGATTATGATACGGGGAACTCAAGAACTACTTATGTAACCGCAACTATTCCTGAAGAAGGTACCAGTTTATTAACTCCTATTACGCGTTATTTAGGTAATGGTGAAGAACTATATCGTATTTATACTGGCGTTAAAGTGCCACGGAAAAATCAACTTTTAGCTTATGAAAGAAGTGTTAATACCAGCCAAACAATTGGTTACTCGCTTTATAACATCGAATCAGATAATAGTTTGACCTTTGTAAGTGCTTTCGTTGCTGATGATGGTTATGTATCTAATTTCAATAGCCTGGTTTTTGATGGTGATAACTTTTATGTTGATGGTCAATCGTTTAGTTTGACTAACGATGAGATAACATCAATAGGTACTTTACCTAATGATCTGCACAAGTTTGTTTATGCTAAAGATAAAACGTTTGTTTATAGCCTTGTTGAAGAACAGTTAATCAGTTATGCAATTAATGCTGATACTGGCGAATTAACGCAAATGGCGATAGAAGAAATGCCGGGCACTTGGCGAATGACTAAAGTTTCAGAGCAGAATTTTTTAATCACCTCGTTAAACAAAAACCAAAACATTACCTTGAAATCAGTACAAGTAAATGATGATGGCAGTTTAACTCACGTGTCTACTTCTTCAGTTACCACTGAAAGTAATACAGAGTTCCTTGTTAATACCTACCCTGTTGAAAATAGCGATGTTGTATGGCTATTTGTGCAAGGTGGTTACTACGACGTGATTAAAGTTGAGATAGCATCTGATAGTGATTCTGATGGTGATGGCGTATTTGATAATGCCGATCTATTTGACTTAGATGCAACAGAAACAACAGACCTAGATAAAGATGGAGTTGGTGATAATTCTGACACTGATATAGATGGTGACGGCATAATAAATGATGAAGATGCTTTTCCATTAAATCGCTTTGAGTGGCTAGATACCGATGAGGACGGTCTTGGTAATAATTCTGACTATGATATCGATGGCGATGGTTACTTAAATCAAGACGACGCCTTTCCTTTAGATAGTACAGAATGGATTGACAGTGACGATGATGGCACTGGAGATAACGCTGATACTGACGATAATGGCGATGGGGTTGTAGATTCTGCGATTACTGTTATGGCACAAGATAAAGACGGCTTGATTGATAATGCGCAAGACTTTGTATTTAGTGCGGATGGCCGATTTATGTATGTTGGTGGTACTAATGGTTTACTTATCATTACTATGGGCGATGATGGACAAGTAACTGAAACGTCACAACTAGTAACACCTAGCGAACTTGGCTTAGTAAAGGTATCTAATAGCACTTATCTAGAGTTTTCACCGGACGGTAATCTCTATTGGGCGTTAAATGCAAAAAAAGATGACACTGATGGGGGGGCGTTAATGGTACTAAATGTTGACAGCACTGAAGGTACGGTTACTAACTCACAGTTTAGTTATTTGTCAGAAATTACTGATCTATCCTTAAATTTAGTTGAAATGTTTAAAATTTCTTCTGATGGTCGTTTCTTATATGCAACTGCGCATTATGGTACTAGCGATGATAACTTACTTGTTTATGGTATTAACGCTGATACTGGACATCTAACTTATATTTCTGCTTCTCCACTTGACCAATATCCTGATTATGAGCATAACTTTGATATTTCTAGCGATGATCAATATTTGTATTACGGCTATTCATCAGGCATAGCAAAAGTGCAAACTTTAACATTAGATCAAAATACAGGTGAAGTGTCTAGCTCGACAACTCAAGAGTTTCCCGACTATAACTCTAATGGCATGTCATTATTAACGTCTAAAACATCAAATAAAGCCTATATAGCGGCTGATGAATATTTCATGACGTTAGATATAGCAAGTGATGGTAGCTTAACGGTTGATGACACCATTAATTATAACATTCCTGGATCTATTGTTATGGCTATGGATATTAATGCCGAAGGCAACAAAGTGGTTATTAACAGTCAGAATAGTGGTAACCATAAAATTGATTACCTAACCATTAGTGATTCAGCGATTACTCATCATTTTGGTAATTCAAATCTAGATGATATGACCCTTGATATTCATCTTAATAATGATGGAAATAGAGTCACCTGGATTGGCTGGTATAATGATATCGTCAATAATATCGATTTAATTGAAGAAGAAACGATTAATCAACATAAATTTGGAGCTAAAGGGTTTGATAACTTAGCTAGCTTTGCGGTTAATAATGATTCAGTTGTAGCGATGAATAATCGTGGCAACGTTACAAGCATTGAAGACTTAGGTAATGGCTTAGGTTTAGCTACGAATATATTTCATAATTTACAATTAAGCAGTGAAAGCATTCGTTCGTCTTTATTGTTTAATGATAATAAAGTGATGTTTTTTGCCGATGACTTTTCAGTTGAACAGAGAAGAACACAATATACCGTGGCAGAAATACCAACTGCTGGCAGTGAACTTATTAATGTGGAAACATATTATTTAGGTGATGGTAGTGAACGATATAGTGTTTATAAAAGTATATTACTTTCAAATAATCGTATTCTTACTTTTGAGCGTAGTCTAAATACTTTACCTAACGGAGAGTCTTTTGATTCAGCCCTTTATGCCGAGTCTTTTGGTTTAGCACTTTATTTAATCGAAGATGATAATACCTTAACCCTACTTAGCGCAATTTCAACAGATGTTTCTCAATTTGGGCAATGGGATTTGATAAAAGTTAATGGATCTGATATTCACCTAGCTGGCAGTACTTATAGCTATAATAGCGATGTCTTATCTGTAAAAGAGAGTGCATTTCCAAGTTTAACTCAGTTTGTTTTCTCTGCCGATAATTTCTATGTGTATAGTATTGAAGCTGCTGATGATACTACTGATGTAACTAACGATAAAATTGTAACCTATGCTCATGATATGGATACAGGGGCTTTGGTAGAGATTGCTGCAGAGTCGCTAGTGGGACATTGGGATATTTCTTTGTTAAATAACCAACAAATACTACTTGTATCAAAGAATATTGATAAAGCTATTTCGGTTAATTTAATGGATATAACAATAGGCGATAGCATAACAAGTGTCGCAACTGCAAAAATTACGACATCAACCGATATTGAATCTAAAGTCAATGTTCGTAGCTTCGAAAATACCGTTTGGTTGTTTGGTGCAAATGGTTATTATGACGTTATTAAGTTAAGAATCGATTAAATAACTCAGCTTAGATATAACTACAAAAGGGACTTAACAGTCTAATGCCGATCAATTAAACAATTTATAGCTTGATTAATTTGCTAATGAGATCAAAATCCAGTGATTGATATCACTGGATTTTTTTTATGCAACTTTCTACCGCGCTTTCTTTAGTTAATTCAAATAACGTCACCGAGTTCCAAAACTTAGCAGAAATTTTGTCTCCAGAAATTATTAGTGCGGGACTAAAAGAACACGGAATATCTACCATTCGAAAGCGTAAGCTGCCTATGGAAAATATGGTGTGGGCTGTCATTGGCATGGCATTGTTTCGCAAGTTCCCAATGCGTCAAATGCTTAATCAGTTGGATATTATTTTACCCAGCGGTATCCCCTATGTTGCATCTAGTGCGGTCACGCAAGCGAGAAAAAAACTCGGTAGCAAAGTTATAGAAACAGTCTTTCAACAAACGCAACAACAATGGAACCATGATGCTAATCATGGTCAGTGGTGTGGTTTAAACCTTTTAGGTGTCGATGGTGTTGTGTAGCGAGTGCCCGATACCGATGAAAATAATGAAGAGTTTGCCAAAACAGGGACGCAACATGGCAAAGCCAGTTACCCTCAAGTACGTATGGTGTGTCAGATGGAGTTAACGAGCCATTTATTGACTAACAGTGTCTTTGATAGTGTTGAAGTTAACGAGATGAATCTTGCGTTAGGGTTAATTGATAAAACACCTGATAATAGTTTAACGCTGTTCGACCGTGGATTTTATTCATTAGGCTTGTTACATCGCTGGCAAAGTACAGGCAACACAAGGCATTGGTTAATGCCACTCAAAAAAAACACACAATATGAAGTTATCAATAGTATTGGAAGACAAGATAAATTAATCCAATTAACCACAACGCCTCAGTCACGAAAAAAGTTTCCAGAATTACCTAAAACGATGCAAGCACGGCTCATCACCAAAAAAGTGAAAGGAAAAGACCTTCAAATACTCACTTCAATGACAGATCCTATGCGCTTTCCACCCGCTGACATTGTTGATTTATATGCCCACCGATGGGAAATTGAGTTGGGATTTAGGGAAATGAAACAGTCGCTATTGGACAATCGATTCACATTACGAAGTAATCAACCAGAGCTTATTAGGCAAGAGCTGTGGGGGATATTATTGGCTTATAATTTAATCCGTTATCAAATGGTATTAATGGCTAAATCGCTAGACGGTGTCCACCCCAATCAACTGAGTTTTAATGGCGCTTCAATGCATATTATTTACGAATTAACCCAGTTGTCATTCTGCACGCCAGGTAACATTCCCAAATACACAATGAATATTACAAAGTCGGCTAAGCAATTCGTTTTACCCGGTAGGCGAGAACGGCAATATCCGAGAATGTTGAAATGTTCAAAGAATAGGTACCCTGTTAAAAGTAAAAATGCCGTTCACCTTAAGTGAACGGCATTACTTAACAGTCCCTTTTTATTTTCAAACGAAGCGCTAAATTCTATATGCTGAAGTGACTATAAAAGTCAATAAATACCGCGACCATAACGTGTATCACCAGTATTATTGAAAAACCCAAATAGTACTACAGCTTAGATTTAATCAGGCTCGTACATTCTATTAATGTATATGATTCCAGATCTACTCCTCTAATAGTAGATCTGTTCAAACCATACTGGCATTATTCTAGAGTGTTGTGTATCTAGATTTGTTGATTCATAACTAGCTCTATTCCCCCCATCTAAAGTATTATTAACAACAATAAATAAACTCTTAGTATAAAAACTAATCTAACGCCGACAGTAAATAATGTGTTTCGATGCAATAGCATAATATTTCATTAGCTTACCCTACGCGCGTAAACGTATATAGCCTCATTAATATTTATCCAAAGACTAAAAACAGCAATAAAAACATGACAGATTCATCGACACACACCTATGGTGCGAAGATGTAAACTCTATATTTATCAATAGATTAACTTTCTGCAAAAATGCTAACCGTAAATTATTTGATAAAGCTAGACGAGAGTTGCACGCAAGATTTCAAGCTGAAGATCATACCCTGTTAAGCATCAGTAAAAAGAATCGTTGTCATTAGTTTAATGAGTCACTGTAAAAAGTGAACAATATCCTTTGTACAAGTATAAATATAACCAAAAGAGCATTAGGGGATCACTTGGGGAGTAATCATAAGCTATAGCAAAATAAGCGAGTTACTTAGCTATAGCTTGTCTGGTGATTTTTACTTACACAGTTACAACACAAACGTCTAAAAATCATTGGCCGTTTAAAATGACTTAATTATCAATTAAACCCAGCAAACCTTTTTTGACAAAGCTAGGTAAGGCGAAGGCAGCAGAGTGTAGCGGAGCATTATAATAATCAAAACTTAAGGCTGACTTTTCAACCCGTTCAGCGTTAAAATCATTAATAGGATGGTATTGCTTAGACGCAAAAGTAAAACTCCATAAGCCGCCTGGATAAGTTAAATTACTAAAACTATACAAATAAGTTTTAGGAAAGACATTGTTTAATACTTTCAATAGCGATTGTTGAATATCCATGGCATACCAAGAAGACTCTCCCTGGGCAACAACAATACCGTCATCGGCTAAACAGTTAAAAACATCTTTATAAAATGCTTCGCCAAATAAAGGTTGAGCAGGTCCAATCGGATCAGTGCTGTCGACAATAATAACGTCAAACTTCTCAGTGGTTTCTTTAACAAATTGCACACCATCACCGATAATAAGATCTATGCGTTCATCATCGAGTGCTGAAGCGGTTTGTGGAATATGCTTTTTACAGGCGTCAACAACCATCTCGTCGATTTCAACCATAGTACATTTTTTTACTGATAGATGACGAATGACTTCTCTTGCCGTTCCACCATCACCACCACCAATCACTAAAACATTTTTAGGGTTAGGATGCACAAACAAGGGCACATGGCTTATCATATCGTGATAAGCAAATTCGTCTCGCTCAGTAACCATAATCAAACCGTCATTTAGTAACATTTTACCATGACCTTTAGTTTCAACAACATCTACGGTTTGAAATTCACTTTTCCCAGAGAAAAGTACTTTTTCTACTTTAAATTTAATCCCCAAAAAGTCTTCAAACTTTTCTTCTACCCATAAATTAGAGTGCATGGTTTTCTCCTGAAATATCAATCATAATTGGCTCAGCAAAGACTGTCTGTGGCAGAATATAGTTGGCAAAGTTTACTAAATAGCCATTATCAAGCTTTTTACAAACACGTGATTTACTCACATATTGTGTTGGAATTAACACCCTTAATTTTTGCTCAAAAGCTTGTTCATTAAAGCTCATTAAATCAAAAGATTTTGGTGCCAGTATCTCTAAAAGTTTTGGCGCAAGCAAAAGTAAATCTATATTCGATTCAAAGCTAATATAACTACTGTCCATTTGAGGCGTCACATGAATGGTTAAATATTGCTGTTCGTTAATCGCATTAAGTGAATAACCGTAAGGAGAAAAGACAAAGTCATCAATAATAAAGCCAGGTAGAATACTATCAATACACAAAAACTGACGAATTTCTTCAGCTGTCAAATTAGCTTGTGTTAAATGTTTCGAAGCCTGCTCACTTATTTGATAGGCGAGTAACTCGTAGGTAATGTCATCAGTATCAGCAGTAAAGTCGTTATCTAAATGAAAAACGTAGTTGTGGTGACTGTCCATTTCACCAAAACGATAAGCCTTACCCGGTAAATATTGATTAATTAATTTGATATCATCACCAAAGCAGCTAGGCTGGGCGTTTGAAAAATATTCGTTCTTACGCTGATAAGTGAGCTGTTTAATCACTTTTGTGCCAAATTTTTGAATAAAAAACTCTACCGCTTTAACTAACTGCGTTTCACCACAAGTTAATATTAATATTCTATCTGACCAGACAAATAAACTCGACTCGGACAGTAAAAAAGCTTTGCAATACTCATTTTCAATCGAAGATAGTATTTGAGCTTGACTACGATTAACTAATGCTGACCAAAATTCGTCGTCAATATCGTTAAGTAAAGAAAGCTGCTTACCATCGATTAAGATTTCAGCTTTTTTTTCTGATCCCTCAAAAAACATAACAACTCCTCATTAAAAAAATAGTGCGTCATTTTACAAATTATTTCATTTTTATCAATAAAATAATGTAGCTAACATCTAAAAAATAAACAACAAGCTTGCCATCCAATAGCCCTACTTTTATTCACAACACTATATTTTATAAATAAAACTATACATTTAGCCTTTATTTTGGATAATTAAGAAAATATTGCCGTTAGGTATCACGACTCGATGAATATGGTTAAAGAAATTAATGTGGGTTTAATATCCCCGCCAACACCTTTTGAAGGAGCTAAAGATAAGCGAGGTATTTTTCAAAATACCAGCCACATCATCGGCTTTGAGTTTGATGGTACCGCATGCTTTAGAAAAGGCACTAAAGCTGGGCCTAACGCACTTCGAGCCGTTTCTGATGGTATTGAATCGTATTCTCCGTATTTAGACGCAGACCTTGAAGATATTTCATTTGTTGATCTAGGTAATTTACCGATTGATTTATCTATTAATGAACAAAGTTGCCAAGCTGATATAGAAAACGCCTATAGTAATGCTAATGATGCTTTTAACACCTTATTTGAAAATGTTGCTTTAAAAGAAAATAATATTCGCATTGTAACCTTAGGCGGCGAACATTCTATTTCTTACGCTCCAATAAAGAAGTATTTGAGCGAATACCCTGACTTAGTCATATTGCATCTCGACGCACATGCTGATTTACGCGATGGTTACTTAGGATATCATTATTCCCATGCTGCTATTATCCGGCGTATTACCGATCATTTTGGTAAAGATAATAAGCTAATACAATACGGTATTCGCTCAGGTACTCGTGAAGAATATCAATGGATGAAAGCACATCAAACACTCAAAAAAAGCAGAGCTGAATTTCTTGCTAGTGTTGACGCTATTGCACAAGATACACCTATTTATTTAACCTTAGATTTAGATTATTTTGATCCAAGCTTTTTTCCAGGTACCGGAACACCTGAACCAGGCGGAGAAGATTTTCATTCACTGATTAGCTTATGCAAAATTTTACGATCTAAATATTTTGTTGGCTGCGATGTAGTCGAGTTAGCGCCTAAAATTGACAGTACAGGAAATAGTGATGTTTTTGCGGCGAAAGTCGTGCGGGAATTATTACTTTGTTTAGCAGGGCCAAGCACAGCCTAATAGCCGATCAATACCCTAAGAGAACACCTTTAATATAACGCAGTTACATTAAAGGTGTTCCAGATTACTTAGCCATTAATCAAAAAATGAACATAGATACTGGCGCTATAGCCTAAAGCGATAGCCCAACTCCATTTAAGGTGGCCAACAAATGAGTATTTGCCTTTCGTTTGCCCCATTAAAGCAACACCCGCCGCAGAGCCAACCGACAGTAAACTTCCCCCTACCCCAGCGGTCATTGTAACTAATAACCATTGCTGTAAATCCATCACGGGGTTCATACTTAAGACAGCAAAAACAACAGGGATATTATCAATAATGGCTGAAAGTACGCCGACAGCAATATTGGCATAGGTCGGATCCCAGTTGGTATATAATAAGTCTGAGACTAAACTTAAATAGCCCATAAAACCGAGGCCACCAACACACATAACAACCCCATAAAAAAACAGTAAGGTATCCCACTCTGCGCGTGCTATTTTTTCAAAAATATCAAAAGGAACGATATTACCTAATCTTTTCAGGGCTTTTTCATCATGACGGATGGTTGCTAAGGTACGTTTTTTATCTAATGAACGAGGAAGGCTTCTTCTTAAATAAAACCCTAAAAACTTGAGGTAACCTAAGCCCATCATCATTCCTAACACGGGTGGCATGTTAACAACACTATGGGTGGCAACTGACGTAGCTATGGTGAGTATAAATAAGAAAATAATTCGCTTCGCGCCACGTTTTAGCATGAAGTCTTCATCGGTTATAGGTGTTGATCTTTCATTAGAGATAAAAAAGCTCATAATAATAGCAGGGACTAAAAAGTTGACCAGGGAAGGTATAAATAGTACGAAAAATTGCTCAAACTTAACTAAGCCTGCCTGCCATATCATTAAAGTGGTTATATCCCCAAATGGACTAAACACCCCGCCAGCATTAGAGGCTACCACTATATTGATACAGGCAATGTTAATAAACTTAAGGTCCTTAGGAGCCACTTTAAGGACAATGGCACACATCAACATTGCCGTCGTTAGATTATTAGCAAATGAAGAAATAGCGAATGCCATCATGCCTGTTACCCAAAACAAACTGCGTAAACTTAACCCTTTAGAAATCATCCAAACCCGTAAGCTATCGAACACCCCTCGCTCTTCCATCGCATTTATATAAGTCATCGCGACTAATAAAAATAATAATAACTGAGCATATTCTAATAAATTATGATTAAAAGCTTCTTCTGCCGCTTTAGGAATGCCGTGTTGGGTGTAAATCCAACCAATAATCAGCCAAATGACACCAGCCGCGACCAATACCGGTTTTGACTTTCTCAGATGAAGAAACTCTTCACTAATAACCAGTAGGTAAGCGATAATAAAAATCGTTAATGCAGTAAATCCTGCAATAGTGTTAGTGAGATCAATTTCACCGGCTCCAGCGGCAAAAGCAGGTGTTGCAAAGAGGAGCAGCAATACAGTCGTTATTAATTTTTTCACGATATTTCTCTGAGTTAATTTAAAATTTGTCAAAAAACGTTTTATCTCAGCGAGCAGCGCTGCATTAGATATTTCTTTGACAGAGTAGGCAAAGATAATACAAGGCAACGGTCACCATCAAAAAAAGCCTGTGGCTAACGCTTTTAAAGGCTGAAAATTAAAAACAGCCATAATATAAGTATGTTGGGGTTTTATCTGCATGTCTTGCTTACATAAAATAAATATGGGTAAATATCATCAATATATAAGCGTAATTTATCGGTTAATATTTCACACGACAGCCAACAAAACGACAATTATATTCCAATTAAAAGACAATACAATTCTAATTAAATGATAATGAAAATAACATGTCGCTATACAAACATTAAAGGTGGTAAAAACAACAGTCAGACTTACGGTATTCATTGATCATAAAAAGGCTAACTTTGAAAAACTGGCTGCATTAGATGGTGTTAATGCGTCTTAGAAAGTGCGACAAATGATCGGGGAATATATTGATAAAAATCAGGAGGAAGTTTGCAAGACGATGTTTTTAAATAACAAAACTTTAAGAGCTTGGTCGTTGTCGACTTTTATAGTCTTTATTGTCCCTATAAAGCGCTTAGCTAGGTAGGCTGGTATCGATAGGACTAGTATCTATATTTTCGACCGCATATAAGGTGAGATTGTAGCCGAAACCTTAGGTGCTTTGTCCTTTTAAAGGGGAATATCTAATAGCTATTCATTATTAAATGACCAAAAATAGCTATTAAATTTTATTATCCCTAGCTTAAATAAACGTTAACATTATTCAGTTTTATAATCTTGAAGGGTCATAACCGCATCATGCAGGCTATCTTGGTTTACTTGGATAATACCGCGCTTAGGTCTGTCTAAATCAATGATAATAAAGACCACCAAGATGATTAAGGTGAATAATAATATCGTGGGAAATGCGGGACGCTTTTTCCCTAACCCGCTATTGTAACCAAGCATGCCGCCAACAGTAACAAAAACACTAAACAACAAAAACAATACTGGTTCGGGCACATGGAGTCTAAGCATAGCCGATCGTTTGTTTTCAATTTGAATCATGCTAGACAATGACTGATAAAAGCCATTTGCAATTAACAGTGATCTTGGACTTTCCAATTCTTGTTGTGCTAATTCAATCAGTTTCGCTTGTGATTTACTGACCTTTTTGTTTACAGCCATACGTTGCTCTGCATTGCTCAAATCTATTTGGCTCAGTGAAATACGTAGTGCTAGATAAGACTCTAATTCATCAAAAACGTCATCTTTTACTTTACCACTCAATAGTTTTGCTTGCATGGCTACTCTTGAAATAGCACCCGCTTCTTCAATAACCGCGCTACTTCGTCCATCGTACCGTTGCAGCGACATATTAAACGTGAAACCCAGCAACAAAGCCAATAAACCCAGAATACCGGCTTGAATAGCCGTCGATTGACTTTTCATCTCGGTGTTTTCTGCGTCTTTATTACGTAAACCGAAGCTGTAGCCTATTTGGTTAATAATTAACATCAAAATAAAAAGGGTAATAATAATGATAATGCTATTTTTGTCGTACATTAGTTCTTGGCTCACTAATTAAATCTCTACATTTGAATAAATTCGTGGGCAAAGAGTGGGTTGAGGGGGGGGATTGGTCAAGGAATATTTGAATAAATATCAGTATCAGCGCTAACCTTGATGAAATATTGTAGCCAAAGCGTTATTTTAAGTAAACAGTTTACTGTGCTAAGCATATTTTAATAAAATTTAAAGAAATCAGTACTGCAGATAATAGTGCGATTAAATTTTTATTATCAATAAAAAAATTGCCAACCTAATAAAAGGTTGGCAATTTTTTAGTGTAATCGCAACAACATAGTTGAGCGTTTAACGGCTGACGTTATGACGATTTTCCTTTACTAACGCCTTTACGTACTAACCAACGCATGTCATTTTTATAACGATCGAAATAGCGTTTGATATCTTCCATAATCAAATAATTTATCGGCACTAAAAACAATGTAATGATTGTCGCAAATAAAATACCAAAGCCAAGACTCACTGCCATCGGAATTAAGAACTGTGCCTGAGTACTCTTTTCAAATAAAAGTGGCATTAAACCAGCAAACGTTGTTAATGATGTCAATAAAACCGGTCTAAAGCGACGACCACCAGCGGCATAAACAGCTTCAAAAACAGCACTTCCCTCAGCACGCTTTTTGTTAATATAGTCGACCAGGACCAGTGAATCGTTAACCACCACCCCCGATAACGCTAAGACCCCCATCAGACTCAGTAAGGTTAAATCCATGCCCATTATCCAGTGACCTATTACCGCACCGACAATGCCAAAAGGAATAACCATCATCACCACTAAAGGCTGAGAATAACTTTTAAACGGAATAGCAAGCAGGATATAAATCACTAATAACAAGCCAAACATACCAAATTTCAGCTCTTGGGAAGACTCTTTTTGATCTCTAGCTTCACCAGCCATTTCATAATTCATGCCTGGATACGTACTTATCGATTGTTGTAAAAACTCTTCTAACTCTTCCTGCACCGCAGACAAATTACCTTGTTCTTTGTTAAAGTCAGCCGTAATAGAAAGTGTTCGCTGTCGATCAATACGTAAAATACTCGAAGGACTTAATCCAGGCACGATATCAGCAATCTGCCATAGCGGAACTTCTTGACCGGCTTCGACTCTTATCATCATCTGCTCTAACGTCTCAATCGACTGTCGAGCAGCAATAGGATAGCGCACCATAACTCGCACTTCTTCGCGCCCACGTTGAATACGCTGAACTTCAAAACCGTAGACTGCTTGACGAACTTGTCTTGCAACCATATTTAAATTAAGTCCAAGTAACGTTGCTTCGGGCTTAAGTTTTAATTGTAGTTCTTCTTTGCCATCAGACATTGAGTCTTCAACATCTGAAACTGCTGAGTACTGCGTTAATTTACTTTTGAATTTATCGCCTAGCTCAGCTAAATCATTAGCATTCTTGCCACGCAATTCGATATTAATAGCGGGTCTATTCCAACCAATCTCAGCTCGATAATTTAATTGCTCAGCGCCAGCGACTTGTCCAACCATTTTACGCCATTCTGCAACTATCTGTTGCGTGCCAATATCTGTGCTGCGGTCTTCTGGAGGGATTGTTTCGACACGAACACGTCCCGTACTTGAATTACGTCCACCACTAATAGAATAAATATTCTTAATAATAGACTCACCAGATTCGGGATCAATATATTTCTCTTGTAATAACTTTGCTTGCGTAGTCATATGTTGAACAATACGATCGGTACTTTCAAAAGCGGTACCTGTTGGCATTGTTAGTGTTGCTGTTGCTACTTCACTTTGCACACGAGGGAAAAATACAAATTTTGTCTGTCCGCTTGAAAGCGCACCAATAACTATAAAAAGTGACGACAACATAATTGCCAGCGTCGCGTAACGCCAGCGCAGCGCTAATGCTAATGTTGGTTGATAAAATTTAGCAATAAACGTCTCTAAAGAGGTAGATATTGCCATTTGAATACGTGTTAGCCGCGATGGCGCGCCTGTTCGCGGTTTAATATGTTTAAGATGCGCGGGTAATACCAATTTAGACTCGATCAATGAAAAGAGTAAAACCGGCACAATAACGTAAGGAATACTCTGGTACCAACTGCCTCGTCCTTCAAGTAAAGCCAGGGGTATAAAGGCTGCAACAGTCGTTAAAATACCAAAGGTAACCGGTACGGCAACTTCTTGAGTACCTCTAATGGCAGCGGTAAGGGGATCAGTACCGCGTTGCATATGTTCGTAAACATTTTCCCCCGTAACAATCGCATCATCGACAACAATACCTAGCACCAAAATAAAAGCAAATAGGCTCATTAAATTCAAAGATATACCAAAAAATGGCATCAATATAAATGCACCCATAAATGACATTGGAATGCCAAGACACACCCAAAATGCAACGGCGGGTCGTAAAAATAAAGCTAAGAGAAGAATAACTAATAGCGCACCTTGCCAAGCGCTTGTAGTAAGCGTAGCTAAACGTGCTTTTATCGACTTACTGCGATCGCGCCAGTAAGTCATCGTTAACCCTACCGGTAATGCTTGTTGTTTACCTGCGATATAATTTTTAACGGCATCGGTTACTTCGATAATACTTTGATCACCAACGCGAAAGACCTCTACCTCTATTGCGGGTATACCGTTAAATCTTGTTCTCAAGGGGGTTTCTTCAAATTCATCACGTAAAACAGCAATATCACCTAAACGGATTAATGTACCATCTTTATCAGTTAATATCGGTAGCTGGCTAAAGTCACTTGCTTTATAAGCTTGACCAATACTGCGGATAAAAATATCTCCGCCTTCAGTTTTCAAATTACCGGCGGATACATCTGTAGAGTTACGTCGTAAAGCGTCGGCAACCTGCTCTAAGGTAATATCATATTTTCTTAATGACCATTCAGGTATTTCAATCGATATTTCAAAACGCAGAGAGTTATCAACACTGACTTGAGTAACCCCAGGCAACGAAGCTATTTCATCTCGAACATCTTCAGCAAAGCGGCGTAATGTTAAGCTGTCATAATCGCCATACATCACCACACCAATGGCGTCACGCATACGCTTAGGCATTGTCACCAAAGGACGTTCAGCTTCAACAGGAAAATTATTAATCGCATCTACGCGAACTTTCATTTCGTCGAGTACTTCTCTAACGTCGAAACCATCTTCTACTTCAACAGTCACGGTTGAACTGCCTTCATTAGAGCGCGAAGTCATTTCACGAATGCCTTCGATATCTTGAATCGCTTCCTCCACTCTTATGGTTAAACCTTCTTCAACCTCTTGTGGTGAAGCGCCAGGTAAAACAGCACTAACTTGTACAGTATTTATTTCAAATTCAGGAAATAAATCTACAGGGATTTTGTTAGACAAACTATAAAGTCCAACGGCAACGATGACCACCATAAGAAGATTAGCAGCGACGTCATTACGAGCAAACCAAGCGATTAAACCATGCATAATGAGTTCCTAGTCCGTAGTCGAAGTGGATGAATTACTTGGGGATTTTTTTAAAGCCGGTAAACCTTCTTGCTTTTCACTATCACTATCTTGTATCTCTTGATTCATTGCAGGTGTTGTCATTTTCTTTTTAGCTAATTCTTCATTGGTTGTCGAATTAATGTCATTCAATGATTTAACTCGGGTACCCGCGGCTAAATTGGCCGTTGGCGTTAAAATAAGCTTATCGGTAGAATCAATAGCGCCAGCATAATTATAAATATCGCCAGCAAGTGAAGAAGCCGAAATAACGACAGACTCAACATCTGTCCATAAAGGTTCAATAGCACGTTTTTGCAATAAACCATCTTCTGCAACCGCAATCATATTATTCTGACTTACTGCTCTTCTTGGAATAGCATAGACATTCTTCAATTGTGTGCCTTCAATCTTTGCTCTTAAAAACTGCCCAACACGTAATGCGGGGAGTTGTGGAGAGCTAACAAAAGGATTATCGAGCTTGGCAACAACGTAAAGCATACGAGTAGATGAATCAAAAGCTCCTTCACTACGTACTAACTTACCTTTCCATGTATAAGTTTTACCACCTAACTCACCTTCAAAAAGAACAACAGATTGATGTTCCTTGTTGTCTGTAGGCTCGTTGCCTGGTGCATTGTATTCATCGGGTAAGTAGATGTGCGCTAGGTCTTGGGCTTTTACCGGTAATCTTACTTCAATATAATCAGTGGAATATATCTCAGCAATAGTTTGAGACGGATTAACAACTTGCCCTAAATCAACCATTTGCTTCAAAATTTTTCCGTCAAAGGGGGCTTTAACTTGAGTTCTCTCAAGGTTGAGTTTGGCTTTCGCCAATTGCGCTTTAGATGCGTCATAAGAAGCGAGTGCAGCCGCAACTTGTGGAATGCGAAGTGCTAAATCGCGACCCGCTTTACTACCGGGTCTAACATTCCAGTCGCGCTCAGCGACATCTGCTTGAGCCAACTCTTCTTTGTATTTTACCCAAGCATTAGCGACCGTTGATTTTGCAACATCAACTTCTATCTGATAATCACGAGGGTCGATCGCCAGTAAAACATCACCCGCTTTAAATGATGCTCCTGCACGAATATTATTAGCGACCTCAATAACACGCCCACTGACATCTGAAACTAATTGCGTTCTAGTTAAAGGCTCAGCTGAGCCGTAAGATTCAATCCAAACAGGGTAATCCGTAGCCGTTAGTTGTACTGTTTCAACACCAACAGAAGCCGGCGGTCCTCCTCCCCATTTACGTGGAGTAGGTTTACTAGCAAACATCGCTGCAATAATTGCAAAAGCAATAGCAAAAATCACGATGGTTACAATCAAATGTATTCCCCAAACAACAGGTTTTTGGGTCACTTCCACCGGTTTTTGTGGTGAATTAATATCGTTCATTTAGCACTCTCTTAAATTATTTTTGCTGGTGTCTGCACGTTAATCGCACTTACTACCGGTGATATGTATAAATTAATATATGTTATACGATAAAACTAAGATTAAGTTTACTTTTCATGTGAAAAAATAGTTTTATTTTCAGGCGGGTACAACCAAGAAGAGATAATTAAAATTAAACACGAGGGAAAATAACAACGTCAACGCAAAGTTGTCTTATATAAGTGCTTTAAAATAAGATTTGGTGCTAAGTGTTTATAGCCAGTTCTTTTAAGTCCTCAATTAAATCATCAAGTTTATTATTAAATCGATTCAATTGTTTATCTGTTAAGCTGTTCATCATAATATGAAATATTTTTACAGAGGTATCACTATTATTTTTAGATAATGTTTTGTGTTGCTCTGACTTTAATGACTCTGGTTCAGAAATAAGTTCAGTAAACATCACTTCATATTCTTGTCTATCTAATCCCATGGCTAATACTTGTTTTAAACCTGAGTGCCATTTTATTCGATAATCCATTCTATGATTAAATGTCGGTGCTAAACTTTTGGTCAGTTGACATACTTCAATTTTTTGACTTTCAGTTAACTTCCCCAACCATTTTTTGAACTGGTCTTGTCGTTCTATACATGTTTCGTTAAGCCATTGCTCTTGAGATAACTCATCATAGTCGTCGAGACGTTCTTCATTATTATTGGCAATTTCATCGACAACTTGTTTTCTTTGGCGACTACTCAGGGTATGAACTAACGATATCAGTGCCGGTTTTGCTTGCTCTCGCACTGCAAGCCAATGCTGTTTGATGATGACTAATTGATCGTCGACTTCTTCTACGGTAATACCGCGATTTACTTGGTCTTTTAGCGTGATAAGTTGCCGACTATATTCACTGAGTTGTGTTCGTCGGTGCCATGTATGCAGCTCATTAAATGTCGTATCAAATGTTTTTTGCTGTTCTTGGCTTAAGGTAACGTAATCATCAAGATACCAATTGCTCCACCAGTCTAAGTGGTTATAAATAAAACTAAAACTACAGGCTGATAGCAAAAATGAACTAAAAATCACCAAAAAACCATTTTTAATTATTAGTGGCATACATAAATCCCATTTTTTATTTATAATTGAAAAACTATTAATGTTCACTACTGTTATTCCTGAGTGTTTTTAGCCCATTCAATATTGAGTTGTTAGACTAAACACCTGATCAAACAATAAAATAAAGCGATACTTTCTAATTCAGTAAAAAGTAAGCATACAACATTGATTAAATTAAACTAAATACGTATGAAATTCACATAAGGTTCAGAAGATACTTATTTTATTGGCTAATATTTTTATAGAACGATTTTAAAACAATAAATATGTCAGTATTTTTTACATTTTATCTTTTTGTCATTTTGCTACACATTACAAACTGTTGTTTTTATAATCAATTAGTAAAAGGGTTTAAACCTTGCATATGACTCATCAACCACTTTAAAAAGGATTACACGGATGCGTAAAGTTCTCAGGTTTTGTTCTATTCTATGTGCTTTTAGTTTAATTGCACCAACAGTTACTGCGGGGTTAATTCCGCTAGATATCTCTATTACCGGTAACGCTGAACTCGATACTACTAATTCAGCTTCTCCCACAGGTAACGCCAGTCAAAGTGCGGATATGTCACTTGTTATTGGTGGCGGCACGACACTCACCTCTATTGCTAATCTCACGCCAACAGGTGCAAACCCTTTAGCAGGGACATTGACTGATTTTGGAGATGGCGTTGGTGTTAGTGCTATAAGCTCTTCTACTGCGGGTGCAATAAGTGAAGTTCCTGATTTTATCTTTGACATGAGGTTTTCCTTATTCAATAGTTCAGCTACCGATACTTATAAAATATTTTTTGAATTAGCATTTTTAAACTTTGCTGATGCAGACGGGCCTGAAGCTTTTATTGATGCTGAAATAAACCTTTTAAATACTTTAATCGGTGAATTATTTGCCTCTGATTTAACCTCAGATACTTTTTATATTGACAAAAAAAATGGTACAGATTTACCGACTAGTGGGGCAGCACTATCTGATAATGGCACCTTTATTTTTGATATTACGTTGGCGGCAGGTGCCTCAGATAACTTCTCAGCATTATTAAAAATGGATGGTAAAGCTTTCGACAATAGCTCTACTTTTAATGCACGCACCAGTGCCTTTATTAGTATTGTTGGTGCAGAAAATTTAACCAACACACAGCCACCGTCACAAGTGCCAGAGCCTAGTACATTTATACTGTTTTTTATGGCGATGGCACTATTACAAGTAAAGCGCAAAATAAATAATTAATGGTTTTTTACAAATTAAGGATAATAGAAATGAATATTGTAAAGGTAATAAAATTAAGCTGCATTTTAGGATTTAGTATCACGGCTATCACGATGCCGATGAAAGCACTGGCCTGCTCTTCTCAACCATATTTGGGTGGGATGTGTGCTTTTGGTGGTAATTTTGCTATTCGAAGTTGGGCAAAAGCTGAAGGGCAATTACTAGCGATTTCAAGTAATAATGCGTTATTTGCTCTTCTTGGTACTACTTATGGTGGCGATGGTCGTTCAACTTTTGGACTACCCGATTTACGTGGGCGCTCACCTATTGGTCAGGGACAAGGACCCGGACTTGGTAATTACCGTTTAGGACAAAGAGGTGGGTCAGAAACTCATGTCTTGAATATTTTACAAATGCCGGCTCATAATCATACCGCAACAACCACAACGAGCAATGTTGTCGATACCAGTGCTACCACAATAGCATTACGTGCATTAGCATCAAGTAGTACAACTAATTCACCGACGGACGCGGCTTTATCAAATAGTCCGAATAGGGAAAATATATATAGTAATGGTGCTCCTAATGTCGATATGAGAGCTGATGCGATTGCACTAAGTTTAGGTGTTGAGGTAAGTTCAACATCTGATACCGTGGTTAATAATAATGGGAGTAGTCAAGACTTTAATATTCGCGGCCCTTACCTTTCGCTCACTTGGTTAATTGCCTTACAAGGTGTTTTCCCGTCGCGTAATTAATATGACTAAATCATCTAAAGGTCAAATAATTCAAGGTCGATTAACTACCGGCCTTGTTTTTTTTATTCTACTAATACTCTTCAAACCACCTGTTTTTGCGAAAAACATTGATGATTGGGCAGGCCCATTAAGTAATGCCCAAGCATTACTGGCAAAGCAGCAATATAAAGCCGCATTAATAGCCTTTAAAGAACAAGCCAATTTAGAAAATGGTCTTGCGCAATTTACTGTCGCGTTATTTTACGATCTAGGCTGGGGGATCACCCCCAACCGTTCAACCGCCTGTCAATGGTATCAAAAAGCAGCAAAAAATAATATGCCAGGCGCTATGCAATCATTGGGGCAATGCTTTTTTGAAGGACAAGGAGTTAAGCAAAACAAAAAATTGGCTTACCATTGGTTTATAAAAGCGTTTGAACAAGGAATACCGTCAGGAGCATGCCAGGCTGGCGAATTATTACTTTCCGGTGATGGTGTTAAAGTTGATTTAATGGCTGGGCAACGGCTTTGCCTTGAGGCCGGTCAGCAAGGCTCGATTAGTGCACAAAACAAGCTTGCTCAGTGGTATTTTTATGGTCAATATTTCCCGCAAGATTATCAACAAGCTTTTAACTGGCTACAGCATGTTGCGAGTGAAAAATCGCCCAGTTCAGCTTATCTGTTAGCACAATTTTATGATAAAGGAATTGGCATGAATGTTGACGAGAAAGAGGCTTTGCACTGGTATGAAATCGCGGCATTAGGAAAATACAAAAAAGCTTATATGCCAACCGCTTTATTGTATTGGCAAGTCTTTAACAAAGCACAAATCAATAAAGATAAGCTTTTAGCAAAAAGCTATTTATGGGCAACAATATTGTCACACTCATCAGAGCAATTAGAAGATAAGGCAGTGGCTAAGCAATTATTAGTGCGAATTATGGAGAAAATGCCAGAAACGTGGCAAGAAAGTTTAGATGAAAAGAGTGTTAATCATTTGGCAGTCCCTTAGCCGTTGTTACCTCGATAAAAAGAGTGTTGTAAAAATGCCTCTATATTTAATGGCATTTTTTATATTTTTAAGAACCTCCTTAACTATGCTCTACTACCTAGCCTCACTATTTTTCTGCACTTTAAAGTAAAGAAATGATCAGCTAAATATGATGATTGGCAAGTAACACTATCATCAATAGACTCGATTAAATGTCCTCATTGATATAATCATTAAGGCTGTCAAAAGCCGTTGTATCGTCTAACACTTTTGCTAAAATCATCATCCCTTCTAAAGTAGCTAATAACTGAATAGCTTTAGTTTTGGCAATGTCTACTGCTAAACCTTTTTCTTCAATATAGACTTGTTGTAACCATGCGATGTTTAATTCAAAAAAGCGTTTTATTTCTATGTTGACTTGCTCTGGCAGTGCATCTGACTGTGCGCCTAACAAGCCACATAAACACATTTGATTGTCTTTTTCTAATGCCGTTTTAAAAGCATTAATATAGAGATTAATCGCACTACGGCCCTTTAATTTTGCTTTTTCAGCATCTAATAACGCTAAAAAATCATCTACGTACTGGTGTGCTAGTGCGGCACCTAAATCAGCTTTTGTACGAAAATAGTAATGAACACTTGAGCTTTTAATGCCAATTTCATCAGCCAGTTCCCTAAAGCTAAAATTACCATAGCCACCAGATCTTACTTTATTTTCAGCTAATTTGAGTATTTGAGATTTTTTATTCATAAATAAATGCTATTTGAAGGTGAAGTAAATGATGAAATTATTAAATAAATTTAATAAATTTAATAAATTTAATAATTTCATCCATTATCAATGACTAGGCTATTTTATTCAAATAGTTAATAATATCTCCAGATTCATACAGCCAAGATTCTTGACCATTTTCTGTAATTTTTAAACAAGGTACCTGTTTCTTTCCCCCTTGTTCGATTAACTCTTTATTAAAGGCTAAATTTTTCTCTGTGTCACGTAATTCAAGCGTAACATTGCTAGTTTTCATTGCGGCAATGACTTGTCGGCAATATGGACAATGAACCTTGTGATATAAAGCATAAGAACTTTTACTCATTATATTTTCTCTCTAGTTAAGGTCATTAAATTCTTTTTTTAATGACCTAATGGTTGTATTTGCGGCAAATAATGCGCCTTCAAGGTAACCGGCTTCTTGCTGAGCAAATTCGCTACCGGCTAAATATAAATTTAATGAGGATAATTCGCCAGCAAACCCCTTCATATTAAAATAAGGATGATTTGGTGGCTCCACTCTGTCTTTTTCAACGGCAACATAATGATCATTACCCCAGCTTTTTAAATAACACTGTGAGTATTGCTGGGCCTCATCACCAAATAATAAGCTCAGTTGATTAATGCACAAAGCTTTAACCCGTTCTACAGATAAACCTTCTATCGCTTGTGACGAAAGCCCAATAAAACCAAATAAAGCGAAATCTTGCTGTACTTGTGCCGAGGCATCATGAATTTCTATCATAGGTCCAACACGGCTAAAGGCTTGCCCTGCTAAGCCTTTCGTTCGCCAAAAAGCCTCTTCATAAGTTGCAATAAACTTAGCTTGGCTTGCCATCCAAGTCGGCACAGCGACAAGGGCTGCGGTTAAAGCTTTGCTTGCCCAATGAACGGGTGTTAAAAATTCATTAATGATCCGCGGCGGTAAAGCTAAAACTAAATGGTCGGTTTCAAAAATAGATGTCGAGTCATCTTTAGTATTTTTTACTGTCACTTGCCAGCTATCGTGCACTTTTGTTAATTGCTCGACTTGACAACTAAGCTGATAGTTATCTTTAGATAGCTTAGCCTGTAAAGCTAAAATGAGCTTGTATAATCCGCCAGCTAAACGATGTAAAAGTGGCCCTTGACCATTTTCAATAATTTGCGGCTGAGTATGCTGATCCGCATGATAAACAACCGCACCTTCAATATGTTGGTCAAATAAATGTGTTTGCAAGTCAGCCACTAGTGCTTTCATCTGGTGATGATGCGGAAATATCCACGTCGGACCTAAATCATGTAATGGTTCATTTTCATCATACACTTTCGGTTGCTCGCTATATATACGGCCACCAAAAACATCTTTTGCTTCAAAAAGAAGATAAGGAATATTCAACTGTTCTAGTTGATAAGCGGTATATAAACCCGCTAATCCCCCACCGACAATAATCACACGTTTATTATTCATATGTAAACTTTAAAAAAAACTATCTACTGATAGATAAATATTAACTAGCTCGACCTGTAAAAGCAACTTTAATTTTTTAGAAGACTTGAGTTTTAAATAAAATTTGACAATATAATTAAAAATACGCAGACTACCTACCAGTAGGTAGTCAAGTAAACAACGATAACCAAATTAATTGGAAATATAAAATGAAAATATATGATATGGAAGGTTTTCCTAACCCATTGCGTGTCCGCATGGCGTTAGCAGAGAAAAACGCCTCTGACAAGGTCACTTTTATTGCTGTTGATGTGATGAACAAAGAACATCGAAGTGACGCTTTCATCGCTATGAACCCCTTAGCCAGCGTACCCGTATTGGCATTAGATGATGGAACTTACATCGCTGAATGTTCTGCTATTATTGAATATATCGACCACACTTTTGAGGGGATATCGTTAACAGGGTCAACGGCAAAATCGCGTGCCGTTATTAGCATGATGCAACGAAGAGCTGAATTAATGGTACTTGATGCTGTCGCTACTTATTTTCATCATGCTACCGACGGCCTAGGACCTGAACTTGAAACATATCAAAATAAAGAATGGGGTAAGAAACAAGGCGAGAAAGCACTTGCTGGTTTTAAATACTTTAACACTGTTTTAAGCAACCAGACTTATGTCGCAGGTGAAGCTTTTACTGTCGCTGATATTACCCTGTTTGCCGGTCTTGGTTTTGCTGACTTTGCAAAAATAGCCGTACCCGACGAATACACACATTTACTCAATTGGCGTGCTAAGGTTGCTGAACGTCCAAGCGTTAAATAAAAAATGACTGTTAGTCATTTTACATGAAGGTTTTTACTAAATGTAAAATGACTCACTTTCACCCTTACTGTTTTAAAATAGGATTGATTATGGAAATTTTAGCTAACTTTGAACAAAGAGCTATCGTGCACAGTACCTCATTAGCATGGTTAGCTTCACCTATGCCTGGCGTAGACAGAAGACCGTTAGACCGAGTAGGCGGTGAAGTGGCCAGAGCAACATCAATAGTAAGATATGCAAAAGGGAGTAAGTTTTCTGCCCACGTTCACACCGGTGGTGAAGAATTTATTGTACTTGAAGGTGTATTTCAAGATGAACACGGCGACTACCCTGTCGGCTCATATATTAGAAACCCACCACAATCTTCTCATACACCACGTTCTGATGAAGGCTGTATTATTTTTGTAAAACTTTGGCAATTTCAGCCAGAAGATAGAAGCCATGTTTGTTTACAAACACAGCAAATGTCTGCAACACCGACAGAAATACTAGGCGTTTCAATTATCCCACTACACCAAGATACAATCGAAGAGGTCGCTATTTTATCTTTTGAACCGAGCGCAGTAATGAATATTGTCGCGACTCAAGGGGCTGAAGTTTTAGTGTTATCAGGGGAATTACAAACAGCCAGTGATTTATTACAAAAGCATAGTTGGGTACGTTTGCCATTAGGCGATACTTTAACGGTAACCGCTGGTAGCGCTGGCGCAAGAATTTGGCTTAAGACAGGTAATTTAACTGAGGTAAACAAGCAAATAAAACGAGTAAAATTGGCGGGTTAATATTTAATAGCACAGACAAATATCTACCGGGTATATAACTGTTCAAAGTTAGGAATAGCCCGTTCCCAAATAGGTATTTCTTTTCCTAAATACTCACGAACCGCATCAAAAAATAATCGCGTTCTAACGGGTAGATCGCGATGTGGATATACTGCATAGATAGCGCCATACTCCATTAATCTAACGTCGGTCAATAAAGGTACTAAACGACCATCTTTCACTTCGTTATCAAGTACGAAAGCTGGCGCAACAAAAAACGCGCTACCTGATAATGTTTTCATCAATAAAACTTCGGCATCGTTTGCCCTAAAAATACTATTGAGTTTTTGTTCCTTGGCTTCACCATTTTTATCATAATAGCGAACACCTTCGACTTTAAACGAGGTGCTAGCGTAACTTGCTGCCGGTAATTGCGTTAAATCTTCGATAGTTTGAGGTAAACCATAATTAGCAATAAATGTCGGGGTCGCTAAAATTAACAAACGATTACGCGCTATTTTACGAGCAATTAACGACGAATCTTTGGGCTCACCGATACGAAACGCAAGGTCAAACCCTTCTGAGACAATATCAATAACACGATCATCTAAACGCAATTCTACTTCAACCTGCGGAAAGCGCATTTGAAAATCGTTAATGACTGGCTGTAAGTAACGTTTCCCAAATAAGGTAGAAGACGTTATTTTGAGGACTCCTTGGGGCTCCAAATGATAATTTTCAGCCATTCGTACTGTTTCGCCCAGTAACTCTCTAAGTTCAGCTGCTTTTTTAACCATCTCAGCGCCAGCAGCCGTTAAGGAAAATGAACGTGTAGTGCGATTAAGTAATCTAACGCCTAATTGTTCCTCAAGGCGGCTGAGCTGTTTAGAAATAACCGAACGGTCAATATTACGTACTTCAGCCGCTTTAATAAAAGAACCTTGTTCAACCACTTCAAGCAACATCAATAATCGGCTAGTCGTATCCATACTTTATTACCATCACAATTCAATTGATGCCATTTTGGCACTAATCAAATGCAAAATCTATGGTTTTTATCAACAGGTTTGTTACGTAAAATTGCGCTCAAATTAAAAGAGGTCTTATTATGAATAAACATTTAATCGCAGTAGCTATTGCTATGGCAAGCTTAACTTTATTAGGTTGCTCAGAAGCGCCTAGTCAAAAAACACAGCAGCAACAACTACAGTCGATTGATGTGGCAGAAGTGCTAGTCAAATCTGTACAAAATTGGCATACCTATACCACCCACTTAGAAGCTCCTGAGCAAGTTGCTTTGAAACCACGTGTTTCAGGGGTAATAGAGTCGATTGCTTTTGATGAGGGTCAGCAAATTAAAACGGGCGACCTACTGTTTAAACTAGATGATCGACCCTTTTTAGCTATTGTTGCTAGCCTTCAAGCACAAGTTAACAGTGCAAAAGCTGCATTTGATCAAGCAAAAAGTGAAGAAGAACGTGCAATACGTTTAACTCAACGAAAAGCGATATCCACTGAACAAGCAGAGTCTCGCACGTCAACATTACGTCAGCGCGAAGCACAACTCGCTGCATTACAAGCACAATTAACAGCAGCACAACTTGATTTAGAATTTACCGCTATTCGTTCACCTATCGACGGTATTATTTCTCGCGCCAACATTACCAAAGGCAATAACATTATCGCCGGACAAAGTGTGCTAACAACGATTGTTTCTAACCAAGCGATGTTTGCTTACTTTGACATTGATGAGCGCACCTGGAATAGCGATTTTGCTAATATTAGTGCCTCCGATCAGCAAAAAGTCATGATGCAAAAAGTAGGACAAAGTGAGTTTGCTTACCAAGGCTATATTGATTTTATTGATAACCAAATAAATTCGGCAACCGGCACATTGCGGGTAAGAGCGGTATTTAATGAAGAGAAAAACC
The DNA here is from genome assembly GCF_014077195.1 of Colwellia sp. BRX9-1. Lineage (NCBI taxonomy): Bacteria > Pseudomonadati > Pseudomonadota > Gammaproteobacteria > Alteromonadales > Colwelliaceae > Colwellia > Colwellia sp. BRX9-1. Next base: position 57,956 of record NZ_JACGVM010000011.1, read on the forward strand.
AACTCCGTGCAGGCTCTTTTGCACGCATCAAGTTGGCTGCAAATGCCATTACCGAAAAAATTATCGTGCCTTCACGCGCTATTGGTACCGACTTAAAAAATAATTTTGTTTTAACTGTTGGTGAAAATAATATTTTGCAATATAAGCTGGTTAAATTGGGTGAGCGTTACGGCAGTTTACAGGCAATTACTTCCGGGCTAAAAGCAACAGATGTTATTGCTGTTAATGGTCCTGCCCGCGTAGGTCCAGGCATGCCTGTCGCACCTAATAATGTCACCATTGATAGTGCTGGTATTGCCTTTACTTTATCACCTGTTGCTGATGCCAGTTTAACGGCAAAACTAACGTCAGAAGAATAAGAGTTAACCATGAATTTTTCCCATTTTTTTATACAACGCCCGATATTTGCAGCTGTCTTGTCATTTGTCATTCTACTTGCTGGTGGACTTTCACTTTTTCAACTACCCGTTAGTGAATACCCTGGTGTTGTGCCACCAACCGTGGTGGTTACGGCAAATTACCCGGGGGCAAATCCTTCGGTTATTGCACAAACAGTGGCAACCCCACTTGAGCAAGAAATCAACGGCACTGAAAACATGCTATACATGTTTTCACAAGCCACTGGCGATGGTCGTATGACCTTAACGGTGACGTTTGCTCTTGGAACTGATCTAGATCGCGCGCAAGTACAAGTACAAAATAGCGTTAATAGTGCATTATCTCGCTTACCAGAAGAAGTGCAACGTCTGGGTGTGGTTGCAGAAAAATCATCGCCTGATTTAGCTATGGTGGTACATTTATATTCACCCCAAGAAAGCCATGATACCGCATATTTATCTAACTACGCCGATCTCTACGTTAAAGATAAAATCTCCCGCTTACCCGGCGTTGGTGATATAAAATTATTTGGTGGTGGTCAATATTCGATGCGCGTTTGGCTTAACCCAGATGCATTAGCTGCGCGTGAATTAACCGCAACCGATGTTATTAATGCATTACGTGAGCAAAACCAACAAGTTGCTGCCGGTAGTTTAGGCTCTCAACCTGCTGCTAACGACAGTGAATTTCAAGTATTACTCAATGTAAAAGGCCGTCTTGATAACATTGAAGAGTTTGAACAAGTAATTATTAAAGTCGGCGAACAAGGCCAGCTTACTCGATTAAAAGATGTCGCTCGTGTTGACCTAGGACAAAATACTTATGCCTTGCGTGCCATGTTAGACGGGCAACCTGCTTTAGCTATGCCTATTTTTCAACGACCTGGTTCTAATGCTATTGAGTTATCAGATCAAGTACGGGCAACTATGGCGTTATTATCTGAAGACTTCCCTGCTGGTGTCGAATACGACATAGTTTACGATCCCACTATTTTCGTCCGTGACTCTATCGATGCAGTAATAACGACCTTAATTGAAGCCATTGTTTTAGTTGTGATTGTGGTAATACTATTTTTACAAACATGGCGTGCTTCAATTATCCCGTTAATTGCCGTACCCGTGTCGTTAATTGGTACCTTTGCGGTAATGCAATTACTTGGCGTTTCAATTAACACCCTATCACTCTTTGGTTTAGTACTAGCAATAGGTATTGTCGTCGATGACGCTATTGTTGTCGTTGAGAATGTCGAGCGTAACATCGAAAAAGGGCTAAGTCCTTTAGAAGCAACACGCGTTGCCATGACAGAAGTCACAGGACCTATTATCGCTATCGCCTTAGTATTAAGTGCGGTATTTATACCAACGGCATTTATTAGTGGCCTATCGGGGCAATTTTATAAACAATTTGCCTTAACTATTACGATATCAACGATAATATCGGCCTTTAACTCTTTAACGTTATCGCCAGCATTGGCGGCATTGTTATTAAAATCACACGATAGTAAACCAGACCGATTAACACGCCTACTTAATAAACTTTTTGGCCGTTGGTTATTCGCGCCTTTTAACCGTGTTTTTGAACGTGGTAGCCATGGTTATCAGAAGCTGGTTAAAAAATTAATGCGTATGAGTGTTATCGTTATTGTTGCCTATATCGCACTCTTGGGTGGAACGGCACAGTTATTTAGCAGTGTGCCCGGTGGCTTTATTCCAACACAGGATAAACAATATCTTATCGCTATTGCTCAATTACCTGACGCAGCAAGTCTTGACCGTACCCATGCGGTGGTTAGAGAAATGGAAAAAATTGCTCTAGATATACCAGGTGTTGCTCATACTGTTGCTTTTCCTGGCTTGTCGATCAATGGTTTTACTAATAGTCCTAATAGTGCGATTGTTTTTCTTCCTTTAGATGCTTTTTCTCTGCGAACTGATGATAGTAAATCAGCTATGGCAATTGCAGCGCAATTAAACCAACGTTTTACAGCCATAGATGAAGCTTTTGTTGCGGTATTTACACCACCACCAATCCAAGGTTTAGGTACAACCGGCGGCTTTAAGTTACAAATTGAAGACCGTGGTAACAAAGGCTTTGAAGTGTTATTTAATAGCTTACAGGCAGTTATTGACAAAGCAAGACAAGACCCTGCATTGGTAGGACTGTTTTCAAGTTTTAGAATTCAAGTTCCACAAATGGATATAGATATCGACCGTGAACAAGCCTTAATACAAGGAATTCCACTTGATGAAGTCTTTAATGCCCTGCAAGTCTATTTAGGCTCAGTTTATGTCAATGACTTCAATATGTTTGGTCGTACTTATCAAGTAAAAGCGCAAGCAGAAGCTGAGTTTCGCCAAGACCCTGAACAAATATTAAACCTCAAAGTGCGCAATCGCCATGGTGATATGGTGCCGTTAGGTTCTGTTTTAACCGTAACGCCAACAACAGGTCCAGACCGTGTAATGCATTACAATGGTTACCCAAGTGCTGAGCTTAATGGTAGCCCTGCCCCTGGTTATAGTTCAGACCAAGCACAAACGGCAATAGAAGGTATATTGGCCAATACCCTACCCAAAGGTATTGCTTATGAATGGACAGAAGTGACTTACCAACAAATATTAGCCGGCAACACTATGGTGTATGTTTTTCCGCTAGTGGTGCTTTTAGTCTTTATGGTTTTAGCTGCACAATATGAAAGTTTGCGTTTACCTTTAGCCATTATTCTCATTGTACCCATGACTATATTCTCTGCTTTGTTAGGTGTTTGGCTCGTTGGTTCAGACAACAATATTTTCACCCAAATTGCGTTAATTGTTCTGGTCGCACTGGCCTCGAAAAATGCTATTTTAATGGTAGAGTTTGCTAAGGATCAAAACGAGCAAGGCTTATCTCACTTTGACGCTATTATTGAGTCATGTAAGCTGCGTTTACGTCCAATACTCATGACTTCGATAGCCTTTACGGCTGGTGTACTACCGTTAGTTTTTGCTACAGGTGCTGGAGCAGAAATGCGCCATGCTATGGGTAATGCGGTGTTCTCAGGCATGATAGGCGTGACTGTATTTGGCCTGCTCTTTACGCCAGTATTTTATATTTTAGTGACCAAGACTAAACAAAAAAAGGTTGAGGAGTAGCCAATGATTAAGTTACTTACCCGTAGTTTAAAAGCCAAGCAATTTAGCGCTAAACCGCTAAAAACCAAGTTAACTGTCGGTGTCGTTTTAGTCGCCAGCTTATTCTCGGGATGTGCCACCAAAATTGATGAGCAACAGCATCAACAATTAATGAAAAGTTTTATTGCTGATGCTGATATAGCCACACAGTTGACCGGTCAAGACGAGATTAATTGGTGGCAACAACTCAACTCAGTACAATTGAATCAATTGATTAAAGATGCACTTACCAATAACCATGACTTAAAAACAAGTCAGTTACAATTGAAAAGTGCTTTAGCTAAACTCAAGGTAGAAAAGAGTGATTTTCTACCACAAGGTGGGCTTGAGATTGGTGCGCAACGCACTAGCATAGCTGATAATATTAGTCGTCAATCAAGTGCTAATCTAGCCTTAAGTTGGCAACTCGATTTATTTGGTCGTATTAATGCGTTAGTTGATGCCGCCAATGCATCAGCGATGAGCCAGGCTGAACAATTACGCGCCTTGCAAATCGAAGTGATTTCGTCTGTTGTTAAAGGTTTCATTAGTTATCAGGGCAATATGCAAAAGCAAGAGATTATTAGTCTGCAAGTTGCTGCGCTTAAAAAAAGTATCTTGGTTCTTTCCGCCAGGGTTGAAGAAGGCATTGCTAATGAACTTGACTTAAACCGCACTCGTGCCCAGTTAAGTCAACAACAAGCATTATTACCTGAAACAAGTTATGCATTATATAACGATTTATCTACGTTGGCCTTATTAACCGGTCGTTTAAGCGGCGATATAAAGCTTAATAATGAACAAAAGATCTTTGACTTACCCTTTGAGGTCACTTTAGCGCAACCCAGTTCGGCTATAGCTTTACGTCCTGATATTAGCCAAGCCTTATATCAATTTAGCCAAGCTAATTCGTTAAGTGTAGCCGCAAGTAAAGCCTTGTTACCTGACATTAGTTTAAGTGCCTTTGTTGGTGTGCTAAGCCTTGGCAGTAGTCAATTAAATAATAGCCAGCATCAATGGCAAGTCGCGCCACAAATACAATGGTCATTATTAAGCTATCCAGCTTTACTGGCGCAACGTGACGCGCAGCAATATTTAAGTGAAGCGGCTTATAGCCAATATCAGCAGGTTGTTTTAGCGGCTATTAATGACAGTGAACTATCGTTACAATTGCTGACAAAGCACCTTGAACAAAAACGCTTTGCAGATAAACGTTTTCAATTTGCTCATCAAGCTTTTATGCAAGCTAACGCTATGTATCAAGAGGGGCAAATTCCTTACTTAGAGTTGTTAGATGCGCGGCAGGATGTTTTAATAGCCCAAGAAAATGCAGTAAACGCGACCATTTCTTCATCTCTGGCCAAAGTAAGTGCCTATCAGGCTTTTAATGGTCGGTGGAGTTACGGTTTAATCACCTTGTAAAGTTTGAGTTTTTTTATGCTAACTACTGAGATATTGCCCAACATTGACCAACCTACTTCTATGCGAGCTATAGTGCTTGAAAAGGCAAACGAAAAAATCCATTTATCTGACGTGCAATTGCCGTTACCTGAGTGCGATGAACACGAGCTGTTAGTTAAGGTTGAATATGTAGGTCTCAATCCTATTGATGCTCATTTCGCTAAAAGTGGATTTTCTCAATGGCAATATCCTCATATTCTTGGCTTAGATGCAGTTGGCATTGTCGTTCAAGCTAAAAAAGGCCTGTTTCCTAATATTGGCGATCGCGTTATGTGGCATGCCAATATTGGTCAACAAGGCGTGCTAAGTGAGTACGCTAAAGTCCCTAACTTTGCCGTTTCTATTGTGCCAAAAAATGTTACAGCAAGTGAAGCGGCAACACTTCCTTGTGCCGGTATGACGGCTTTAATTGCTTTAGATAAATTACAAGTAGTACAAGGCGATACTATTTTAATTGAGGCTGGTGCAGGTGCTGTTGGGCAATTTGCTATTCAGTTTGCCAAGGAACGTGGTGCAGATGTGTTTACCACGGCTGCTAAGCATAATCATAAATTAGTAAAGAAACTCGGTGCTGATGCAATATTTGATTACCACGATAAAAAACTTTGTCAAAAAATTCGCCTAGCATTAGGACCACAAGGTTTTGATGCAGTTCTTGACTCTGTTGGTGGTGACTCAACAATGCGTAATATTGAGCTGATGAGGTTTTGTGGTCGTATTGCTTGCTTGCGTCCCTTGCCTAACATTGACCAAGAGCTCATGTTTAGAAAAGCGCCCAATATCGGCATAGTATCACTCGCTGGTGCGTGGTTAGCCAATAGCTTGTGCGCACAACAAAAAATGAGTTTTAAGAGTAATCAATTACTTGATGCACTAGCAAAAGGCAGTATTCAAACGCCTGATATTACCTTAATTGAATTTAACGCACAGCAGGTTTCTCGTGCCCTGCATATTCAAGTTGATGGAGGTTTTACCGGTAAACAAGTGGTAAAAATATTTGCCTGAGGGTTTTATTTAGTCCCTTGGCTGGCTACTTTTTGAGTGCCAATCTGAGATACCATAACGCTGCAATATTTTTGACAGTTGTCCTTCTGATCTTAGTTTTATTAAGCCTTTATCAAAGGCACTAATATAGTTAAGTTTAGTGTCTGGTGCAAAGCCGATAAAAAGCGGAACAAATATACCTTGGGTACCGGCATATTGTAAGTTAGTGATTTTTTTATCCTGAATTTCATATTCAACATTAAAACGCGAATCAAGCAGCACAGTTATACGCTGCTTACTGAGCATTTTTAAAGCACTGGATAACGGCTTATCTCCCGAGGCTAAAAATATAAATTCACCCGAGGTTTCTTTTAGGCGACTCACTGCACTGCCGTATTCATAGCCATTAATAAGCCCAAGAATATTGCCCTGTTCAATGAAGTTTTTAAGGTTCTCTATGGTAGAAAATTTCCATTGAGTTTCGTTACTAACATAAAAGTCATTATACAAGCCGCCATAAACTTGTTGGCTTTGCCTTAAATCAAAAGCTTCAATGTGTTCTTTTGTTAAAGCGAGGACCATGTCTAACTTTGATTGTTGAAGAAGCCTTAATGAACGAGCCAGCGGCATAAGGGTAAAATTAACATCATAGTCTTGAGCTTCAGCAATTTCACTGATGATTTCAATTAATATACCTGGCTTATCATCTTCATTACAAATGTAAGGACACCATTCGTCTGAAGCAATGTTTATGGTGTCATTTGCCCCAACTTGCAGTGACCATGAAAAAACAATAAATAATATATATTTATACGGCATTTAGCACCATCGTTTTTACCTAATTTCAACGGTGAAATTAGGTAAAACCCCATAAGAATGTAAGTAGATCTATTGGTATATTAATAATTATAACAATAGTCAGCTATTAGCTTGTTAAAGATTAGCTTATTTTTAACTTTAACTTTAACAGAAACGACCGATTACTTGTTACTAGGGTCAAAAGTAACAATACCAATTTATACCTTACAGGCATTGCTAATGTAAAGTCGCTCGTCAAACAACTGGCCATTCATCCCATGATTGTAATCAATACACCCCGTTATTTTATCATGTCAGTGGCAACTACCTATTTGAAAACCTAGCATTAAATCAAGTCTTTGCCTTAACAGGACTACAGACCATAACTGCCGGTAAAGTCTAAAACAATGACATTAACACATGCAAGGAAATGTACAGGTAACATTTTATCTTATTACTTGCGAAAATAAATTATGTAGGATCAATAGGTACACAAAAATGATCATTTATTGAACTGGCAAGTGTCTTATTGCATTGATTTTATTGTTGTACACTCCCAAAAGTATCATTAACATCTTTTTATATTTATCTCAGCCATTTGATTTAAGTAATCTAGCCTCTCTTATTTAGATACTATTAGCCTTATACACCTAAAATTTAGTAAGATGCTGGCTAATCTTTGTCACTTAATAGCATGCTAAAGATTTAAAATAACGATGCTTGGTCAGAGTATCGTTAAAGTAATCATAATTCTTCACTGCATATACGGTAATATTTTTAGGAAATGAAATGAAGTTAAATTGCGACCTCGGCGAAAGTTTTGGCTCTTGGAATATGGGCTCAGACGCAAAAGTAATGCCGCACATTGATCAAGCAAATATTGCTTGTGGCTTCCATGCCGGCGATCCTTTGGTCATGCAAAAAACATTACAATTAGCTAAGCAGCACAACGTTAGTGTTGGCGCTCATCCTAGTTACCCTGATTTAGTTGGTTTTGGTCGTCGCTCAATGAAGTGCTCCACAGAAGAAATTATTGCGTTAGTTTTATATCAGGTGGCGGCTATTGATGGCGTTGCTCAGTCTTTAGATATTGAGCTTAGCTATGTAAAACCTCATGGTGCACTATATAACGACATGATGACTAATATTGAAGTGCGCGAGGCGATACTTTCAGCCATAGCCCAATATCACAAACCACTTAAGCTAATGATACAAGCAAGCTCAAATATTAAAAAACATCGCGCTCAAGCAGAAAAATTTAACGTGGAAATACTCACTGAAGCCTTTGCTGACAGATGCTACAACGATGATGGCAGTTTGTTATCACGCAACATAACAGGTGCGGTGCATAATAGAGAAAAAATGATCGCACAAGTTAAACTGTTAAAAGAGCAAAGCAGTGTCATCACTATTAATGGTAAGCGCTTACCTTTAGAAGTAGACAGCTTGTGTGTGCACGGTGACAACCTCGAGGGCGTAGAAGCAATAGCCACTATTAGGGAGCTTATTCGTTAATGTCAGCAACATTTAAAATAGAAATTGCCGGTGAAAACAGCTTGATCCTTTATTTTGACCAACCCGTTAATGATGAAGTTGCCGCAAAAGTACAGCAAGCACAATGGCTGATCAGGCAAGAGATGAGCAATGATATTATTGATTTAATACCATCTTATGCTTCAATATTAGTGATGTTTAATTTACACAATATCGACCATCATCAGATCACTAACAAATTGCAAAAGCTATTAATAAACTCACCAATAATTAATCATAATCAAGGGGCACTCATCGAATTACCTGTTTATTATTCGAGCGAGTCAGGACCCGATTTAGCGGCTATGGCTAAATCTAAAGATTTAACCATAGAGCAAATAATTACCCTACATCAGCAACAAGAATATAACGTATATGCTATTGGCTTTGCGCCGGGCTTTGCTTATTTAGGCGAAGTTGATCAGCGTATTGCGATGCCTAGATTAAACACTCCTCGTATAAAAGTGCCTAAAGGAGCTGTTGGTATTGCTGACAGGCAAACAGCTGTTTATCCAAGTACTTCTCCTGGCGGTTGGAATATTATTGGTCTTTGCCCTATTGAAATGTTTAACGCCAATAAAGCGCCAACAATGCCCGTTCAAGTAGGTGATAGGGTTAAATTTAAAGCGATTTCCAAAGATGATTTTTTTGCACTAGGTGGTGTATTAGGTGCAACATATGATTAGTCAAAGTAAAGCTTCTTTAAGAAGACCGGCAATAAACTTAGGTTTTATTGTTAAACGACCAGGCATGTTAAGTCTTGTTCAAGATGAGGGTCGTTATGGTGCTTTTAATGTCGGTTTAACCAATGGTGGTCCGATTGATAAGCTGGCTTTTCACTGGGCAAACCGCTTATGTAATAATGCCCTTAATGTTAGTGCTATTGAAGTGAGTGTTGGTGGTTTTGCCATCATTGCACAAGTAGATGCTGTTATTGCCGTAACAGGCGCTGACATGCCATTAACCATTAACGGTCAAGTAAAAACGTTATGGCGCAGTTATCAGGTGAAAGCCGGTGACTTAATCGAACTAGGTTTTACTAACCTTGGTATGCGAAGTTATTTTGCTGTTGCTGGTGGTTTTAATATAACACCCAGTTTTGGCAGCACTGCAACCGTTTGCCGTGAAGGTATCGGGGGATTAAAGGGCAAAAAATTAGCCGCGAACGATATACTCCCTTGTGTAACAACAAAAGATTCTCAATTAGTTAGTTTATCTATAGAAGACCAACCTAAATATAGCCAAGAAGTACTGCTGCGTATTATTCCTAGTTATCAGCAACATCATTTCAGTGTAGAACAGCAAAAATTGTTTTTTTCAAGTGAATATAGCGTTGGTAAAAGCTTTGATCGGATGGGTTATCGTTTAGAAGGTCAAAAAATTGTCTCTGATATTAACGGCATCTTATCAGAGGGTATTTGTCATGGTGCCGTGCAAATTCCTAGCGATGGCCAACCAATAGTATTAATGAATGATCGTCAAACAATTGGTGGCTACCCTAAAATCGGTGCAGTTATATCCATTGATACCGCCAAATTAGGTCAGTTATCTCAAGGCGGTAAAGTACGCTTTGCGCCTATTACGATGGAAAAGGCACGTGAACTTATTCTCGAAGATTTAAGCTTATTTGAACAAACCCAAGTTAGCGTCTGTGATTAATATAAGTCACACAAATAAGCTATTGGTTTAGTTTGAAGCTATGGTTGTATTACTTAGCGCGAGTAAAGACCTGCTTATAGTAATAATGCAAAACATACCCAGAAGCGAGTACAGGGAAAATAATAGAACTTAATAAATTAGCCCACTGCCCTGTTGATGGCTCAAGTAGAACTAAACTAACCAATAGACTTAGACCAAGCCCAAAAAGTGCACATAATATAACAACGCCGAATAAAACGATTTTACTGGTAAAATAACAATCATCTTCTGCTAACTTTTTAACACCTACACCCATTAACTGCCCTTATTAAGCTAACAACTTATTATAACTGTGTTTCATTATATCTATAAAAATTAGAATAATACCTAATAAAAACAATATCACACTAATAATAATGAAGAAGCCTACGTTTATTAGTACTTTAACTGCAGATATTAACTCGCCTAGTTCTACAGTTGATTCTGATTAGTTTTGCAACGCTATTTGGGCTTTCATATTTGGTCGCTCTTCAACGTTGATACTCAGTAGCGTTTTTAGCCAAACCTTGATTTATTTTATGTTGCATATAAACCACATGTAACAACGAGGTAATAAACGGGTTTAACCAAAGTTTGTCTCCTTTATTAGCGCCTGCAATTAGATTAATACGATTACGCACCATAATTATCCAGGTGATATCGAAAATAGATGAGATAATATGAAAACCTAAGGTGAAATTTAAAATACCAGGCTCTTGCCAGTTTACTAGTGCGTGAATTAGAGTGCTAAACGAAATAATATATAAAAATATAGTGATAAAAATAAAAGTCTTAGATATTTTTAACGCTGTATGTTTATTAATTTGCTTAGACAACAGGTAGAGCTTATATATCAAATATGAGCCCATACTTAGAATGCAAAGAACTAAAATCTTTGCTACTGATGCAATGTCAAAAACGCCCGTAAATCCATTTTTCATTTATTCTCCAAGGGTGCAAACCCCGATACTATTTAGCTACACTCCAATAAGGAGAGGTTAAAAGTTTACTGAAATGTTGAACGAAATAAAAACAGCCAATTGTTAATTTTCATTATTGAGTGGCTTTGTCAGCTAGATACTGAAATTTAGAATATAGTATATCGTCATTACGCCTTAATAAAGCCAAAGCTCATTTTGGTGGCCAATGATATACGTAAATAGGTGTTTGGTAGAAATCTCTAAGCTTGATGACTCTTGTTGGTTGACATAAAGGTAAGGCGAAGGTGTTACTCACAATAGTAACCTTATTAAAGACTTCATCTACTAACTTTTCTTGAAGAGCGACCATGCCTTCAGGAAAAAGGTAACAAACTAGGCTCGAGGCAGTGCTGAGATCAGCGTTTTTAAAGTCTTTACGAAAGAGAGTAAGGTTATCTAAACGTAAACTGTGTTTCAAAATTTTTGAAACCAACCACGGAAACCAAGATAACTCGTAGCCGATAACTTGCTGATTGGGATGTTTTTGGGCAACAGCTATAACCAGCGTGCCCCAACCAGAGCCTAGATCAATTAAAGGTCCTTTTTCATACGTATCTATTTCAGCAAGCATGGTTTTGCACGCTTTGCTTGAACTCATCATAGGGGAAATCCCCGTTTTCAGCGTACTCCAAACAATGGATAATACTATTAGAATAACTATGACAAGAAGTATTAGAGAAAAAAAGTCCATGTTAACAATAGCCTAAAATAGTTGAACGCTGATGATGTCGCTTACACCTAACACCGCAACAAGCGGAAAAAGCCAACTGTTCATTTTACCTTTAATAAAAATTAACAAGACATTCTATCCCTTCTTAAAAATTGATACTCTCAATAAGAACACCTTAGGCTTTTCAGAATATTACATCAACTAAGTCTAAATAATAAACGGTTACTAAACACACAACACCAGCTTTTAAATGTGCTTCTACGCTAAAACCTTCTGTTCCCTTTACGCTATTTACACCTACTATCAATTATCTCAGATAACTTAGCGTATTATCGACTTTCAATCATAAATAAAGAACGATGCTCTGCCCTTTTACTCTCGACAAGTAAAAGGGCAGCTACGGTTAAATTTACTTTCATATGCTCAATCATAAGGAATGATTTGCGGCGAAGAAATTGGCTGATGAGTCATGGGTCTATCAATTTGATGGGCAATCAAAGACTGAGGTAAGCGCGGCTGTAACAAATGTTCAAATTGATTAAGTTCATCACATTGTGGATCTAACCACTTGTCTATGAGTGATAAATTTTGCGGGAGTATCAGTGGCATGGCTTTGCTGTGGATATGTTTTAATTTTTCATGTGCGGGCAGTGTTATCACCGAGCAACTGAGTTTTATTTCACCCGTTTTATTGTGCTGCCATGTTCTATACAAGCCCCCCAATATTAAACCGCCAGACTCTGCTTGCATATCAAAGTAATGAACCGGCTTTTTATCGACAAATTCAGTTTCACCAAAGCCTTTAACGGCAATAATACACCTAGCGCTCCGATACGCCTGATAACCTGCACTTTGGGGAGTATTAAGCTTATCAAATCGGGTATTAAATGAAGTAAACCGAGAGGGTTTAAAGTCATTTTCAGTTTGATCTAGCAATAACCACCACATAGCATTTTCTACTCGGCGTTGTTCACCCACATTCCTCACAATGGAAACAGTGTCTGCAGCTTTAACAAAGCGACGATCAATCGGCCTATCGATAACCTTATTTATTTTTAAGCGGGTATAAAGCTTTTTTACACCGCTATCAAACATCGTATTCAACCGACCACACATAATACTATCCTTATTTATATCGGCCAGTGTAGCAACGAATATTAGCTGTGTCTTGCCAACGAATGTAACAAGTTGGTGTTAAAGAGAAAATGACTTAGTGACGACTGATGATTAAAAAGAAGATGTTTTTAATGATAAAAGTGAGCTTATTCAGCTCACTTTCATATGACTAACAAGGGTAGTTACCCAATTAGTTAAGTTAAGTTAAAAACGATAGGTAGCGTAAACACCAGCCACACGATCAAAATTATTATCATATTGATAACCATTTTCTTGCGCATCAAAGTTTGAATAACCAACAAACATCCCAAGGTCGGTCTGTTTGCTGTAATTATAATTAACACCAAGACTAACTTCATGAGCGGATTTTTGCTGAAAGTCTTTTAAATCTCGATAAGTATAGTTAATGTTAGCCGTCCAATCTTTCGCTAAGTGAGTTTGCACACCAACAGAGTAACGGTATTCATCTTTATTTTGTAGCTTCTCTTCATCCCACTTTACATAACCTAAAGAAAAAATCATCGCTAAGTTTTTATCAAAGACATACTTACCCTTTAAGTCAGTACCATAAGCAACAGAATCTCCATTAATGGTTGACTCTTGAAAGCCCCTTAAACCTAATCCAACCGCTAACTCAAGGCCGGCTTCATTGTCAGGGCGAGCTAAAAGTCGGTAACTAATACCATTTAAACCAATCGTTAAATTGTCAGTCAAACCGTAGCCCAGATTTAAATTTAGCGCTGCGTGTCTTTCATCCTTCTCTTCTCCCCACGCTAAGGCACCACTGACGGCAATGGTGCCATCAGTTAATGTTAAAGGTCTTAATATTGGATTGGTAGGATATTCAGTTTCTGCAAAAACAGTCGATGAAGCTAAAAGTAATACCGTGCTAATAAGTGATTTTTTCATAATAATTGTTCCCTAAAGTTTATGTTTGGTAATTTATGGGGGTATTATAAAAACTTATTGCGTTCGGTTCCTGAGGCTTTTTGTCTATCAAATGTCAGCGTTGTGTGAAAAATTGTAAGAAAGAGCAATCTGATGGATGTCATTACTCATAAAGACAACCGTTATGAACAGGCTTGGTCACCTGTTTGTGTACTTGTGTTAACACTTCATCGTAAGCATGAGGTCCCGTAACACCTAAAACATTAGGATGTAATTCGATGATTTCGTCTTTTTTAACGCCTAAACAGCCAGTCACCAATACTTTACCGTTGGCAGCAAGTGCTTCACCAATTGTATCAAGTGACTCTTGAACGGCTGAATCAATAAAACCACAGGTATTTACAATCACTAATTCTGCATCATCGTAGCTATTGGTTACATCGTAACCTTCAGTGCGAAGCTGAGTAAGGATAAGCTCGCTATCAACAAGATTTTTTGGGCAGCCGAGCATACTTACACCAATCCCACAGGAGAGCTTTATGTTTAAAGGCTTTGATAATATTCTTGGCTGCTTTCAGCTAAGTTAAGCCAGTTAATTAATAAAACTGGCTTTCTTGTACAACGCGGCCAACGCTAAGTATATTTAAAAATACTTACTTTCTAAATAATCTTAAACCCGCAATTAGCAAGATAAGATAACCAAAAGAGCCACCACTGCTTTTCTTCTCTTCAGGTGTTGGAAGAAAGACGAGAGCTTCGATGTTTGTAACAGTTACAGTGCGTGTTTCGCTACTCACTTCATCAAAACCATCTGAAACAAAAACTTGAACAGTTAAAGCAGTATCACTTGTAACATCAGGAGCAGTAAATGAAACAGTCTCAGTCGTATCACCCGTTAATATTACTGTTGCGTCATTTACAACCCAACGGTAAGTTAGCGCATCATTGTCGGCATCAGTAGCGATAACAGTTAATGTGACCGTTGTTCGTTCATCAACAGTTTGGTCTGCTGTAACATTAGTTATTATTGGTGTGTTGTTTGGAACTACAATAATAGTAACAGTGTTGGTTATAACGTTAGCACCATCTGAAACTACTAATTGCAGGTTAATAGTTTCTTGGGCATCAACGCTAGGGGCAACAAAATTAACATTTAAGTTATCTGCGTTTTCCAGTGTTAATTCTATACCATCAAGTTGAGTCCATGTATAACTATGAATATCATTATCTGGTTGTGTAACTGTAACCGCAATATTCGCTTGTAACCCTTCTCTCACTGTAATTGTTTCAGGCATAGTAACTACAGGCGCTTTATTAATGACAATGGTTTCATCTGCAAATTGAATAAATTCAAAATCAACCAAACTATCTTTATCTTCAGTAACCACCACCGATGTTACCTCTACCGTATAAGCGTTTATGATTTCAATAGTATAATCAGCTTTATTGCCAGCAAACTTAGCGATATCAATACCGCCACCACCATCAAGCATATTAGCTACAGAGTTAGCAACTAAAACATCATCCCCTTTACCACCAATGGCGTTCTCGATTACCACATCATAAGAAATTGCTAAATTATTGTTACTACGGTTTAAATGTTCTCCTCCAATATTTTTATCATAAAAACCAGTAGGATTTGGCGCTATTGAACTAAAGGCGCCTGCGCGTAAATCTATAATATTATTTCGGGCAGTATCAGCAACACTAAGGGTGTCAACTCCATCAACATCATAAATGATCTGATGAAAATCATATGAATCATCATAGGTATACAAGGTATCACCCGTATTGGTATTTTCAGCTTTGCCGTATAGGTGTTGTAATACCGCTACATCATATTTTTTTAAATCAGTAGGATAAAATACTTCAGATGAAGAATTTCCAATATTTGAAGACATTAAAGTATAAAACTTATTATCATATTCACTGGTTAGCTTTACATTTACCCCTGCATGATCTGAAGGGTAAACACCTAGCGACTGCAATATATGGTAAAGCAATTCAGACTTGGCTTTTGATAAATCGTGCTTATAGTCTACTACCCAATTGGCCTCATCGAATTCGCGTTGTGGATTAAGATAGTCAAGTAGTCCATTAACACTGAGATCTATAAGTCTTGCACCTATTTCACAGTCAGTTCCTCCGTTATCACAATCATCACTATTTATTGGTGAACTATGGCCACTTGGTAGCCCTGAGAAAGATATATCACCCGCAATATTTTCGAATAACAGGTCATACCGTTCAGTCCTATCTATAGGATCATCTTCAACAAAGCTGATCCCTGAAACTCGGCTAATACTAGTTAAAGCACCTATAATTAATTCTTTTTCACGCGGATAGAAATCACGGACATCACGTCCCCCTATCGTTTTTCCTGAAAAAGCAAACTTGATAGTTATAGGTGTACCCAATGGAGATTTTTCATTCCAGCGAATATCAGTCCAATAATCATAAGGGGCGTGACGTAAGCCTTCAACAGCTCGTTGTAAGTCAAAATTATCAGTTGGAAAAACGTGTGTTGTATTAAAGTCAACGAGGTCTGAGGCACTTGCAAATGTTGCCATTGCTAATGTTGCCGTGAAAAATGAAATTGAAAGTGCTGAACGCACAAATTTTGTGAGCATTTTTAAATCCTTTAAGTGGTAACTCCCTGTCATTATTAGAGAGTTTCCAGTCCAATATAGACAGCAATGATAAACGGAAAACAAATAACAATCATCTTTAATTTCAGATGATTATCATACGAAACTAAACAGAATGAATTTAAAAATACTGCTCGCCAACAACTTTTAAA
The DNA here is from genome assembly GCF_014077195.1 of Colwellia sp. BRX9-1. NCBI lineage: Bacteria > Pseudomonadati > Pseudomonadota > Gammaproteobacteria > Alteromonadales > Colwelliaceae > Colwellia > Colwellia sp. BRX9-1. Next base: position 74,393 of record NZ_JACGVM010000011.1, read on the forward strand.
TCACCATCAACCTCTTTGACTTCATAACTATTATGTTTTTTGAAATTAACGATATAACTACCATCATCTAATACTTCCGTACTTTTCAAATCACAGTTAAGCATTTTTAATATGTTTTTCATTAACGGATCCGCATTTTCATGCCTTGCCTTGTTCATTTCAAACATCTCATCGTTCATCAAGTCACTTAAGGTGTCTATATCGCTATTTTTATCGGCAATACACGCTTGCTGTGCAATTTCATTGGCTTCATCTTTTGGGTCGCCGCAAGCACTTAATACTAAGACTGCTAGAACTGAGAGTATTATTGTTTTTTTCATAATGTGTTTATCCTTCTACTGCTATTTGATACTGACCATCTACTTTAAATACTTTAATAGCATCGAATTTTTCAAAAGTAATACGAGTTAAATCTATCTTTTTATAAGTTATGGATTCTGTATTTTTAATTTCACAATTTGCATTTTCTACATACGCAGCAAACTTCTCTGGATACTTACTTGTCTTACTAATAAACTTTTTGTACGCTTTTTCAGGAAATAAAAACTGAAGCTGCTCTAATTCAATATTTTTATATGCATTACACGCCAGCACAGCGACTTCTGTTGGTGACATTTGTGTAATTTCTGCTTGGCTTTTTATTCCACCACATGCTGTTAGAGATAGTGTTATAGCAACCAAACCAAGTGATTTTATACATTTCATAAATCTGTCCTTTATTATATTTTTTATTCGTTATAGATGATTAAAAATCAAAAAATGATGAGATAAATTAGAACAACTATGACCCCAAGCAATACCATTTTTACTTGTTCACGTTTTAAGTTGGGTTGTTGTTTGCAAATAATATCTGCACCTTTATCTAGCAGTGCATTAACTAAGGGTTTAACGATTTGATAAGCATATTTGATGAGCGCTATAGCTTTAGTAATAACTAAGCTCAAAGTACTTTTTAGGTTAGTTACAAGTGAGGAGGCTTTAGCAGAATTAACCTCTGTGCTATCTCCTGTTGATGTTGATTCATTTACTTCAACTGGCTGACCTAAAATTGCCGCTTTAAATTGCTTGTTTTCTTTATAACGAGGAGAAAAGATACAGCCCACTAAGCCAATAAAAGAAGCCATTAATAAAATACTAGCCACCGAAAAAAGGTCGTCTGCGCTGTTAATTGGCAAGCCTTGAGCCATACCTTTTATTGAACGCGCAAAGTGTTTGAACTCAAAGTCACGCCCTCTTATTTCTCTCGCTACTTTTGCCATATCATAAATGTCGTAAAGCTGAGTTAAAAACCAGCCAACAACAAGAGCCACAAACACTAAAGATAACAATCTTGAAGCTGTGCGGCTAAGGCCAGTTAAGGTAACAAGCACACCTAAGGTTGCGATAACCAACAACACCATTGGGTTTGCAATATTGTATAAACTAAATGTTTCATCAGACCAGACACCTAAATCAGCCAAGGGTAAGAAAGCTCCTACGATGAAAAGTATGAAAAAAGTGGTTCCTAGTTTGTTCATCACTTGAAGATGGCTTAACGCATTAGTTTTGTTGTAACTCACGATTTGTTGATTTTCCATATTTACAAATTACCTTCTAAAAAATTATGCTGTCACCTTAGACTCTTATTTTTAAAACGAAAAGACACGTTGCAATGAACTAAAAACGAAAAAAAATATAATGTTTATTTTTTGTTGAATAAACGGCCATTAAACTAGAAGCATTAAATGTCACGTGTTAGCATATTTATAACAACTCAAATAAAAACAGATATATGGATATAAAATTTTTATCAGACGTGCCGGTAACTGAGCTACTCACTCAATGGAAAAATGGCGATGAAACTGCCTACGATGAATTGTTTATTCAATGCTACCAACAGTTTCGACATCAAATACGCAAGACAAAAATTCAAAACCTTAATAACCAACAAACTGATGTCAATCAAGTGTCGGTTTGTATTGATTCAACCACTGATATTATCAATCACCTTTATCCTCGGTTAGGCAAAGTGACAAGTGCAAAACTTGATAACAGAGCCGATTTTTATCGACTTATTGGCAAGGTTGTTTATTCAATAATGAAGGACCAATATCGCAGTAAAAATGCGCAGAAAAACACCCTACCACAGGAAGAAAAACAACCTGAATACGACTGTAATATTGCGGAAATAATGTGTGACTTGGAACGGGCTTATGATGCACTGGTACAGGAAAAACCCCGAGCAGCAGAAATTTTTCAACTCAGTATATTTGCTGGATTAAATACAAAAAAAATTGCTGATATATACGATATATCTCTGCGTACAGTACAAAACGAGCTCAAATTTGCGCTTGCTTGGTATCAAAGCCACTTTAAAGGTATTTAACATATGTCTTTGCTTTATCAATTATTTACACAATATTCGAGTCTGCCAAAAAAATTATTAGCGCAAAAAATGATACAACTGCATCAAAAAAACCCAATAATAGCTACTAAGTTATCCAGTATATTAAAGAACAGTGATACCTCAGTTAATGGGATGCTCGAATACTTACATTTAGGGATCATTAATAACGAAGATACAAGTATTCGTATCGGACGCTTAATAAACAACAAATATCAAATTCAATCGCTAATTGGCCAAGGTGGTATGAGTGATGTTTACCTAGCCAAGCGAATAGACGGCTTAATAGAACATACCGTTGCTATTAAATATTTCGCCTTAGCCGACTCAAATAAAACAGCCCTTAATATGATTAAAAAAGAGGCGCAGTTATTGGCAAACCTTGATCATCAATTCATCGCCAGCTTTATTGATATTGGTCATGATGATCATCAAGAGCCGAACATTGTGATGGAATATATTGAAGGTATTACTCTATATGAATTTTTAAATACCTCACCAAATGAAGAGGCAAAAAATAAAGTTGAAGAAACACTTCAAACAGCTATAGAACATGCAAAGATCAAAGGTATTACTCACGGGGATTTAAGTAAAAACAATGTACTAGTCGATATTAATGGTAACGCCAATATCGTCGATTTTGATATCGCTAATTTTATCGATTCAACAACGAATTACACTAAACCTTTATGCGTATAATTAATGAAGATTTAACGCCAAATAACGCTATAAATTTACTGGTACGTTTCTATCACAGTAACAAGGGTTTTATTTGGTTTTTATTAGCGTTATTTTTTATTCGAAGTACGTTTATTAATTGGAATTACATTCCGTCTGCATCAATGAACCCCAACCTAATTGAAGGTGATTATGTCTTAGTAAACAAACTCGCTTTTGATATTAAAATTCCTTATTGGGGTAAAAATATATTCCCGATAAATAATCCACAACGTGGTGATATTGTCGCTTTTGACAATGATGGGAATTTATTTGTTAAACGAGTAATGGCGATACCTGGCGACACAGTACAAGTTATTAACAATAATTTTCACATAAATGGCAGCAGACTCCCTTTGAAAGCCACAACAATGGACATTATCAAAAACAAAGAACTGCCCTATTCAAGTAAGTATTCATTTAGTGCATCCCAAGAAACTAACAATACACCAGCTGTAAAAACTAAAAGTTATAATGTTATTTTTGCTAGTGACTTACCTGATTATATTAAAAGTAGCTTAGTCACAAATAGCCCTCAATTCACTGTTCCAACGGGTAAGTACTTCATGATTGGAGACACCCGTAACATGAGCCACGACTCACGTTATTTTGGCACTATAGAAAGAGAAAAAATTGTTGGTAGTATTGACCGTGTTTTATTTAACTACCAGCAACTGTGGAATAAAGTAACCCAACAAAAAACAATTGATAAGCTGAGGCTTTGGCAACAAATTAACCCGTAGCTTATACGCATTAATATTACAAAATTAACGACATAGGGAAGAAGTATGCGAGTAGAGTTTATAGAAGCATTTTATATGGGAATACCTTTGGCAATAATCATTAAGTATATTCATGGTTGGTTAGACAACGCTATTTCCCCTAAGACCCCCTATCCAACAGGCCAATTGATTTGGGTTATGGCAACTTTAGCAATAATATTAAGTATTATCTTGGCGATTGTTTATATCTGGCTTAAGTACTCTCACATTAGCTTAGGCCTTATACTTGCGCACACTTTTCCTTTTTTCACTTATCTATTCCCAGGGTTGTGCCTTTTTGGGATTATTTTTCATGTCTATGACAATAATGAGTATTACTCAAAGTAGAAAATATTTTTAAATCTTGTAGATAAACTAAAAATAGTAAGCCATGTAGTTACCATACAATTTAATACAATTAAAAAATATAGGGACATAAAATGCCATTGGAAAATACATACTGCAATAAACTACCTTTTATCATAGGGATAACTGGACACCGTGATCTGATAAGCCTAAAAAGCAAAACACACACACATATAGATATAGTAGCAATTAAAGAGCAAATAAAACTAGATATAGTAGCAATTAAAGAGCAAATAAAACGGGCGTTAATACATTGGCGTAATCAATTTGGAAAGGGTACAAAAACAGAACCTAATAACACGCCAATTTGGATTTTATCCGGCATGGCAGACGGTGCCGATTTATTAGTAATTCAAGCCGCAGAAGAACTATGGGCTGAACAAGCAGCGAAAGAATTATTAACTAAGGAAAGTTGGCCTAAAGCATCCCTAAAAGTAATTCCTTGCTTGCCTATGGATGAGTCAGCATTTGAAAAAGATTTTTCCGATTCAGGGTTATTCACTGCCTGTGATTTCAGTGAAACGTTAGATAAATATAGAAATAATCTAATTCAACTTAGGCATGGTTTGACGCAAGAACAATATCAATTTGCACAAAACGATTTAAATTATGGTGAACTGCGCAACTCACTTTATCTTAATTTAGGTGTTTTTATCGCTAAGTATAGTAATGTCCTCATTGCCTTATGGGATGAAGATAAAGCAGATAGTATGGGTGGCACAGGTGATGTAGTGCGATTAAAGTGCGGTTTAAGTGCTCAATGGCCCTTAAATACTGAAAATAAAGCGTTAACTCAGATTAGTGATTTTGACGGCCAATTAGGTGGCGTGGTTCATCACATTCCTGTTAATAGGAAAAAGAAACACAGAAAATCAGACGATAATATAATATTAACTCGCGTCGATAAAACTCAAGGGAAAACTGTTTTCCCGACAGAACACCTAGACTGTAAGCTATATATATCACATAAAATCAATCAAAGTACTTCTATTTCAGCGGGCGGTAACGATGATATTCAAAGTTTCTTAACTGAAGAATTTATCACACTTATTCAGCAACTCAATGAATACAACAATCAAAATTTTTCTGAGTTTGATATTTCGCAGGTAGAACCACAATACGAAGAAGAATTAGCGGTTCAGCAGTTAAGTTTAAGGGACTCTTTTCAAACGTTTAAATGTGCCGATGAAACTGCTATGACGAACCAAAAATTATACAGAAAAAAGGTCTTATGGTTTGTTTCAATCGCAATATTGGGCTTTACAAGTTATGAATTAGTGTCGGGGTTTTTAGATAATATATTGGGGATTATGCTTAACAGCCTAATTCTGATTGCTATAATTCTCTGCATCGTAATAAAAACATATGTTAAAAAGAGTAAATCAAAATGGTTGTACCAATTAACAAGGGGTGTTGCAGAAAGTATGCGACTTCGAAGCTTTCTCAATCTCGCTGATATCTCTCCCACAAAATCACCATTAGTACCTCGTCGATATAGGAAGCGTCTCCCCTTACTGGCCCATGCAATAGAGGTGACTGAGTTGAATTGGTGGAAATACCCTATAAAAGCACAGTTGGAAAGCGTTAATAAACATTGGTTAAAAGGACAGATTTCGTTTATTGAATCAAGACTAAAGATATCAAGTGAACTCAATAACACCAAACTACCATTGCTATCAAAAATAATAAATGCGGTGAAGCCCAGAAACATAAATATAAAATTGGAAATCTTTCTTTATAAGCGTCCTGCAAAAACTGAGCAAACGTTATCTAGTTTGACAACAATATTATTTAGACTTACATGTATCTCTGTTTTCGGTTTGTTTTTTGCACAAATAGTATTTTTCAATGGAGGACTACTCCCATTTATTGACCTAACTAAATCCACATTATTAATGTATCCAATCCAGTTTACCTTATTATTGACAGCCATCGCAGCTCTTTGGAATGAGTTTGCTAATTATGGTCCAACCGCAAATGGTTACTTTAATTTACTTGAGTTATATAAAAGAGCGGAGAACTCTTTATCTAAAAATAAAATTAACGATGACAGCCAGTCGGCATCAGTTATTCATCACGTTTATCAAGAGCTAAAGGCATTAAATAAAAAACTTGAAACCGATGAATTAAACAATTGCCCAGAGTTACATTTAACATACAAAAGTGCATTACAAAAAATACAAACCGGATTCGAACAATCATCAATAGATGTAAATAAAGAAGCAATCGACAATTTATTAGTCGAATTAGCAAAAGAAGCCATGCAAGAACATGCCGAATGGAATCATTTTGAGTCATTAAGTGATTTAAAGAATAAGAAATAGACGGTAGTAAATTACATAACAGGGTATTACCGCAAAGTAGGACTTCATCAAAAGAATGGCGGTTTAGCGCCTAATGAATCAGAACGACGATACTGGAATACTTACAAAACTGTGACCAATATTAATTAACTACTTCAAAGTAACCATGATTCTTATCAACTCCAAATATCATATTTATTAATAACGAAAAGACAACATTATTTTTATTAAGGAAGACAACATGCACGACGACAACCGTGAGTTTCGCATTTTTATTTCATCCACCTTCCGAGACATGCACGATGAACGAGACATGCTCAACCAGAAGGTATTTCCTGAAATACGTAAGATCTGCTGGGAGCGTGGTGTCAACTTTTCTCCGGTAGATCTTCGTTGGGGGATAAATAGCGAAGAGACTGAACGCGGCGAAATATTACGGATCTGCCTCGACGAAGTGGAAAACAGCCAACCTTTCTTTATAGGTATATTAGGCCAACGATACGGCTGGATTCCTGATCAGGGACAGAGTGGTCTCAACATCGATGAACAGAGTAACCTCTATTATGGAATTGTCTCGGAGGCATTATTAGAGGAGCGCAGCGTTACTGAGATGGAGATACGCTACGGTATGTTGAAGGTAAAAAATAGAAAGGCAATAGATGCTTTTTTCTATTTCAAGGAAGAAGATCTATCGCCGATAGACGAGCCCGTAGCTTCACAGGCTAAATTGGCTCAGCTCAAAGACCACATCCGCAGTTGGGCAATAACAACTGATAACGTCACACACTTACTTGATGGTTATTGCTCCCTAGAGTTATTGGGCAGACGAGTCCGAGCCGATCTGTTAAAAATCATCGAAAATCGCTGGCCAGAAAACCAAACCCCTTCCGCCATCGAGCGCGAGCGTTCTAAACATCTAGGTTTTGCCCAATCCAGGCGTCAGGACTATATCGCAGATGAGTCGTCAATAGCTTGGATTGATAGTCATCTTGATCATTTAGCTTATCACAGCGACCGTTCACTGGTTATTTGGGGTCCTTCCGGCATAGGAAAATCTGCGTTGTTGGCAGAGTGGGTTGATAGAACAAGAAAAAGGCGAACAGATGTATTGATATTCGAGCATTACCTCCAAGCAAATAGTCACATATCTACCCCAGAGTTACTCGGTCGTTTACTGGATTCAATGAATGTCTCGAAAAATGAAGCTGAAAGTGCTCAACAATTAGGTAATCTGGAGAACTACATGCGGGAGCGGTTGCAGGCATATAACAAGCCTGTGGTTTTAGTCCTTGATTTCAATGGTAACAACAGTTATGGCTGCTTTACCAATTTACCTGAAAATGTTCTAGTAATAACTACAAAAACTTATGTTACTGATGGCGTTACACTAGAGGTCCCGCTGTTAGATGACAACAGACGTAAACAGCTGATCGATAAATTTTCCAAACGTTATCGTAAACAGTTAGATGCACAGCAAATTGCTCTTATTAACGCAGCTCCGCAGACAAGAAATCCTCTCTTTCTAAAAACATTGCTTGATGAAATACGTTTGTTTGGTCGCCTCGAAGCTCGCACCCCTCAAGGTGTGTCAAACGAGATAACAGCCCTCTTGGAAAACTACTTGAACAGTGATAGCCTAGTTGACTTATTTGAAAGGGTCATTGCCTACCGTGAAAACTCTCTAGGCCTCGGATTAGTAGAACAGGTATTGTCGCTAATCCGTGTCTCTCTCATGGGGTTGACTGAAGACGAACTGTATGGATTACTTATCCAACAGGGATTAGGTTGCACTCCGAGAGATATCATTGAAGTACTTCGCCTTTTTGACCCCCAGCTTTCGTACTCGGGCGTCGATGGCGGAGCCTATCATTTCATACATGATGCTATGGATGCTGCTGTTTGGAATCGTTACAAGTTGGCTGCGGTTACAGGGAGAAGACTTGAGTTACATGCCCTACTTGCTGATTATTTCTACAACGTTCCTGATAAGCTTTTATCTGCAAGGTTAAGAGAATCGGTTCCCTACTACCTTGTGGAGAGTAAACAGTGGCAAAATCTTGATGATTACAGTGCCGTTCACCATGCTGCTTATCCACCAACTTGCTATACAGATGGGGATTACCTCATCGGGAATTTACGCCGTATCACTAACATTTCCCATTCAAAGTTCCTTTCATCCGTTCGTGATAGTATCACCGTCATTATGGCTGAGTGGGATCAAGAGAATAATATTAAAACCCTCTTCGAGTTAAACAAGCAACTCTACTTTACCAATAAACTCAAACCTATCGATGGCAGAGATGAATTATTTGAATCTCTAGCGGTTATTATTAAGGAAAAGGGACTTGACAGTTATGCTAGGTATATTCAAGGTGTACTACCAGAAACCAGCACGGTATTCTATTTCGTCACAACGATCGAACGTTTATTGAGCTGCGCGCCTGAAGAATGCCATAACAGGCCCCTGAGTATGTAGGTCACAGTTGAAAACGTTGACACAATACCATCCAGATGTGTTATTCATCATGAGTAACCTAGCATTAACATGGCGTGTCATTGGTGATTTAGAAAATGCTCGAGATTTATATCAACAGGTATTGATTTTACCAATGCGAGCGCAGGAACCTCAACATTCAGACATATACACAACACGAGCTGCGCTTGCATTTGTCTTAGAGCTTATGGATGATCACAGCAACGCGCTTCATATTATGTTAGATAACCTCCACGGATTCAGGGCAATCTTTGATAAGTGCCCAACAACGGATGCATTAAAATCCATTGTAAAGACACAGATTGTTATTGCTCGGCTATTTCGAAAAGTAGGTGATCTTTCCCAGGCCCAAGCGACAATCTATTATGTCATTCAGCTATTAGAACCATTCTCTGATAAAAATCCGGAAACATGGGCTAAAAACTGGATTATAAGCCAGGGGCTGAGGGGTAGCATTTTATTCTACAATGGTGACAGTGAACAAGCGACCTATAGGTTAATTGAAGCTTTGTCGCTAGCAAAAAAACATCAAAAAATTGATTTGATAGAATTAATTAATAGAGAGCTTGAAAAAGTCGGAGGTGATTAATCAGAAGGTTTCGCCCATAATTATCAGAAATACAGTCAATATAGATCCTCGATGCTACCTAGTCGTTCTGAAAACGGGATTGAGGATCTGTTCGTAATTATCATAGAGATGGCGTTGTTACAAAAAACTTTTGGAATTCATGGTTTAGTTGTTTATATTTTTACATTTCTTGACGAAGAAAAGATGATCAGGTTATAAATAACTAACAGTCTTTTCTAATTAAACAAGTTATGCATTTACTATGCAAACTCAATACAGATAAATCAATAAGTCCATATATCGAGTAGATGAGGATCCTTTCAACCTGCCGAGTTTGTCAACTTCCTTGGGCAAACTCGGCAGATCCAATATTTACTACAACTTCGATACTTAAATCTTATATATTAAGCCATTAAAACGGTAAGCCTCTATCTTTAGGCACATCATTACTACAAAACACACGAAACCTTTCGCTGTTAACTAAACCCATAGCTTCTTTATGTTTATGTTCCGCATATGATTTTAAGCTATTTATAACAGTATCAGCAGAAAGAAAATCATTTAGGCCACCACCGTTACGAAAACATCTATTATTATAATAAAAGTCGAATATTTTTATTAATGCAGTAACAGAATACCTGCTATCTATACGTGCACAATGAGTCAAAAATTGTAGTAAATATGTATTGAGACTACCTTTTTTCCATGTAGGGGGGCTAATTCTACCTGATGACAATGCAAAGTGACCATCAATTAACATAATTGCCATTAATTTTTCTTGTCTCTCATTTAATTTAGGCAGGTCAATATCGACATTTTGTGCTGACTTTTTTAGTTGCCGATTTTCAAAGGCAATATCTAGGACACGATTGAATATTTTTGTAAGCGCTGGTTTAAACCATGACCATGAATGATGTTCACCTTTTGTTCGTATTATTTCATACATATACCAAAACTCATCGAAAAGTTCAGTGTGGTAAATTGAAAACTGAAGGTTGTCATAGAAAAGTTTAGCTTTGTGCTCTAAAGTTAAGATACAGTTCTCAGAAATTCCATAATAACAAATAGCCTCTTTAAGATAACTATCATTATCATAATCAGCTTTTAATAAGTGATTAAACAGTGCTACTTTTAACCCATGTACTGTTTGAAATTGAAATGTAACATTCCTAGGTAAAAAATTTAAATGGGATTTTTTAAATTCTCCTATCGTTAATTTCTTATATTGAGCAAGACAAGTATATGGTTCGCTCTTATTTAATGTCTCTTCACAAGCCACCATAAATTTAAAGAATGCAATTTTAGACTTAACAGCTTCAATATTAAAACTAAAAAAAGAAGATAAGTGTGGAATCATTTCACAATTTTCTTCCAAAAACATCATAGTAATTGTATTTATTCTAGCTAATAGCTGCTCTGCCCTGCCATAATTAATCTCTGCATAATTTATCAAACTTGAAATGCGAGATATATTGTTACCTTCGTCAACATCAGGCCCTCCGACACATAATGCAGCCATCCATGACATACAATGTATATCTTTAAGTTGTATGCCTAACTCTAATAATATTAATGCTGCTTTACCGTTGTATTGAGCAAATTTACAAGCCAGTTCATAAAAATTAATTTGCGACGTGGCGGTTAAACTGATACTAAAATATTTGTCTATGTCTAAGTTATTTTCTTTTAATACGGCAATAAGGCCTAGTCCTAATAAAGCTCTCGTATCATCTTTTTCATGAAGTAGTTTAAATAAGGTAAATGCTTGAGTTAAGTCATCGTTATTTATTTCGCGCTCGTCAATTAACCAACATGCATATTGATGCATGGCATCTAATTGTCCATTTTTTGCAGCCTTAGCCAAATATTCAATAGCTTCAGCCTTTTCCTCATCTTTTATTAAATGTTGGCTTAACATATTTTGACATTCACGATCACCAAAATCAGCACCATTTATTAACATTAACCGTACTTGATGATCGTCTCGGTAATGACTTAGTGAATCTTCATTAAGCAACGCCCAAGCTAATGAATATGAACTAGAATGATAATTTAGTTCAATATTCTCTTGATGTTTCCTTAAGCCAAAATCAATGTATTGCTCTTTATCTTTGACTTTGTATTCACTTTCAAGATAAAAACTTGCAAGTGAGTCTCTCATAGAGCAACTACCTAATTCTTCACCTCTTTCCAAGTAATCAAGACTTTTATGGTAATCTTGCTCCCATATACAATCATTTTTTTGGAATTCGCATCCTAAAAATTCTAGTGCGGGGATATGGCCATCATTTGCCAACTTATCTAGTATATCTAACGCTTCCGTTGTACTTTTTTTTAATAAAATTAGGCATCTTGCATACCAGTAGCTTCCAATTGCGTCACCTAATGCGTGTAACTCTTGAGCCTCTTTTAAAGCTTTGGATATTAACGCTTCGCTCTGATTTAATTGATAGTTATCATTCAGAAAACTAGCTGGGCTATTCTCTTTATTCGTTGATTTCGTGTCGAGTAGCATTGCAAAACGAATAGTTGCAGGGAGGTAGCCACAATCATGTGCTTTTTCATAGTAATCTATTGCTTTATCATTATTATAACCTAGTATTGTTCCACCAAATTCAAACAGTAACCCTAACTCAAAAAAGGCTTCACGAATTCCTTTTCTGGCTGCTTTCTGTAGAGAGTCATAAGCTGATTCCGGCGATATTTTATTGCCAAATCGACCACACAAGTCAAACTTTGCTATAACAACATTATCTATTGGTTGTTTTAGTGGTTTATTAACAAGTTGATTTTTAAAATCAAGTGCCTCAGTTACTCCCCATGGCATATTAAATTTCAAGTAAGCTTGTTCACTTGTTAATTCAATTTTCGAATAAGTATTAATCAAATGAGTAGGTTGGGGTGAATAACGAGTATCTTCTATGAATTTTCCAATAAATTGCCTAACTAATTCTTGTGTAGTACCTGTAGATTTTGCCTCTAATTCTATAAATTGTGATGCTGATAATTTGTTAACAATAGAGCTACACCGATCAATTATGTCTGATTTTTTGATACCAATACCGATAGGAATCAATTTTTCTTGTTCTATTGCCCAGTTTAATTCCTTAATGATGTAATTCTTATCATCTTGATCACCATATTCAATTCTTTGGATGTAATCTTCAGTAAACAAAGCAATTACGTACTTAGAATTGCTCAATGATTCAAATAACTTAGTCGACCATTTATCACCAACCAAAAGTCCGGTTGTATCACGAAAAACACTAAAGTTATTACCCTTGAGATTAGACTCAAGTTCATCAGCAAACTTATCATTTGCTTCAACTTTATAACTTATAAAACAGTCAAATTTTTTCAAAACAAAACCCTAGGAAATTTATTAAATTAGTATTGATATATAAACCAACACTCCATCAACTCTTAGCACTTACTTTTTAACACAATCTGAATTTGATAGTATAAATCTTCATTCTTATCCGCTCGAATCCCTTCAGAGAACAAACGTACCTCTTCGTAAAAATACTCTCGAACATTAGCGTTATTTTTTATAAAAATCTTGTTTTCTGACGCTCTTTTGAACTGCTCAAACGTCAGTTTTTTATTGAGAAAGGCTTCCAAAGAATTAAGTACATAAGCCTGAATATAAAAATCCACTTTATCTTTAAACGGCCAATCTAATTCTGAATCATCTGGCTCAGGGTATAAATCATAATTAATTAGCTCCACCTTACGCAGTTGTTCGATAAAGTGAACATCTTGAAAGTTAATAGTACGCGCGTTATCTGTCATTTGTTCTCACTCGCACATAAGGTTGCTGATAAGTGGATAGTCATTATCTGCTCCCTTAAAATATTTTCTTGTAATAAAGCCTAATGGCAAAAAGTGCAATTAAATATGAAACGAGCACAAAGGGTAAATTAAAAATGTTCCTAAAGTTAAAATTAACCCTTATACCTCTATCCATATCTACATCAGAGAAAAATATACGATACAACCAGGATTCCTTGTTTAAAAAAAGTCCTGAAACATGAGGTTTAAAAGTGACCGAGTCGCCATTCAAATTGGTAACAAACGCTTGTAAGTATTCATCACCCACGTTTTCCTTAAACACTTTAGTAAATTGTTTAGGTGATAATTTGTTTAATACATCAGGTTCGTAAATTGATTTCCATTTTTTCATAAAATCCTTATCACCAAACGTTTTGACTAGATGTACCACTGTCTTCTCATCAAATGATTTAATGTCAGCCATGTAGCTTCTTCTTAGTTTTTCTTTTCCTTTAGCACCCACAAGACTGTAATTGAAGTTAATGGTCCTTATATCAGCTCCGCCTTTTAAAAAGTATACCGGCTTTCTAGGAATTACTTGCGTTGTTTTCACGTCAAAGTCTGGCGTTACGTCCTTTAGCCAATAGTTACTCACGCTTAATAACTCAAAAGTAACTAGACCTGTTCTTTGCATTATAAAATAAAAGTTCTCAATGGCATAACGTCGTTTTTCAATGCCGTTAATTCCCAAAAAATGCGTATTCTTGAAAAGTACTTTGTATTGGTCCTGAGAAGTTTGGAGTAATTCTGGTCTATCGCCAACCAATACAATTTCCCCATATTCTTTTCGCTGGTGTAAGTGGTTCATAGAATCTCTAGTTTGTAATAATTTATTCACTCCCGTTTCAGGGTTTAAATATAAACTTGTTATGCTAAAGACAACAATGATAACCGCTGCGATAGGTATAAGTTTAAAGATGAACTTAAACCCTTGAGTAAGCTTGATTAACAATATTTACATTCCTTTATTTCTAATCTTAAAATACACACTTTAATTTTCAACCTAGTTAAGAATCAAACAGAAGATCAATTTCGTCACCTAACAATGACTCTTTATCTAACAAGGTTTCAGCAACTAACGTTAGCTGCTGATAATGCTCTGTGAGTAATTTTTCTACCTGCTTTTCAGCCTTTTCTAGCCATTCTTTAACCGCTTGTTGTGCCGTTGACAACAACTCACTTTCTTCAAATTTGGTTAACATAGCAACATTCACTGGCCCAACGGTTGGTTCAATGCCCCCTTCATAAATAGCATGCATGGCAAGCTGAGTCGCTTTTTCTATATCGTTTGAAGCCCCTGTACTGACTTCTTCACTGTCTCCTGTACAAAGTTTTTCAGCCACCCTACCCGCTAACAATACTTGCAATTTATGCATCACCCTACGTTTTGAATAACTTTCATATTCTTCAGAAGCGCGTGTAGCAACAAAACCCAACGCCTGATTTCTTGGCTCTATGGTAATAAAATCTATCGGCTGCTTAGGAAAGAGTAATTTGTACGCTAATAAATGTGCAGCTTCATGATAGGCTGTACGACGTTTTTCTTCTGCTCCTAAGAAAATATGGTCAGAAGGAGCGCCGTAAACAATGCGGATCATGGTTTGTTTAATATGCTCAGTGGTAAGTTGTTTCTCTTCCCCAACCGCTTGGTAAATACTTTCTCGTAGCACTTGCTCTATTTCAGCCGAAGACATGCCTTGAGCAGACGAAACCAACTGCTGTAACTCAGCGCCTTGCCAATTAAGCTTATGTTTTTGTGCAAAGCGTTCGAAAAACGTCAGACGGGCTTTTTTATTAGGAAGATCGCAATAAATGGTTTCATCAAAACGCCCAGGACGGGTGATCGCCTTATCAAGTAACTGTGGGTGGTTAGTGGCTGCCATAACAAACACCGGCGCTTCTCCCGATGAAAAGCCATCCATTTCAGTGAGTAACGCATTTACCGTTAAGTTTTTATCACGAGAGCTACTATCTGAATTATTTGTTCGTTGTGTGGCAATGGCGTCTATTTCATCAATAAAGACGATTGATGGTGCATATTTTCTTGCCGTGGCGAACAACTGTTTGATATTTTCAGTTGTACCGCCGCTATGGGGCGCTGAAAGTTCAGAAGCGGCCACACTGAAAAACGGCAAATCACACTCACCTGCAACCGCCTTGGCAAGTAAGGTTTTGCCGGTACCCGGAGGACCCGAAAATAAGAAGCCTGTTGGCACCTTTACACCAAAGTTTTGTAGCTTTTCAGGTGACTTTAACCAGCCAATAACTTCGCTAAGCCTACGTTTTGCTCTTTCAAGACCGATGACATCATCGAGTGAATTATCAGGTAAACTATGGTTGAATAAACTTGTTTCTTGTAAGTCCTTTGAGTTCACTATCTGCCGACGCGCTAAATTACGGAATGAAACTTCAAGTTCATTATTGTTTCGTTCGATCAAACATTGGTACTTTAACTTTTCATTACGAGAAATCATTCGTAATACCGCTTTTTCCATGATCAGATAATAGTTAATACGTTTAAGCATTGCAGGAAACGACTGCTCTACATTTGCCAAATCTAAATCGAAGTGCTCTCGTACATTATGGTTGCACGCTTGCTCGCACGGCTTAGCGACTTTTGTATCTACGACACGATAGCTAAATATTGGTACGTTAATATTCACATTATGAACTTCATCGATGACGTCACTTAGAGATAACTGAATATTAGAAACAGATTCAATATCAATCAAAAAAGCATCAGGTCTTTGCTCTTCCATTTTTGTTCTGATATTTTCAATATTGTCGATAAGACTCGCTGAAAGCATAAATTCAGACTGTTCGAGCTGCGATTGAAGTCTCATATCATTATCAAACAACAATAGTTTTTTCACTTCCGCGGCAGTCGTATTTTCTTCTACCTTAATCTTGCAAGATATTAACGACATATCTTCATCAATAAGATCACTAGCCTTGGATAATATTTCAGCCTTTAATTTGGACAAACAGTTGGTTAATTGCCTTGCTGTTATTTCAGGGGCTAAAGATTGTAGTAAAAAAGAAGGAAAATTCTCTGGCCAATAAAAATTAAGCATATTTTGAAAGATTGTTGACTTGTTAAGTTCTCTTTCTGCAAGGTAGGCAAAGTGGTTAATTTGCAAAGAAGAAAACAATATCGAATAGCCTTTCGCCAATCGATTAATGAACTCAACAGAGAGCTTAGTTTTAGTCGCTGGGTTTTCAGTATTACGTAAAACGTCAAAAATATTCAGTGGGTGTTTTTGATTATTTTTGGCCAATATGTCTTGGCCAAGATTAGTAGTAAAAATGACAATGCACTGAGTAAAACTAATAAATTCTTGACTGGTTTGGTCTTGAGCCACACCTTTATCTAAAACACTCAATAAAGATTGAATGACATTGGGATGGGCTTTTTCAATTTCATCAAAAAGTAATATCTGCCTTGGCTGCGCTCGCACGGCACTTGTTAATACTCCGAGGTTGGCGTCATTGTATTGCAGCCCGCTGCCGAACAGTTTCATCATATCTTGCTTGCCAGCATATTGCTCCATATTGAAAGTAGTGAAAACATATCCCGACTTTTCATACTGATTTAACAAATCACAAAAAATAGAGGATAAATAAGTTTTACCTACGCCAGAGGGGCCTGCGAAGGTAAAGATCAGCCTTGGCCCTTCACTTTCGCCTATATTGGACGTTAAATAGCCTTTAGTTAAACTCTCAATAGCTTCTCGTTGTCCAATAACCTGCTTGTTTAAATCATACTTAAGTTGTTTTTCAATTTTGATAGCTTTAACAATATGGCTAGTACACTGGTTTAACTGTTTGAGTTTAATAATACTCTGATGTTCAAGTTTTAGTAATGCCTCAATAAATAACGAAGGGGTAAATTCATCACCATTAAACGCCTCATCACAGCAAGATTGCACATCGTTATTTAGCACAAGTTTAACTGCATGGCTTTTCGCCATTTGATACCAGTTTTTACTTGTGTCATTGTTTGCAGAGAAACTACGGGAAACCACCTGTTCTTTTAATACTTTCCTCGTTTGATAAACATCTTCAGGCATTGTGACTTGACTTGGTTGACACTGAAATTGGCTTGCCAATACCGTCAATAAATGTGGGGTTCCAATAAGTACAGAAAGCACCAAATCACAATCAATTTCAGGCAGTTTTTCTGCCCTGATATTTTGTACTTCGAATGATGGTTTTTTAGAAAGGTATGTAGCACAGGCTACAACAGATAGTTCTTCAAAAAAATACTGGGTAGATAAGTTTAGGCGCACATACTGTTTTTCCAGTTCAAACGCTTTTTGTGGACGGGGAGTTTCACCTTCTCTTTTTTCGTTTATTGATGACTCTTGTTCATACCAATAACTTTCTGTTACCTCTATTTGCGCTTCAATGAAGTCTACATCTAAATTCAATGAAAAGCGTTCTGAAAATTTCTGATAGAAGTCATCATCATCGCTTAAGTTTTGCCCTTCGGGAACATCTTGCAAATACTGACGAAACATCGTGACTAAACATTCTATATCTACAGGGCTGGTTCCATTTCCTTCAATCGCTGAAATTGCACTATAACCACCCAATTCCTCAAGAATATTTAGCGCAATAAATTCATCGATGAACTCAATATTTTGAGCAGAAAAATAACACAGTGACTCTGTTTGTTTAACCAATTTACATTTAAGTACTTTATCTTCAAGCTTGGTATTTTTGATTGCCAACTGGATATAAAGTAAAACCAAAGGTAAAACCACATCAGATTGCTCTAACATAGAATCATCCATTGGCATTTCAGAGCATTGTACCGTGCGATATTCAAAAAAAGTGTTAAGTAATTTGTTCTGATTCATTATGATTATCTTAAATTTAGGAAGTACTTAGCTAAGGCTCATTTAATCAAGGCCGTTATTTTTTGCATGCTCAAGACAAAGGCTAACTGAAACAAGCAGAACTATGATGGCCATATATAAAATTTCAACAATATTTTGAGGCTTAATTTCAACAAGATACTAAATTATTTTTATGACTAACAGCATCACGATTACTTTACCTAGCTTTGTTTTAAATTCGTCAATACTGCTAATTTGAAAGGCTTTGATTGATGCTGTTTAGAGTCTTCAATTGGGCTAATAAATAGTTCATACAAGCCAAAGGAAAAGATAAATAGGATAGAAGAAAGTAAGAAGGTATCAAGGATCTCGATCACCATAAGTACTAGGTTATCTCGAGAAACATCTGAACTATGAGTAATTAGGTAAGAGAACATTCCATGTAATAAATGAAAGACCTCAACACAACCCAATAATATTAAAGTTGCCGCTGTGATCACACAACAAAGAACACCAAAAAGTAGAAGTAATCGGCTACTCCAAAGCAAAGACTCGAAACGCTTTTCCATTTAACATCCTTATTAAAATTACTTTATTTTTCAATAGAATGATTGTGCCGCTTATGTTTTAAAATGTCAATTTCATGTTAAGCATGGGATGTGCTTTTAAACTTACACTTAACAGCTTTGGAGAATATTTACATATATGAAATAAAAGACCGATTCAAATTAACCATGATTAAAGTTAGCGAAACCATCAACAAAGTTCAGCTAAGACTATAGTGTGGCATAACAACGAGGTTTTAAATTATCAAAAATTGACATCTTTAAAGGCGTGATACACAAATAGTCCAAAAAGAAAGATGAAGTATATTGTGTAGATAGTATAACTAATTCCTTCTGAATTTTTAGATATAATAGGTAATTCTTTAAAAATCCCGACTATAAAATTTAAAACAAGAAAGATAAAAAAAGATAATGTAATTATTTCAATCATTATAAGCTCTCAATTATATATACTTTCATCTGAAAATAACTATGTTAAGCAATCCGCAACGAATATCACTAGTAATAACCAGACTATAAACATTAAAACAGAAGAGTAAAATCAACCGCTACCTAAGATCTACAGATGGTTTACTTTAGGGTTTTACAGTTAGTTACTGTCTATATAGTTTTTGCTTATTGAGTAATTCAATAAGCAAAAACTAAAACTTGGATACTGTAAATATATTTAAATAGCTAATTTCACATGAGGTAAGCTAATGCTTTTTTTTGTTATTTCATATCCACCATTAGCTAAATAATTAGGTAAATATAAAATAGAATAAAGGTCATAAATAACGGTTAACTTATGTTCCGGTTTTACAAATTCAGCAAGGGGTATCAAACAATCGTGATATTTGGTTCTCTTATTTTTATATTCACTATATTTCCAGCCATTTAAAAAATGGAACGCATTCCAACGATTATGTTCAGAACGTATTAATTTTTCTAACATACAATGATATTCACTCGGAAAATATTTAACCTGAATCGACCCACTATTTCCATCCCATATCTTAGGTAGTTCTAATGAATAGTCCTGAATGAACTCATCACTTAAACCAAGTAACTCTCTGTCTTTTTTTAATACCTCATTAAAGAGGGATAAGTTTGATTGAAGTAACTCACTTGCGGTGTTCTTCGACTTCACTTTCTTTAAACCCAGCGCTTTTAACTTCATATCTATATGTAGGCTTTGAGATTTGTTTGATAATTTGTCATGTAGCTTTAAACCATCATGCCACTTACCATTGATCATTTTTAAAACACTGGGATCATCCAAACTATATTGTTCCATTGGTTCAAATCTTTCTGCATATCCATTATGGATAAGCTTAGCTATTAACTCATGCTCTTCATCAAGTACATTTTCTCGTGTACAGATGCTTTTCACATCAGCAAAAGTAAAGAACTGCTTAAAGCTATCTTTATCATTATCAATGATTTTGCTCATATTATAATTATTAAAGCTACCGAAACTAATACGTGTTGTTAACGTATCATTGCCAATACTTGCTAAATAAGTTTTATTAAACAAATCGGTAGCAATATTGAGATTACGTTCTTCATCATCATAACAAACAATTACATGGGTTAAGTTGTTTTTAAACCAAAGTTCTTCTTGCTCAAAATAAGTTAGACACTCATTATCTAAATCAATAGCATCTAGGCCAATAACATTTAAAATTCCTGGGTAACGTTTAATAATACGATTTTTAAATGAGGAAGCATTCTTATCAATTAAGTGAATTGTTAATTTATTCTCATTGGGAAGGTGCGCTAACTTAGCGGTTTGGTAAATAATATTAAAAGCTAATTCTCCGTCTCCGGCAACAACCATATGATAGTCTTCATCGCTATTTAGAATCTTATCACCTTCCCCCTCGGCACAGTTATTTTCAAAAAAGGCTTCTGCCGCTTCCTCATAAAAAGAGAAAGTTTGAATATCTAACTGCTGTTTATCCTTGCTCTCTGGAATTAGAAATTTCTGATGGAAAAGTGCATTAAGATCCTGATTTATAATATGGACAACAAGTTTTAACGAATCTTGCGCTGAAGTCTTTTGGTAATGATCAATAATAAGTGTTGCTAACTCAATATTTAACCGATCGTTTCCTAAAGAAATAACACCACACTCCATGTCTTTAAAGTTTAATATATCTAGTTGCTTCTCATTAAAAACATCACCTTCAACCACCCCCATACCGAACTTTCGAAAGAGATCTAATTTGTCATTTTGCTTGTTTTTTTCAAAAATAACATAACGACTATTATTCGATGCCATCTCATTTTTTAAAAGTGCGCTATTAAACTCTCCAAGACCAAAGACGGTTATATGTTCTGTTTTTAAAATGCGCTTTACTATCTGCTGATTAACAGCATCTTTGAAATAGATTAAAACCGCAATCACAGATGCAGACACGATAGAAGCAAACTCAATCGCACTGCCCAGTGCACTGATCAAATTTTTCTCAGGGTACGCAAGCACAAAACGTAATATAAACATCGATATGCAAACAGTCGCAACGGTAATCGCTTTTTTTTCTAATAAGTAATAAACAAAACTTGGGGATTTCTTGGTGTTATTCGCCATTTTAATTTCCATTTTAAAAAATCATTAAGGATATGATTCGAGCATTTTTTAGGGAATTACCTACCAAAATCTGATTCGAGAAGTTCATGCCGTATTTCTTCTTTGGTAAGTGATGAAGAACCTTTTTCAATACATTTTCTTACTCTCAAATCTAGCAATTTTTTTATATAGCATATCTTTTTTTTGAGTTCAAAATGTTTACTAAAGGCTCTATAAAGCCCATCAGTAATAAATATATTATATAGTTTTTCAAAATTAGAGAAAAAATCTCTGAGACTTGGAGGATCATCTAGACAATCATCACTGAAATCGTGAGTAAGAGTTACAATACACCAACTTATGTGGCCTTCATTTTTTGCTATCATTTTCTCGCTTGGGTTTGCTTTTACTGCTTTTAACAGATAGATAGTATGTGCCCATAAGGCCCTTTGCACAGAAGAATCATTACGATTTTTCACTCCTTGGACGAGTTTAATATAGAAAGCATTACTTAAATCAAAGGTTGATTTATATTCTTTATTCATGCAAAGGACATTATAGTAGGCCTCACTATATTGTCCTACTTTAAGATCTATAAAATTATGTAATAAGTGATAAGTTGGAGTAGATGGAGTAAGAAGGTTTATTTCACACCTTTTAGTAAAAGCCATATAACTAAGAGTATTACTTACTTTTATTGTAGACAAATAAACACTGTCATTGGAGCCACCTATATTTACATAGGAAATTTTAAAATCTTCTTCTCTGGTTTTAGCTTTATTAGCTTGTATAAATTTACGCCAAAATAAACTATCATAATCCTCAGCACAGGCAATGTCTTCGTACTCTTTACTTTTCCAGCGTAAAAAAATCATTAATAACCAATCGTTACACTTATCACATCCATTTTCAGCCCCTTTTTTCAAAATAAAAAAGACTTTCTCTAGTTTGGAGTCAAAGATACCATAACCAGATCTTAACAGTGTTCCTGCTGCACGATAGTAATGGTCTTTTCCGTCAAGGCTACTAATGACAGAACTTATATTATTCTCGCCAGAAGACACGGCTAAATATAACAAGCCTGTATATATTTTATCACCATTGGTGTTACCAGCAGAATATGACTCATTATAAAAACGAAGGGCCCTATTCGCGATAATAGTACTGTTATAGCAAAGGTCACTTGTACCGTTCAAAACTAAAAGCTCCCCGCATAAACAAAGAAGAGGCTTACTAAATAATGTAATAAGTGGTTCAAGATTGCCTTTATCTAATGCGCTTATAATTAGAGGGATTAAAGAAGTATTTTTAGTATCCATGTATAATTCAGCCAAAAAAATTACACAGTAAATATGCCCAAAATTTTCGCCACATTCAAGTATTCTAATCAACTTTTCAGTACTCATAATATGCTTTAATGCAGCAACATTTTGCAGTGCCCACACCAAAGAACATGAACTATAATGGTAGTTTAATTCGATATTTTGCTGATGTTTTTGTATTCCGAACTCTACATTTTTAACAAAGTCTAATTCTGCGTATGTAGATTCCAAATGTATAGATGCTAAAAAATATCTTGAATAGCAATAACCCAATTCATCTCCAGTATGTAAATAATCTAAACTTTTTTGAATGTTTTGCCCAGTATCGCCGTCTTTTTCTAAATATTCGCTCCCCAAAAAATCAACAGCATGAGAATACCCAATAGACGCCAGTTCTTCCATCTGTTTTATCGCATGACTTTTATTCTCGTTCACGAATAGTTGTGTTCTAGTATAAAAGTATTTTTCAACCGTGCTTAACTGTTGGTACTGGTTTTCTTTTTCCATTAATATCGATGTAAACTGGTTTGAATGTGCAATGCCATATTTCTTTTTTAAAAAAGACGTGGGGCAATTGTTATTTTCAGTTTTTTCGTCAAACATCATCGCCAACCTATATGTAGCGGGCATATAGCCAAGCTTGTGCGCCTTGGTATAATAGTCAGTTGCTTTTATGTCGTTATTACAGTATTTAGTATCCTTAGATTCGTGTAAAAGACCAAATTCATAATAGGCTTCTTTACAGTCTTTTCTCACTGCATTTTGAAGGTTTTGATAAGCAATATCAGGTGATATTTTGATATCAAACCGACCAAGTAAATGAAATTTGGCAAGTATCACGTAATCAAGAGACGATTTATTGACTTTGTTTTCTAATGTTTTTCTGTATTCAATTGCATCACATTTATCCCAAGGCATTTCTAATTTCAAATATGCATCTTCGCTCGACAATGCAGTACCAGACACGTTAACAGGGTGCGATACGGGTATAATACTTTTTGCTTTTGAGTCTTTTAAATAAATACGTTTATACAGTTTATTTAATATTATATGAAAGCATTGCTCTGATAAGTCTGTAGGAAACATTTGAAATTGTATGGGTTTCAAGGAAGGCACTAAGTCAAAACACGTTGCTATTTCTTCTACTGTTACGCCTATACCAATAGGAATAAGTTTATTATCTTTAAGTGCCCAGTTTAGCTCTTCAATAATAAAATTATCTCCATTACAATTACCTTCAACCACTCTAGCAATGTAATCTTGAGTAAAAATTGCAAAAACATAATTGGATTGAGTAACCGAGTGTTGTAATTCATCGGCCCAATTTTGTCCGGGCAGTAATGATTTTTTATCAACAAAGACTTTAAAATCATTATCTTGTAACAAACTAGACAACTGAAAGG
Organism: Colwellia sp. BRX9-1; assembly: GCF_014077195.1. Lineage (NCBI taxonomy): Bacteria > Pseudomonadati > Pseudomonadota > Gammaproteobacteria > Alteromonadales > Colwelliaceae > Colwellia > Colwellia sp. BRX9-1. Next base: position 98,499 of record NZ_JACGVM010000011.1, read on the forward strand.
CGACATTATCATCGGCCTCTACCTTATAACTTATAAAACAATCATACATAGTAAAACTTCATTCCATTTATCGTATTTATTTAAAATAACATACTGTAACGCTACTGAATAAATAGTGTATTAATTTCGTCACTCAACAGCGATTCTTTCTCTAATAAAGTATTAGCAACTAACTCTAGTTGGTGGTAATTATCATTTAATAATTGTTCTACATTTTGCTCTGCTGTAATTAACCATTGCTGAACGGCTTTTTGTGCATTTGCTAGCAACTCACTTTCTTCATATTTTGTTAATATGCCCACATTTACAGGGCCTACACTTTCTTCTATACCGCCATCGTAAATAGCATGCATGGCAAGTTGTGTCGCTTTTTCAATATCGTTTGATGCGCCCGTGCTAATGTCATCAGCATTATTAGTGCAAAGCTTTTCTGCGACACGGCCAGCAAGTAAGACTTGCAATTTATTCATCACTCTTATTTTCGAATAGCTTTCGTATTCTTCAGAAGCGCGGGTTGCTACAAAACCTAATGATTGGTTTCTTGGTTCTATGGTTGCAAAATCAATAACTTGATTCGGAAATAGTAATTTATAAGCAAGTAAGTGTGCGGCTTCGTGAAAAGCTGTTCGGCGTTTTTCTTCTTTACCTAATTTAATACTTTCAGACGGAGAGCCATATACAACTCTTACTATGGTTTGCTTAATATGTTCAATGGTTAACGGTTGCTCGGTACCTACGGCTTGATATATGGCTTCTCGCAATACTTGGTCTATTTCAGCCGACGACATACCTTGCGAAGATGATACAAGCGCGGTTAAGTCTGATTGTTGCCATTGCAGGTTTTGTTTTTGGGCGAATTTTTCAAAAAATATGGTGCGCGCTTCACTGTTGGGTAAATCACAAAAAATCGTTTCGTCAAAGCGCCCTGGTCGCAAAATGGCTTTGTCTAATAATTGCGGATAATTTGTAGCCGCCATTACAAATACGGGCTCTTCTGATGAAGAAAAACCATCCATTTCAGTCAGCAGTGTATTAACTATTGCATTACGTTCTCGTGAGTTACCGTGACTGTCTTCTGATCTTTGTGAAGCTATTGCGTCAATCTCATCAATAAAAACTATTGATGGTGCATATTTTCGAGCAACTGAAAATAACGCTATTATTTTTTCAGATGAACCTCCAACTATTGTCGACGAAAGTTCCGACGCAGGAACACTGAAAAAAGGTAAGCCACATTCGCCAGCAACGGCCTTTGCTAAAAAGGTTTTACCTGTGCCCGGCGGACCTGCAAATAAAAATCCTGTTGGTATTTTCACGTCGAAATTTTGTAATTTATCAGGAAATTTCATCCATTCAATCACATCTAATAGTCGTTTTTTAGCTCGCTGCAAACCAATAACATCATCAAGCTTTTCTGTAGGTAAACTTTGATTAAAGAAGCTAGTTTCTTGCATATCTTTAGATTCAATAACCTGATTAACTGACAATTGATGAAATAAAACACTTAAGTTTTGTATTTTACCCTCTTGATCTTGTTTATCGTTTTCTAGCTGCTGATTTGTTATTTGACATTGGTAGTTTAGTTTTTCGTTTCTACCTAACATACTAGACAATGATTTTTCAGTGGTTAAATAATAGTTAATTCTTTCTAACATTTCATAAAAAGTAGTATCTAAATGACTTAGTTCTAGTTCAAAGTGTTCTCTTATGTTTTGGTCTCGAGGTACTGAGTCAACATTACTACCTCCGATTATTCGATATGAAAACAAGGGAATAATAGAGTTAATAGCATGAATTTTATTAATGATGTCATTTAACGACTCAACAGCATGGTCAACTGATTCAATATCAATTAAAAAAACGTCAGGTCGATGAAGTTTTAACATTTGAGAAATTTTGTCAGAATTATTCATTACATGTATATTCTTGTCTGCATGTGAGATTGACAATTCACTTTGCAGTCGATTGTCATTATCAAAAAGTAATATACTTTGGGCTATTAGCGGCACCCCTTTGTCTTCAACATTGATATTATATTTTAGTGCAGTTGTATGCTCACCTAGACTTGCAGCTGACTTGGTCAAAATTTCTGATTTAAGTTTAGCTACACACGTTGTTAATTGCCTTACGGTTATTTCTGGGGATAAGCGCTTTAACAAAAACGAAGAAAAACTTTTTGGCCAACTAAATTGAACACCTGCGGTATTATCACTTTTACTATTCAATGCCTTTTCAGCAAGCGAGATCAAATGGTTTGCTTTCAAAGGGGAAAATGAAATTGGATAACCTTTTGATAATCTGTTAATAAATTCAATTGACAGTTTAGTTTTTGTCGTCGGATTTTCAGCATTTCTTAGTACATCAAATATATTTACCTGACGATTTTGTGCATTATTAGCTAAGACTTCTTGGCCAAGGTTAGTGGTAAAAATAACAATACATTGTGTAAAATCAACGGGGACAGAAAGCGTTTGGTCAATGGTAACGCCACTATCTAATAGAGTTAGAAGCGATTGAATAACATTTGAATGCGCTTTTTCTATTTCATCGAATATTAATATATGCCTTGGCTGTGCTTTTACCGTTCCTGTTAATATGCCAATTCCTGCATCTGTATATTCAGAGCCAGAGCCAAATAATCTTGCACTATTTTTTTCATTATTAAACTGTTCCATATTGAATGTGCTAATAGCATAGCCAGAATGCTCACATTCATTTAAGTAATCACTGAAAACATTTGCTAAATAAGTTTTACCTACACCCGATGGCCCTGCAAATGTATAAATTAAGCGAGGGCCATTTGCTTTGCTTATACATGAGGTTAAATAGCCGTTAGTTAAATGTTCTATCGCTTGTTGTTGACCTGTAATCTTAGTGTTTAGGTACTCTGTTAAGTTTCGTTGAACAAGCATTGATTTTATTGTGTGATTAACTAACTTATTTGAGCGTGATAAGTTCTCTACACACTCATTTTTTAGCTCTAATAAAGCTTTAATAAATGTGGATAGGTTCAATATTTTTTCATTAAAAGCTAAGCTTAAACAGCTTTTAATGTCGGTTTTTATATTAATTTTAGTTGTGTACTTTTCTGCTAACTGATACCAACTTTTAGTATTATTTGCACTATCTTGCAGGGTACGTGCACCTACTGAATCTTTAAGTAATTCACGGTTTTTATAAATGATAGATGACATAACAATTTGCGAAGGCTGGCAACCAAACTCGTCAGCAAGTACCTTCAGTAATTCAGGCGTGCCAATGATGGCTGATAACAATATTTCAATGTCTATTATAGGTAAGTTATTGGTATTAATTTCTTGTATGTTAGCTTCTGGTGATGAAGACAAATATTTGGCACAAGCAATATATGTTATTTCATTGAAAAAATTTTTAAGCTTACGATCTAAATATAGATAATTGTTCTTAAGTGTAAACGCTATCTGCTGCTCGTTTATCGTGTGTTCTATCACCGGAGAAGGTGCATCAATATTGTGTTCATATTCCTTAAGTTCAGCAGTTCGATTGGCAATAAATTGTTCTAAATCCTTAATTAATCGATCTTTATCAAGTTTCTTTGATAGAACCACAGAAAAAAGTTCATCTAAGTAAGTCGCGTCAATTAACTCTTCACCTTCAGGTACTATTTTTAAGTGTTCTCGAAAATATTCAACAACAAGTGTTATATCAATATCTCCATCCAATTGATTTTCAAACCACTGAAGAGATTGGTAGCCACCCAATAACTTAAGTACATGATGAGCAAGTCTTTCATCGAACAGTTCGAATTTATCTACTTTTAAGTAGGTCAATGATTCTGTTGTTTTCAATAATGTGCAGGCTAAGCAAGAATTTTCAAACGAGGTGTCTTTTAATGCAAACTTTATATAAGCCAAAACCACAGGCAAAAACACGTCTTTTTGGCCGGCAATACCGTAATCTAAAGCGGAAGTTGAACATTCAAGGGAATTATTATCAAAAAATGTTCTAACTAACATTTCACTAATCATATTGGTACCTACCTATTAATTATTAGAATAAATTACTTAGTTTTATACTGAGCTATATCAAAATCAATTATATTGGCATTACCATTCTTATCGACCAATACATTGTTCAAACTCATATCGCCATGAGTAACACCCTGTTTTTCTACGTAGCCCTTCGCCTCGTCTAATGTGGCATAAACCTGAGATAAAACCGTCTCATCAGATACTGTTTTTAAAAATGTGAAAAGCGTTTGACCTTGTACATATTCCATCATGATATTAGGTTCATCGTTATCGTCATGACCAATATCTATGAAACTAGCGATGTAATGATGGTCTAATTGAGCCAGAATTTGCGCTTCTTTTTTTATCATCTGTAAGGCTGTATCAAAGGTGTCGGCAAGCGAAAAATATTTAACCGCAACAGTATGTTCAATTAAGCCATCACACCTAATTGCTTTATACACATCACTCATACCACCTTGACCTAGTAGTTCAACGATTTTGTATTTATTATCAATTGTCCTCCCTAATCTCAGCTCGGGTTTGTCTACAGTGGTTAAAGGAGAAAATATTTTTTCAATCAGCACGTCTGTTGATACTCCATGGTGCTTTAATAATTGTGCTAACTTTTTTGCTTTTTTAGGAAATTCGGTTTCGAGTTGACTAAACCAGGTTGACTGTAAAGGTTTATCAATAATGGCAAGCTTTTGAAATAATTCATATAAATCGTTCATAATAACCTAAGCGCTCAATTCATCTAGATACCAGGCTTTCGCAAAGTTCAAATCATTATGAACAGTACGAACAGAGATACTCAATAAAGTTGCTATTTTTTCTGCTGGTAATCCGGCAAAAACGTTTAAGTTCAAAACTTCAGTACAACGTGATTTCTCTTGCTTTAATGACTTATCTGCCAAGAGTAATTTTGCCAGTAATTCTGAAGATTCGCTCTCAAAACTTTCAGGAATGAGGTTGTTACTTGGATTTCTTTTTTGTGAAGTGGCTTTTCGGTACTGATCGTAAAGAATAGATTTAACGACTTGAGTAATTAATACATATAAATCTTTACGATTACAGACTGCTTGTTCTCTATGAGGAGATAATTTTAGGTAAGCGTCGTGAACAATTGATGTTGTTGTTTGAATACAAAAATCTACTGGCTTAACATTATTGGCTTGTTTAAGTTTTTGTTTTCTAACTTCATGCTTAAAATGCTGATAACAGTGTTTAAACAGTTCATTGAATGAAGCCTTACTGCCCTTTTTCCATTCAACAATTAACGCTGTGATTGGTGCTTCTTCATCCATAGTGTACATCATGTATCTACTTAAATAATTTAGAGTAATTTCCATATAAACCTATCAATACATAATCAAGTAAAAAACTATAATATTCAATATATTATTAAAATTTGTTTTTATTTTGTTGTATTGCATTTTTAATAAAAAAACACGTACCTACCTCAATTTCATCTTATCTATATTCTATACCTAGTTCTAAAAACAACTATTTAACGCGCTATGGCTGCATTTTTTAATACAAACCAAAACAATAATAAATAACTGATTTTAAAGTTACAGGAATGAGCTTTGGTGGTACCTCACCAAAACGCTATATAAAATAAAGGAGAAATATATGTTTAAGAAAATTGTAGGTGTTATTGGTTTTTTAGCATTTTCATTTACAGCATCTGCTGGATTGATTACAGATACCACAAACGGTAGTTTTATTGATGAAACCACAGGTTTCGAATGGATGGATTTTGGTATTAATAATAAAGATACCTACGAATATGTATCTTCTCAGTTAGATTCGGGTGATGAATATGAAGGATGGCGATTAGCTACAAAAAATGATGTATACATCATGATGGCGAATGCGTTTTTAGGACTCGGAGCACGACACGAGAATGCAAATAATCACCTGCCTGGAAGCGTATATGTAAATGATGGTGAGGGTAGCGTTGGTTCAGTTTTATATCATTTTACCGACATTATGGGATATAACCGAGAACTTAACTCGGGTTTAAACAGCGAATTTCAATATTCATTTGGACTATTCGCAGGCACAGATGGCTTAAGCCGAATTGAAATGCACAGAATGACAGGTAGTTATTATGACTTGGCTGTTAATGATGATGCATTTATTATGGATTATACAAATTACGATAGCAAAGCAACAAGTACCTCATCTTCATACAGCACGTTATTAATAAAAAACTCATCGGTAACATCTGTTCCAGAGCCACCCACTTTAGCTATTTTCGCTTTAGGCATATTCGGAATAGCCTCTCGTAAATTATTAAAATAAATTTTATAACAACCATTTAAAAATTCATAAGGAAAGATCAAATGAGCGACACAATTCAGCAAGCGAGATTACAAAACAAAATGAAAAATCCAATTGTAGCATTAGCTTTAGGTTTTTTTATTCCTGGAGCAGCTCAAATGTATTCAGGTAGCATAATGTGGGGAGTTGTTAACCTAATCCTTGTTATTATATTTGCAATAACCATTATTGCTTCCCCCTTAGCTTTCATCATATGGTTAGTATCAATGTTTCTTGGGTATAAGGGAGCTAAAACGTTCAATGACAAGGTTCTAGATAAAGCTGAATCTGTTATGTAATAGTTCCCTTTATACACTATTAATAGGAGCGTTAATTGCGTACAACTTACGCTCCTGAACCATCATCATTGGGTCGCAATCCTCACAGGTGGTAAAATCCAAATTGCTACGGAAAAAGTACCTAAATTTAAAGCAGGTAAAGCATTGAAAGACGCTGTTAACGTTTAATTTTTCAAATACAAAAAAGCCCAGCTTAATTAAAGTTGGGCTTTTTTATATGCGATAAAACATAACTAAGGTTAAATGACATCAAGCTTACTAAAGCAAAGTAAAAGCTTTGTGAAGAAAATTAATCTTCAGCTTCGTCGTCAACTCTAACGCCCCAAACATCATGTTCGTCGGCATGGATAATTTGTACCCACATTAGGTCGCCTGGCTTAGCGTCATAATCATCAGACAAATACACTTTACCATCAACTTCTGGCGCATCCATATAAGAACGCCCAACAATACCAAGGGCACTTACTTCATCAACAAGAATTAAATATTCTTGGCCAATACGTGCTTGTAGTTTTTCCGCGCTTATTCTCGCTTGTACTGCCATAAAACGTTGTAAACGATCTTCCATTACTTCGTCTGAATTATGATCAGGTAAAGCATTAGCGGTAGCGCCTTCAACAGGTGAGTATTTAAAACAACCGACGCGGTCTAATTGCGCTTCTTCTAAGAATTCTAATAACTCTTCAAATTCTTCTTCTGTTTCACCCGGGAAGCCAACAATAAAGGTTGAACGAATAACTAATTCAGGGCAAATCTCACGCCATTTAGCAATACGCTCTAATACTCGGTCTGAGCTACCAGGACGCTTCATTAATTTTAAGATACGTTTATTAGCATGCTGAAAAGGAATGTCTAAGTACGGCAGTATTTTACCTTCTGCCATAAGAGGAATTATTTTATCAACATGTGGGTACGGGTAAACATAATGGAGACGTATCCAAACGCCTCGCTTGGCTAATTCTTCACATAACTGCTGCATATGAGTCTTAACCGGCATGCCATCCCAAAAATCAGTTTTGTGTTTAACATCAACGCCGTAAGCCGAAGTATCTTGAGATATAACTAATAATTCTTTAACGCCAGCATCAACTAAACGTTTGGCTTCACCTAACACATCGCCAATAGGACGAGAGTCTAAGTCGCCACGCATTGAAGGAATAATACAGAATGTACAACGGTGGTTACACCCTTCTGATATTTTTAAATACGCGTAATGCTTAGGGGTAAGTTTAACGCCTTGTGGCGGCACTAAATCAATAAAAGGGTTATGAACAGGCTTGGCTACATGTTTGTGTACTTGTGTTAACACTTCATCGTAAGCATGAGGTCCTGTAACGCCTAAAACATTAGGATGTAATTCGATGATTTCGTCTTTCTTAACACCTAAACAGCCAGTAACCAATACTTTACCGTTGGCAGCAAGTGCTTCACCAATTGTATCTAAAGACTCTTGAACGGCTGAATCAATGAAACCACAGGTATTTACAATCACTAATTCTGCATCATCGTAGCTATTGGTTACATCGTAACCTTCAGTGCGAAGCTGAGTAAGGATGCGCTCGCTATCAACAAGATTTTTTGGGCAACCCAATGAAACAAATCCGATTTTAGCCGCTTTAGAGGGCTGTTGACTATTCTTTTGCTCTTCAATCATCTTAGACGGAATGTCTAATGTGGTTGTCTGGCTCTCGGCTGAATTACTGCTTTTTTTAGTTGCTTGTGGATCGAATTGTTCTACGGTCATATAGTGTCTCAACTTACTCTTATTGTGTAACTGGTGCTTTTACTAATGAAGAGCAGCGTCATAAATGTTGGTTTAACTGTCTTTATAGCTAACTTTAGTGTGTTTGCTTAGGCAGTTGCTTAATGGGAAGGATTATACAGGAATGTTTTGTTCGATGGTAATGGATTTGATGCTACCTGGCTATAAACTCCGAACAAACTGAATAAGAGAAACTATACTTTTCTCTCTTTCTAAAAGCGCTTCCATCATCTTTAAGTATTTAACAAATATGCAACCTAATTCCATTCTCATTTAACAATATTTACATTTATCGACCTAATCTTATTGGCCTAATTTTTAACCACACTAATTGGCAACTTTAACCATTTCAGAGTCCGCTCATTTTATGATGGCGTTAAGAAAAAAAGAATGGCTAAAGTAATAGCAGTGCTTCCTTGCACTTTATTAGTGTGGTATGTGCGAGTCTAAAAGCTACTTTTCTTTTGTTTTCAAAAAATCTTGATATTTCGCAATATGAGGCTTTTCTATTAATACTTTACTCATAGGATCAATAATCACTAAATCATTGGCGGACACTTTAATCGTTTGTGGTGTATTCATGGTTAATGTCGTGATCTTACCATTAACTGATACTTCCAACGGTAATGGAAAAAATAAATCATGTGGTATTTTCCATTGCAACGTCAGACTATTTTCAGTTCTTTTTTCAATCACTTTAGGTAATTGAGCCTGATAAAAATACACATCAAAAAACCAGCGATAATTTTGACCTGTTAAACGATTGACAATACTAAGAAAGTCATCTGTATCAGCCAGTACTGGCTTGAACAGCCCTGGTTTTGGCTCAGCAACACCATATACGAGCTCAGTTGTTGCACTAAAGAAAGCCTCATCACCAATAAGGTTACGTAATGTATGTAGTACCCAAGGCGCTTTAGCGTATATATCGGCACCTGGCCCGCCTTTTTCCTCTTGATAAACCCCTTCTACGGTTTGCAATTTTTTACTCACAATAGGAGCTTTATTTCGTATTTTCAAACGCATGTCGTACATGTGAGCCATATAAGCAACTTCGCCATGGAGATACTGTTCATATAGCGGATGCATATAGGCGCCAAAACCTTCATGTAGCCACATAGCATCGGCATTTTTATTGGTTAGTTGATTAGCAAACCATTCATGGGCAAACTCATGGAAAAGCAACCAATCAAACCCATATTTGTCGGCTTGGTACTTGTTACCATAGGCATTAATGGTTTGATGCTCCATCCCTAAATGTGGGGTTTCTGCTATCCCAATTTTGTCTTGAGCAAAAGGATATGGCCCGATCTTTCTCTCAAAGAATGTTGTTATATCAATAAGCTCTTGTGTCAAACGCTGCGCTTTCATTTTGTTTTCGGGTAAATGGTAAAACTCAACAGGGATACTATTGCCGTACTGGCTATCAAATGTGGTTTTAATGACGTCATAAGGTGCAATATTAATGGCAACACCATAAGTGTTTAGTTGCGATAAACTATGCCAATGATACGTTTTAGTCGTATCATTTTCTGTTACCGAAATTAACTTTCCGTTAGCGGCAGCAACCAAATCTTTAGGCACAGTAATATGCATTGTGGTTGTTTTAGGCTCACCAACAGGGTTGTCGATACAAGGCCAAAACAAATCACAACCCTCACCTTGCACAGCCGTAGCTATCCAATCTTTCCCTGTCGATGTTTTAGACCACACAAAGCCTCCATCCCAAGGGGCTCTTACCGCTTCGCGCGGCGTACCAGAATATTGTACTTCGACGATAAACTGGCCCTTTAGCGGGGTTGTAAGATTTATCACCAGGAGCCCTTCAAGGTTGCTGTATTGTGCTTTGTCTATCAACACATCGTTTACCAGCACTTGTTCTATAGTAAAAAAATTATCGAGATTTATGCCTACCTGCCCCATTGCACGCTGACTGTTAAGGGTTAAAACGCCTTTGCCTGAAATAGTTTTTTGTTTAGGAAAAATACGAAAGTATAAATCGGCATGGTCAAGTGTTAAACCCTGCTGAGATATAGGCAAAGGACCGTCACTGGCCATTGTATATTCACTGCGCTCTACTGAATTTGCTTTAACACAAACTGCTAACGCAACAACCCAAAAGCACGCTAATGAAAACTTCATATGCTAAACCTCAAAAAGTAATGTAAATAAAAACCTTAGCTTCAAGTTATCCCTTTAACATTGGTGATAAAAGCTAATTGCGATTAACGACATCTTCAACACTATGAATGGCATGACTAACAATAAAAATCCTAGTGTACATTAAATAAAAATGTTAATAATCTGAAGAGCTTACACAATATAATTACGTTTGGGCATTTCCTACCTAAAAAATCGCCATTTTTTAAGATACTTGTGGATCGTATTGCTTATACGACAGTGCTAAGCCCCACCCTATTTACTTTATCAACAACTAAAGAAGTTATCCCTTTAGTTGTTGATAAAGGCATGGGCAGTCAGAATATTGTTAAATACTTAAACGAAACCTATCCTGCGCCTTTGCCTAAGACTAAAAAGAAAGTGTGGAATATATCCCTTTGAGTTAGTTAATTAATGAGATACCAACAACAATCCACAGATTATTAGGCGACAAAGTTAATGATTGTTAATCTCTAATTAGTTATATTAAATCAATACATTAATATTAAGGTATCAAGATATGATCTATCAATTAGGTGAACTTTCTCCTCGTATTTCAAAAAGCTGTTTTATAGCACCAAACGCCACTGTAATAGGAAATGTAGACTTAAGCGAAAATGTCAGTATTTGGTTTAATGTTGTGATCAGAGCCGATTTAGCACAAGTGAAGATAGCGAAAAATTCTAATATTCAAGATGGCTCTATTCTACATGTTGATGAAGGCTTCCCCATTAATATTGCTGAAAATGTAACTATTGGTCATAAAGTAATGCTTCATGGTTGTACGATAGGTGAAGGGAGCTTAATTGGTATCAATGCGGTGGTATTAAATGGCGCTAAAATTGGTAAAAACTGCTTAATTGGTGCTAATGCTTTAGTGACCGAGCATATGGTTATACCAGACGGGAGTTTAGTCTTAGGCTCACCCGCAAAAGTAATTAAACAACTTGACGAAAAAACCCAAGAGATGATTGCAGCAGGCGCAGCACATTACGTTCAAAGCAATCATCAATATAGGAAAGAATTAAAGCAAATAGGTTAAGCATCATGCTGGTTAACTTAACCGCCTTTGTTGAAAATTAAATGGCCCGCAGTAATTAACACTAAGGTCGTTACTGAGTGCTTTGTTATAAAGAAGAGTTTGAGTTAATAATGAATAATGAGTTTCCAGCCGTTATTTAGCTTTTTTTTGTTTTATCTATTGATTAAAATATGAGAAAGTAACCTAAGGACAACATCAGCGCTAGGAGTTAAAGTGATAAAATGGTTAATAGCATTGATACTGTCACTGATTATCACCTCACCAAGTTTAGCAAACGAGGTAAATGTTGATTCATTAAAAGCAACATTAACAGCACTTCCTCTAGATGATAAAGCACGCTTAGCGCCATTAATTGAGCTGGCAAGCTATTACCTTTATATCGCTCCAAAAGAAACAAGCGCTTATGCAACACAAGCCCTAGCCTTTACTAGTATTGAAGATAGTGATTTCAATAAAGCTAAACTATTGCGCTTGCTTGGACAATCACAGATGTACCAAGGTTTAAACCTTGAAGCTTTCAAACATCTCACTCAAGCGATAAATAGTGCCAATAAGAGTGAGAACGTGCATTTAATCTCAGTCTCTAATAGAGCAATGGGAGTATTTCACGAGCTCATTATCGATCACAAAAATGCAGTAAAATATTATATAGAAGCATTAAAGTTTGCTAAATTAAGCGATCAAAAAGAAGATTTAGCGATGGTTTATAATAACTTAGGGAATGTACTTAATTCTCAAAATGATTATACTAATGCTGTTAAATATTTTAAAAAGTCAATCGTAATCAACACTGAACTCAATGATATTGCAATGCAGATGAACGCTTCTGTTGGATTAAGTGTCTCCTACTTAAGATCCGACAACCCTCTTAAAGCACAAGAATTACTTGAAGAAGTGCTAAGAAATAAAGATTACATCAATGACTTTAGCTTCAGTGAAGCATCAGCCAACTTAGCTGATGTTTATAAATATTTAAAAAACTTTACGGCGGCTGAATCTCTATATAAGTTTGTTATTAACGATGAGAAAGGTAGTATTTATCCACCGGCTGTCGCATCAGCATACTTAGGCCTCGCTGATATTTATATCCAAACAAACCAAATAAAAGCCGCCATCGATTTATACCATAAAGGCATTGTTGAGGTAAAAAATAAAATATCGGTGGAAAGTGAAATGGCGCTTTATGAAAATTTAGCCAAATTAGAATTAAGCCAAGAAAATTTTGAAGCAGCAGCGATTATTCAAACAGAGTACATAAACAGAAGAAATCAAGTTCAACCGTTGACACAAAAGGGTCTATTACAAAAATTAGAGAGTCAACTACTCTTGGAACGAGATTACATAAAACTACAAGATGAATTACTGATCAGCGAACGAGAGTCTCGCCACGCTTCAATGTACCTATTTGCTGTTATTGTTATTTCACTGATTAGTTTAGTGCTATTCCTAGTATTAATGCTAAGAAAACAGGTGATCTCTCGTTTGGAAGCCACAAACAAAACATTAAAAAAAGCCTCTGAAACCGACCATTTAACAAGCATTGGTAACCGTCGTTTTTTAGAGCATCAAATTGATACCTTTAGAGGGCGAGATATACAAATGGCCTTTTTGCTGCTTGATGTTGATTATTTTAAAGATATTAACGACAACTTTGGTCATGATGCTGGTGACGAAGTCTTGGTGGCGATTGCTGATAAAATTAACAGACTTTGTCGAAAAGATGATTTATTTGCACGTATTGGTGGAGAAGAGTTTGTTATTTTATTAATGAATAGTAATGAAGTGTCTGCCTGCTTATTTGCAGAAAGAGTCAGAAGTAGTATTGAAAAAATGTCCCACCCTTTTCAGTCTAAAGTCACAGCAAGCATCGGTGTTACGTTTGGTAATATGAACAACGCTAATTACGACGAACTATACAAACAAGCCGACATTGCACTTTACTCGGCTAAAGACAAAGGCCGTAATAAAGTACTGCTATTTCCTAGTTTAAATCCAATAGATGCTGATTAACGCAGCTTAGCGTTTATTAACTTCTCGAGCATATTAGGAAATAACGATTACCTGTCACCAGCTTACTTTATGTCGAATGAGTAATAAATATCGGCAGAATTTTCTAGCCCAGAAACTGTTTCAACCCATAGCCTGCTTAATAAATAAAACCTCACGGTTAATTCATTGATAGGATCCTTTATACCAAGCCCATATTTAATATAAACCTGCTCACCTAAATAGCCAGCGATGGAGGCTTGCTCATTGTCTCCGTCTATTTCGATTCTATTGATCAAAGGTAATTTTTCTATTTGAGTGAGTACACCAGAAAAGTTTGTTAACGCTGAACCTAAAGCCACACCTATAGCGGTATTACTGTCGCTGGTTTCTGCATCTAAACCACGCCCTCTCACCAGGTATGATAAAGTTTCAGATTGTTGCATGGTTGGCTTTGAAAACAACTTAATATTCAAACTGTTGGCTAATCCAGTTGCATCAATACCAACAATAATATTTTCTTTTTCAATGCTACGTGTCGCTTGCATTGAGACATAAGGATTATTTGCTGTGCCATTAAAAGAAATAATACCTTTAGTTAACGACAAATCTTGCCCATAAGCGCGATAGCGACCCTCTGGTATCTTTAAGCTGCCAAAGAGCTGTAAGGGTTGATTTGCCTGCTGACTCACTTGTAATTCACCGCCTAGACGACCTATGAATCCTTGCCCTTCAACTTTAAATGCATCGGCAATAACCACACGAACATTGGTAAATAACTCAAATGGCTTTTCATTAGCAACTTGTTCGCCTGCATCATTAACCATAATGACATCTTTGCTTAAGCTAACACTTCCTTGCGGCAATTTATTTACCAGTAATTTACCTTCGAGCACTTCTATACGGCCCGATATTTTCAGTTCTGATGCTTTTATTTGGGCGTTAAGGTGAGGAGAAACGGTTATGGTAAGATCCGGGGGAACTGATAACTTTAATGATTCCCCATCAAAATCAAAATTACCTTGCAATTCATCTTGCCAGTCAACGTCTCCTTTAAGATTAGCTAAGGCATTATTAATATTTACCCCACCAGAAATAACGGCTTGTTGACCTTTAAATTTTAAAGCCATATTAATATCAGTTAAGGTATTAATATTTCCTAAAATTTTAGCTTTACCTTTAGTTAACGTAATGTCACCTGTTATTATTGGCTTATCTAAATCACCATTCACAGTTAAACGGCTATTTAATAGGCCTTCCAATGAGGTTAACTCTGGCAAAAAAACTTGCAAGGGTGAAAGGTTGAATTCATTAATATTAAGTTGGCTATTTATAGTGCGACTATCGGCAAAGACAATCGTACTGCTAAGGTTGACTATTTCAGCACTGTCTTGAGCAAAAAAAGCAACTTTGCCTGCAACACTGCTATTATCAACTTTTAACGTTAACTCACCCTTTTGCCACTCAAGTAATTGATGTAATTCGCCTTCTTTAGTTGTCTTTATATCGCCATCACTAATAAGTAATTTAGCATTAACGGTTGGCATTTTGTTTTGTTGCCAACCCACAGCAACATTCCCCGCTAATGTGCTCTGCACAGTTATATCTTTAGGAATAAAGGGCGTTAAAAGGTCTGTGTCTAATTGAACGGCTAACGTTAACTCGTCTTGAGCTACTTTTAAGGTGGCATCGTCTTTTAGACAGAGCTGAGCGCCGTCACCAAGCCAGCAATGTTTATTAACAGCAAGCGTTTTAAGGCTATTATTATAAAGTATATTAAGTGGCTGACTTGATTTAAAAACATCGTCACCTATCGAAAAAATTACCTGATCAGTTTGTACTCGCCACTGCTCTCCCACAGGTGAATAGTCACTATTAATTAACAAGTCAATCGCTGAATCGCCAAGCCAGGCTAGCTTTACTTTTTGTTGATTTAAATCGCCACTACTCGATAAATTAACACCATTGATGGTGTGATCGTTCCAATTGATACGCGCACTGCTCAACGCTACCTGATGTTGATGATTATCCTGCGGTCGATATTTGACCTCGACCTTAATCGCATCACTGGCAAGATTAGCCACTAACAACTTTTTTAATTCACCTTGTAGATTGAGTTCTGGCTGCTCAATTGGACCAGATATTGAAATATTGGCCGCTATTCCACTTTCAATATCCTTTAACCACAAACTGCTATCTCCAACATTAACCGTACCATCGACATGCCAATGGGTATCGCTATGGCCTTTTATGTTAAGCGCTATATCACCATAATTGAGCTTAATATTACTTGGCGCTAATTGACCTTTATGGTTAATATCAACATTACCGTTTGCGTTAAAAGCTATTTTATTAATTTCGCCTTTGACCTTAGAGTCAGCAAGCGTAAACGCCCATTCATTATCTTGCCAAAACCCTTTACTGTAAATATTTCCCTGCAGACGACCCGATAAACGTTTATCAATATTAGGTAAGCTGATGCCCGAAGAATTCACCTTAACATCCCATAACAATCGATTGCCTAACTGTAACTCTCCAGTTATATCCAAACGGCTATTTTCTTTGAATTCTTCAAAATATAAGGTCTTTATTTTAAAGGTTTGTTCGCTGTAAGTTGCCTGTAATTCCAACGCGGCATCTTGGTAACCAAAGCCACTAATGTTACTTTTTAAATCAATAACATGCCGGTTAAGATCGCCTTCGCTGTTTAGTAACAGTGTTGATGGAGTAATAACATTAGCGATATCATCAGGTAAAATAAACTGGCTGACATCAGCTTTCAATTTATAAGGTAAGTTTGCGTTAGTAACATCCACTGACATTTTAGCGGTTAGTGTTAATTCACCCACGTTGCTAATCGTTGTTACTAAATCAGCTAAATCACCTTTTAATGAAACCTTTTGTTGAGAATGACTGAGTTGTGGTAATAACTCAAAGTTATCAATGGAACTACTCAAGGCTAAATCAACAAGATAAGGGGGTACAAAATCAACTTTTCCTTTTAATGAAAACTCTCCTACTGCCGCTACTTTTGATGACAATTCTTCAATAGATAATTGCGTTTTGAACCATGATAAACGTGCCACATTATTCGTGGTATTAATTAGCGTTTTCTCACTGCCCGTATTGTCTAATTCATTAACGATTAGCGTTTTTACCACCAACGACTTTAGCGCTAACTTAACTGGTAAATACATCTTAGGCAGTGATGCCAGTGGCCAAGGGGTAACGGGTTGCGGGGTTGATGAGGTCTTCGCCGCAGATAAATTAATATGTGCTTTAAGCAACCGAGCATTATCTATATTAATAGCGATATTACTCACAACATTCTTATTGACCGATAAAGCACTAGAAAACTCGGTTAAGTTTATCGCTAGCCCCTGAGTTGTTATTTGGGCGCGTGCTAAAGAAAACTTCTTTAATTTAACGCTAAAGGGTAAGGTGAAATTGGTTGAGTTAATCGTTTGTTCGACAAGTTGCTCAGATGATTCCGCTGGCTTTGCTTCTTTTATGTTGACTTGTAGTGCACCTATACTGAGTTCATCAATACAAATCTGGTTTTTCCATAGGCAGCGCAAATGCAATTTTAAACGAATGTTACTGGCATTAATTAGCGCATTATCGTTTTCAATTTTTAGCTTACGTAACGCTAAGTCATCTAAAAGTGCACCACTTTTGTATTCAACTTGCAGCGAGGAAACCTTACCAACAAAATAAAGTGATAACTGAGCTCCCCAAGGCGTTGAAAGTAGTATGGCAAAGAAACACAGTAAGCCGGTTAACACGCCGATAAGTGTGAAGCTGGCACGTTTATAAGTCATAGTTCAGCACCAATACTAAAATGAAGACGCCATGAAGGGTTTTCTTCGCTTAATGAATACCCTAAAGCAAACCTGATCGGCCCAATGGGAGAAATATAATGAAGACCGGGACCAATAGAGTATACCGGTTCAAGTTTGTCATTATCATTAACACTTCCAGCATCAATAAACAGTGCGCCGCGCCATGTATTTGAAAAGTAGTACTGGTACTCCAAACTAGCAACGACCATATTAGTGCCACCAATAACGATTTCCTTCCCTTGGTTAATACCTTCTGAAAGAGTCACTTTAGGGCCAATTGATTGATAGTCGAATCCTCGAATACTTTGGTCACCACCAGCATAAAACCGCAATGAAGGAGACAGTTCCTCTTCAAAGTCTTTGTCGACAATAACATAGCCAAGCTCTACTCGTGCGACAATACGGTGCTTAGGAGCAAACAGAGAAATATATTTCCAACGCGCATTAAAACGTAAAAATGAGGTTTCTGAAGATAAACCTTCATAGCTTCCTTCTAAATTATAGTATTGTCTAAATCCCTTAGTTGGATCGAGTAAAGGGCCATCACGATCAATATCAGACCAAGTAAACCCGGGAATAAAATAACTGGCATCATCGGAAACATTATCAGTCTCCCATTCTTCGTCTAAGTGTCTTAAATAAGGTTGGCGTAAAATATCATCTTTTAGATAAACGCGTCCTACTTGAAAAGAAAAAAATCGACTGGTTAAGTCTCCATAGTCATTTTTTTCTAGTTCAGTTTGTAATTGCAACACATCATTGTTGGGGTGTGACAAAGGAATACTGTAAATAAAATGCCCGGTCGGATTAATGGTTGAATAGGACAACCTTGTTTCTTGACGATGCCCATAACGGTTGACTAGCGGTGTTTTCCAGCCGAAGGAAAACCTTTCTTTGGTGTCAGTCGCGTAGCCTAGTCCTAAATTAAATTGATGGCGTTTCGCTTTTTCCAGCGATACATCTATTGGTAAGATGTTATTCGCGCTATTCTCTGTTTCAGGGCGAACAACAACATTGCTAAAGTATTGAGTTTCATCCAGTTCATTTTGTAAGTTTTGCAGTGAGGTTTGTTGATAAAAATCACCTTGCTTAAAAGAAATCAAAGGTTTCAAAATATCTGTATTTATATCAAAATCATTAAACTTTATCTCACCAAAACGATAACGAGGTCCACTGTCAAAGTGAACAATAATCTCTGCGGTATCCAAATTTTTGTTTATAGCGATATTAGTTTTAATGAACTTACTATCAAAGTAACCTCGTTCTAAACCTAAGGAAACCAAGTCCGTTTTAAATTGCTCATAAATGCCATGATGTAATATATCTCCGCTGGCAATAGGCACCTCTTTGATAATATCTGAAAAAGCACTATCCCCTAAAGCGTCGCCACTTAGGTTAATACGCACGTGTTTTATTCTTGTTGGCTGATTGAGTATCACGACAAGACCAAGCGTCCAGATATTTTTATCTAAATTCTTGTCAATTGAACTTGTTACCTCAGCACGGTAATAACCCAGTGCCTTGAGCGCATTTAAGGTTTGTTTTTTTGCTGTAAAAACAAATGCTGTTCGTTCGGTGTCATTCTCTGGCAAATTGCCTAGATAAGCATAAATATTTTGTTTTGCTGCACTGGATAAGTTATCTGAAAGTTGAACGATAAGTGTGTTCGATGTTGCAAATGGTGAGATTAAAAAAAACAAGATGAACAAAAAAAAACGACTATACATTATGCTAGATTATCCGTGAAATTTGCAGTAATTAAATAAAAGCATAGCATAACAGTTTATGTGGTTTTGCTGATAGAAAAGTTTTAAGGTAGAAATAACTATCTATACTTTCAACCTTACGATAAATTTACACAATATTGACTTCTTCAGCAAAGTCGCCAGACCGTTTTAACAAAACTCGGTCAATCCCACCCGGGAACTAACATCCAAAATGAGGGAATAAAATGATAACTGAGCAATTAATTTGGTTTATAGATGGACGTTATTTTTATAAAAGCATTACTTTAGATAAAGTTATTCACCTCGCCAATACTCATAAAATGCGCGTTAAAATAATCATCGATGCTAAAGTAAAATCTACCCAACGGTGGTATTGGCATGCCATGGTTGGCGACTCACCAACGGCTAATGAAGATTTAGTGGTGATTAACAAGAAAAAACAAACCTTGCTTAAAGCATTAGAAATGAGTGCAATTAAAGCTGAAATTATCGTTTCAGAGTCTGCAGATCACATAAAAACAATCAATACTGAATTAGCAAAAACAAATAATGGCCTGCTAATTTTAGAAGACACACCACCTAAACAAAGACATCCCATCTTTCAAACTCTCACTGAAATAAACGCACCCGTATTATTATTAACTGACAAGGTATGGAAAGAAAACATCAATGCCATTGGCGCTGTTGACCCATTACACGAAAATGATCGGCCAGCAAAAATTGATGAACATATTGTTCAGCATTTAAAAAGCTGGGAAGATTCGCTTTCAGTAAAATGGAAACTTATCCACTGTTGTTACATTTCATCAGTTTTATACCAATACAAAAACAAAGTATTGTCGATGCACCAAGATGGTTTAAAAGAGTTCGCTGATCAGTTCCGCATTAAGAGGGATCAATATAAATTACTTGAAGGTTTACCTGAAGAGGCCTTAAAGTCATATATTAACAAAAACCATATCGATATTTTATTTATCGGTCTAGTTAATAGAAACATGCTGGATAAGTTTTGGGTGGGAAGTACTACCTCAAATTTTTTATATGAGCCGCCATGTGATTTATTGCTTATTAAACAGTAAAATAAATAATGAGCATTAACCAGCAAGGTTAATGCTCAACATTGATTCAGTCACTACTCTTCTTTGGATACAACATCTGCCGTACTTCTCGGGCTCTCATTCATAGTAACTTTAAAAGGTTTACTTGCACTCCCGGCATAAAGGCTGATATGCGGGAATGGGATCTCAATGCCCTGCTCATCAAATGTTTTCTTAATGTTCTGATACATTTCATTTTTAAGCGCAAGAAAATTCTCTCTTCTTGACCACACTGAAAATTGAATATCAACTGACGATGAACCAAACCCGGTCAAAATAAACAAAGGGGCTGGCTCTTCCAAACAAATAACATTTTTTTCGGCAATTTTTAATAATAAATCACGCACTTTTTCAATATCTTCTTTATAAGCAATTCCTAGTTTTAAGTCTGCTCTTCTAATGGGATACTTTGTCATGGTGGTGACCGCACTTTTTATCATGCTTTCATTGGGTATTCGAACAAATAAATTATCAAAGGTTCTTAATTTAACAGACAATAAATCAATTGAAATAACTTCCCCTAAGATGTCATTGACTTTAATCACATCACCGATTGAGAAAGGTCTTTCTATCATCAAAAATATGCCACTGATTAAATTTGATGCTGAAGTTTGTGAAGCAAAGCCAATCGCGACAGTAAAAATTCCCGCTGCGCCAAGTAATATCGTTAAGTCGATACCAATATGCTTTAAAGCCGACAAGACAAATAAGCCCAGTAAGGTATAAAACACCGTTCTTTTTAACAAAAACACTCCGTGTGTCGTCATTTTCTTGCTAACAATTCTTTCCATCGCGCTACTGAGCGCTTTAGCAATAAAGTAACCGACCACAAATAAAATAAGTGCCTGTGTTAAGGTGTATAAATGAGATGCTTTGAGCATATTAAAAAACTCATTAATGACTTCCATATAATATTTACCTAACTAAAGTTTACCCAAATAAGTTACTGATTCTGCGAAT
The DNA here is from genome assembly GCF_014077195.1 of Colwellia sp. BRX9-1. Lineage (NCBI taxonomy): Bacteria > Pseudomonadati > Pseudomonadota > Gammaproteobacteria > Alteromonadales > Colwelliaceae > Colwellia > Colwellia sp. BRX9-1. The sequence goes on from NZ_JACGVM010000011.1 coordinate 119,691, forward strand.
TATTTTACCGTGCTCAGAGGTTTCTCGCGGACTACTTATCGCGGTAAGGGGTTGAAATTCAACTGAAACACTTCTTTCTATAATTAATTCAATATCGGCTGATTCATTATTTCTTTCAATGGTTATGCCAGATGTCCACAGTTGGTTTTTATCATCACTATATAAATGTAAGTAATTAACAGGAACATTAATCCTGTTGATGATAAGTTCTTTGTTATGGCTATTAATCACCGTAATTGACGTTGTTGCTCGGTGGGGATGTAAATCAAGCTCTTCAAGTTTAGTTTTTGCAGAGGTATATTTTGCATAGCACAATTGTCCGTCGATGGTTGAGCTACCAAACCATGAATCTGACGGACGCCAAAAGGGTAAATCAACTAAGCATTTAGCACTTGGAAATGTTTCAGCATAAAACCAAATAGGTGTACTAATAAACAGCTGAACTTTTTCACCCGCTAAAATTGTTAGCGGTGATGAAGGACGTGCAATAACCGAACGATCGGCTAATTTTGGAAATACTTTTATTTTATCAGAGCTGGCTTTCTCTAAAAAACGACCGATATCAGCATCGCTTTCTAGTGCAAAGTTTTCGCCAGCAGAAACCACAATGTCTTGGTCTTCTTCTTGATTTTCAATATTCCAAATATTCCATTCAGTTGCCTTGCGCTTTATGAGTATCGCGCGTTGACCAACGCTCCAACATTTTTTTTCATGACTGTCATCAAAGGTAAACTCGCCCCACCAGATGTTGTTACTCATAGTTTACTCATTAAAAATTCACTTGAAATAATAAATCGCCAAATCCCCAGATAAAAGTGCCTGTTATCAACAATGAAACTTCTAAAATACCGAGCTGGTATCTAACATTATCTTTAACAACATCAATTTTATCGTCAAAATCATCTTCAATCGTTGCAATTTCTTTGTCGATGTACTCTGTTGGCACATTGATTTTTCTGAGTTTCATTTTGGCTCGTGACAATACCAAGCGATGTTGAATATTGAGTTTACTGATAAGAACACGTTCAGCAATAATGGCGCCAATACTTGACCAAACACCAATGATAACAATTAAACAACCACTTCTAGAAAGCCACTCTAGTCCTAAAAACTGAGTTTTTGACAAATAATAGCCCATACTAATCAGTGTTATAGAAAGTAACCAAGCCATTATCGGTTGTCTTTTTCTGATGTTAATGACTTTTGCTTCATAAAGTGTTTTTGAATCGCTCAATATCTGTCTTCTTTTTTTAATTAAATTAGTGGTTATTACAACCAGCGTTTTTTCTTAAACCAAACAATAAGACCAACAGAGATAACCGACATCACCCCAAGTAAAGTAAAGTAACCGTGTTCAAATTTAAGCTCGGGTATGTATTCAAAATTCATCCCATATATTCCTGCGAGGAAAGTCAAAGGTACGAACAAAGCGGTGATAACCGTTAACACTCTCATTGTTGCGTTTAGCTGATGTGAAGTAACCGACATATAACCGTTAATTAAATCTCCACAAATATCATAATACATTTGAGAGAGGCTCAATAATCGATCAAGTCGCTCTCTTAAGTCATTTACTGCATGTATTTCTTGTTCCGTAATCAGTGATGTTTCATCATCTTCAAGGTAACTGTTAAGGGTATTTCCAACAGTTACATGGTAATTAAAAGTTCTTCTAATTTTAACCAACCTCGAACGATGTGAAGTGATTTCTCGCATCATTTTATCGTTACCACTGATTTGAAATTGATCTTCAATTTTTTCTAAGTTTTGTTCAAAGTCAAATAATTGCTGTAGGTAATTACCACAACTACTGTGAAATATTTTCAATGCTAAGTGTACTGGGCTTCTCGCTAAATACTTTTCACTGCTGGCAGTAAATAAGGCATTTATCGCTATCGAGCTTTCAGGATGACCGGTAATTAACACCCGTTGACCGATAAACATACTGATTTGTACATGTTCAAAGGTTAAATTATTTTCTTTGGCAACAAAGCCACGGTAAAGCAGAAAGATGAAATCATTGAACAGCTCAACTTTCGGAGGGTGTCTTTCTCTTTGAGCATCTAAAATAGCCAAAGGGTGACAGCCAAATTGAGTGAATATTTCTTTTTCTTGAGATTTTTCGACTTTATCAAGATCAATCCATAGCACGGTACTTTCATCTTGTTGCCATTCACTGACTAATTCTTCGCCACCAATTTTAACAGGCGCAGAGGGTGAAATTAACATACATTTAATCATGATAAATCCTTAGGTATAATTACAAAATAATGCGGGTGTCAGCATTACAAATAATAACTGATAGTAAACGTTATAAACTTTCCCATTATAAGCAATATTTTAGAGTAAAGGTCAAATAATTAGTTGTTATCTCAGCAAGTAAAGTTAATAATTCACCCAATTAAAGCTATTAACATTCCTATTAGGATTATTACATGTCAACTGACATTATTACTTGGTGTGCAATCGCCTTTTGTATAACTCAATCAGCCATTTTCTCAGGATTAAATCTCGCATTTTTTTCTATAAGTCGCCTGCATTTAGAAGTTGAAGCTAAAAAGGGTAATAAAGCAGCACAAACTATTTTACGTCTGAGAGACGACTCAAATTTTTTATTAACAACAATATTATGGGGTAATGTTGGAATTAATGTGTTGTTAACAATGCTCTCTGATTCAGTGCTTACTGGCATCAGTGCTTTTCTGTTTTCAACTATTGCCATTACGATTATTGGTGAAATTACCCCGCAAGCTTATTTCTCAAGAAATGCCTTAAAAATGGGCAGCATGCTCGCCCCTATTATTCGTTTTTATCAGTTCCTTTTTTACCCCGTAGCCAAACCAACTGCACTTATTTTAGATGCTTGGCTCGGCAAAGAAGGGATTACTTACCTTGAAGAAAGTGAACTTAGAAGTATTATTCGCCAGCACATTTCCGCAGAAGAAGCCGATCTTAATCATGTTGAAGGTATCGGTGCGTTAAACTTTTTTGCTTTAGATGAGATACAGGTCACTGAAGAAGGTGAGATAATTGATCCTAAATCAATTATTGCCCTACCAACAAAGTTAGACTTACCTATTATTCCGGTAACGACACAAGGTCCAGATGACCCATTTTTAATGCTGGTAAATGAAACTAACCATAGTTGGGTAATACTGACCAATGAAGCTGGCTACCCATTACTCGTGCTTGATGCAGACGGTTATTCACGAGCTGCATTATATCAACCAGGCGATTTTGACCCTTACAATTATTGTCATCGTCCTGTTGTGATAACGGATGAAACGACACCATTAAATGAAGCTATACTGAAAATGAAAGTGAATACGTCTACTGACAAAAACTTTGATGGTGTGATAGAACACGATGTATTGCTTATTTGGGGAGAAACCAAACGTATTATTACTGGCGCAGACATTTTTGGTTTGCTACTTAAAGGCATGCTTCCTAATATAAAATAAACAGGTTAAATATTTATAATGGAATGGTTAGACAAAATATTCAATTTAAACAGTTTTACCGAGTTATTGTTTGAATATAAATTTATTGTTACTTTTTTACTGTTGATGACTTCATTTTTGATTAAAAATTTAATCATAAAAGTTATAAAACTAAAATCGAAACAAACCAAAAGATTAAAAATTAATATGGTGAATAATATTTTCACCATATTGATCATTATTTTACTTTTTAATCTATGGTCCGAAGAAATCCAAAAGTTTGCCTTTTCTATTGCCGCTTTTGTTGTGGCAATTGTATTAGCGACTCGCGAGTTTATTCAGTGTTTTATTGGCTTTATCTATATATTATCGAGTCGACCCTTTCGTATTGGTGACTGGATACAAGTAGGTAACTATGTTGGTGAGGTGCATTCTACCGATTGGGCTAAACTTACTTTACTAGAGGTCAATAAAGATGATTATGAATATACCGGCAAAACGTTATATTTGCCTAATAGTCAGTTAATTACTTCGGTAATTAAAAACCTTAATTTCCTCAAGCGTTATGCGGTACATCATTTCACTATAGTACGTGATGACAGTGCTAATCCCTTTGACTTTATCGATACCTTGTATGAGAAAGCAGACTTATATTGTCATGACTTTAAAGATGTGGCAGTTCGTTATAATCATCTTATTGAAAACCGCTTAGATATAAAGATTGCAGGTCCAAAACCGCACATTCAAGTAGCTACCTCTGAGCTGGGTGACACTCAGGTGTTTTTTACTATTTTTTGCCCCACTGAAAGTGCGATGGAAATAGAACAGAAATTAACGTCTGATTTTATGAAACTATGGTTTGAGAATAAAGCTTTAAAAAGTATTAATAAATAAAAGAGCGACAGACATCGTCTTGTAATGGGTCTTAATCTTTGTAGCTACACAATAAGCACAACAGCTGAGTTGTGCTTTATTTATAAACCCCACAACAAACATCACCCTAGTTCAACGTTACAAAAAAGCCTCATTATTAATGAGGCTTTTTGCTTACCAATGCACCTTTCATCTTTCATCTTTAGTGTATTAACGAAGATTAGCGCAGCCTAAAACAAAAGACTGCTTTGTTTATCTTACAGATATAACCAATTTAACAGTAAGGATAGCGTTACCCACATTAAAATAATCAAGGGAATACCAACACGCATAAAATCAGAAAAACGATAACCACCGGCGTTCATTACCAAAAGGTTAGTTTTGTAAGCCATAGGGGTTGCATAACTTAAGTTAGCACCAAAGAGTACCGCCAATATAAAAGGTTCTGCTGGTAGGTTGAGTTGGCTAGCAACAGAAATAGCAATAGGCGTACCAATAACAGCAGCAGCATTGTTAGAAACAATATTAGTTAATATCGCGAGTAACAGCATTAGGGCCGATAAGACACCTCCTGGTGGTAAACCAAATGATAATGCGACAAACACTTGCGCTATGTACTCAGCGCCACCGGTAGTCATCATTGCAGAGCCTAACGCTAAAGACGCGGCAACAATTAAAATAACTTGCGTACTAAGCGCTGATGAAGCTTCTTGCCAATTTAAACATTTTGTTAATAACAAGACGAGTACACCACAAACCGCACTAATTTCTATAGGTAAAATACCCAAGGCTGACGATACAACTACGGCTAACAAGGTACCTAAGGCAATGGGTGCTTTACTTGTTTGAGGTAATGACTCCGCGCCATCAATAATGAGTAGTCCTTGTTTAGCTTTTAATAAATCAATTTGCTCTTGCTCTCCTTGTACCAGTAAGACATCGCCAATTTTCAGGCGGGTATTGCCGATACTGCTGCGACCAATTTCCATCGCTTTACCTGCTCGATGCAAAGCGATCACTGATATGCTGTGTTTTTGTATAAAATTGACTTGTTGTAAAGTGTGCCCTTCAACTCCCGAGCCAGCAATAATAACAATCTCTGCCAACGTTTGTTTCTCGGCTTTTAGAGGGTGTTCGTCATCAACTTTATGCAGTCCTGAGAATAAAGTGGCTCCTAATACTGACTCATATTCTTTTAAACGGTCTGGATAGTCATGAACTTTTAGGCGGTCACCAACGATAAGCACGGTATCGGGCAAAGGCATTATATTCCGATAGTTGGCGCCACGCTGAATACTCTCAATTTTTAGCTGGCCATCAGTCAAAGCAATTATCTCGGTAATTGTTTTCTCGTTAGCCACACTTTCTTCATTTATATTAAGATAAGCGCTAAACAGACGTGGCGAAGTATCAGGCATTGATGGTGTTCTGCTTGGGAGAAGTTTAGGCGCAATTAGCCATAAGTAGAGTACGGCAACAACAGAAGCAATGAGTGCTGGTTGTATAAAATCAAAGAGCCCAAACTCAACCGCCCCCATATTTTTTGCAATACTAACCACTAATAAATTGGTCGATGTACCTATAGTTGTCGCCATTCCCCCAACTAAGGTTGCTAATCCCATCGGCAGTAGCATTGGCGAAGAATCTGTTTTAGTACGCAGTGATACACTGATCAAGATAGGCAGTAACAGCACCACAACTGGGGTGTTATTAATAAAAGCACTTAAACCTCCAGCTAAAACAAGTGTTAGTAACAAAGATAATGTTGGACTTATTTTCCATAATTTAGCCAAGTATCGACCAATGGGCTCCAATGCCCCTGTACGAACAATACCGTGACCAATGATCATTAACGAACAAACCGTCACTAAGGCTTCATGACCAAAGCCAAAAAATAATGAGCTAGGTTCGAAATGTGTGCCATCTATATAAAAAGGGAAGAATGCAAACGCCAAACACAATATAGCGATAACAGCCAAAGAAGAGGTTTCTAAAGGGATATCGTCTCGACGAAAGAGATATAAGGCAAATACGGTAATGAGTAATACCGCTAATGCATGATTATTAGGTAAGTCAGGAATATTCAAAAGTAGTACCAAGTTAATTTAATTATTTAGCGGCTACAACCACTGCTTATAAAGCTTATTCTAAATGAATGCGCCAAATTATTACAAGTCAATGAAGTCTATTCTAATTATTTTTAATAACTATAATACGTGTTTTCAATTAAGTACATAGTCACTAATCAATAGATATTTTTATAACGAGCTCGTTAAAGCGTGAGCTATATTAGTTAAAAAGAGTGGCAACAATAATTCAGCAGCCGCTCTCAATATGCACTTTAGAATGTAAGGTCTTGGCAGACAGGGAGCAATAAGGAACTTTTAGTGACAACAAAGTAGCGGTAATATGTTCTGCATATTTTTAGGTTATTTGACGGCAGATAACGCGCTACTTTTAACGTTGATTGTCGGACAGCGATTCATCTTTTGTGGTGTTTACCGCAGACAAGGAATCGCTTTTTATATAAAAAACGTATAGATAAGGCTTAACCTAGCTCACTTTCTATTTTTGATCCTAAAAAAACTTTTGATGGATCAACAAGAAAACGTTTGCCTAAAGCTTCTCTTCCTAACAGCATTAAATAACTCATATCAGAGCGATCGGTTAAGGTTATTTCAATTGACCACTTTTCTTCGCCAAGTACGATTAATGTTTCAATAACGTAACGTTGCTCTACGGTGCCATTAGAAGACTTTATTTTTCTGATATCACTAATTGGCGCACTACATTTAACAATAGTATCAACATTATGCGCATCAGGATGAATATCAAAAATCACCGAAGGCTTGCCATCTTTAATAACTTTTGTAATATTATCAACGTGTAACGACGACGTTTTTGCGCCGGTATCAACCCGCACTTGTAAGTCATCAATAGCTAAGTCTGGCAAAGCTATTGACTCTAAACGCCCAATAACAACTTTATTTGCTTTTTTCATACGGTTTCCTAACTGTCATCATTTTCAGGTAAAAGCTGCTCTTGTACGTTTTCAATGTGTTCAGCGATTTCTTCATCGTCTTCACTGAAATAAGCGACATGAAACATAGCTTCTCCATCTTGTACTAGCGGTATATTTTGCTTACCGATTAAAATGCCTGAGCGTGTTGCTTTAACCGAATCAAATATTGCACCATATGGGCTACCAATTTCGGCTAACACTTGACCTTTAGTGATCTGATCGCCCAAATTTACAATATTATGAACAATACCACTAGCGTTAGCGCGCACCCATTGACTACCATTAGCAATAAAAGGCACAAGTTTTTTCTTCTTAGAGCGGACAACTTTTCTGGTCATACCTAAATATTGTAAAACATTTAAGATACCTTTCATGCCCGCTCGAATTGAAAACTCATCAAAACGCAGCGCTTCACCCGCTTCATATAATAGTATTTTCGTTTCGTTTTTAACGGCTGATTCTCTTAACGATCCGTCAACTAAAGTAGAATTTAACACAACCGGTACGCCAAACACTTCCGCCAAGGCTTTGGTATCGGGATCAGACATATCCGCCCTAATTTGTGGCAGGTTTGAGCGATGAATTGCCCCGGTATGTAAATCGATACCGTAATCACAATGTTTAACGATTTCATTGAGAAATATATGCGCGACACGCCCTGCTAAAGAGCCTTTCGCAGAGCCGGGAAAACAGCGATTTAGATCACGACGGTCAGGCATATAGCGACTTTGATTAACCACGCCATAAACGTTAACCATAGGAACAGCAATAACTGTGCCTCGCGTTATTTTAAGTTTCTTTTCGTGGATCAAGCGTCGAATAATTTCAATACCATTTAATTCGTCGCCATGTACCGCCGCACTCAAAAAAATAGTGGGCCCCGGTTTTTTAGCGCGAATAATATGAACGGGTAAAGAAACGTCGGCATCGGTATATAACTTAGCAACCGGCAACTCTATTTTGCGCTGCTCTCCAGGTAAAATTTCAAATTCACCAATGCGTAATATGTCTGTAGAACTCACTTTCATTATCCTTTGCCACGTGTTTTGGTGTCATGAGGTTTTGCATTCTTTTCTAAAAACTCAAACACCATCCCAGCAACATTTTTGCCTGTCGCTTTTTCGATACCTTCAAGGCCAGGAGATGAATTAACTTCCATTACCATAGGACCATTTTGTGAACGCAGTAAATCGACACCACACATGTTCAAACCCATCGCTTTTGCAGCACTGACAGCAGTATCACGCTCAGCCTTAGATAATTTAACCACTTCAGCAGAGCCGCCACGATGTAAATTAGAACGAAACTCACCTTCAGCGCCTTGACGTTTCATCGCCGCAACCACTTTACCGCCAATCACTAAACAGCGAATATCAGCACCACCGGCTTCTTTAATAAACTCTTGTACCAAAATATTCGCGTTTAAACCCATAAACGCTTCGATAATGGCTTCAGCTGATTTAGCCGTATCGGCTAATACTACGCCTATGCCCTGCGTGCCTTCGAGCAACTTAATAACCACCGGCGCGCCGCCAACATTTTTAATTAAATCTTTGGCATTATCAGGTTTGCTGGCAAAACCCGTTCGCGGTAAACCCAAACCTTTACGCGATAGCAACTGTAATGACCGTAATTTATCGCGTGAGCGGCTGATAGCGACGGACTCATTAATGTTGAAGGTACCCATCATTTCAAATTGTCTTGCCACAGCTGTGCCATAAAAAGTCACAGAGGCGCCAATACGAGGAATAATTGCATCATACTTTGGTAGTTCTTTACCGTGATAACGCACCGATGAACGGCTACTCGTAATGTCCATATAGCAATGCAAAGTATCGATAATATCAACTTCATGGCCCATAGCTTCACCCGCTTCTTTTAAACGACGGGTAGAGTAAAGTTTTTTATTTCTAGATAAGATAGCAATTTTCATAAGTCAGTCTTTTGATATTCACTTTTATTTAATGATAAAAAGTGAGGTAATAAGTGCTGTGGAGTGTATAGTCAGCTTATTAAATAATATAGCGCTATATTTTGATGAGTTTAATCAAAAAAAATGATTGCGTTGTTTGTCGAGGTTTGTATGAGAATCGAACTATTAAAAACATTTCTTGAAGTGAGCCGTACATTACACTTTAGAATAGCATCTGAGAACTTATTCATTACTCAATCTGCAGTAAGCGCAAGGATTAAGTTATTAGAAGGTGACTTAGGTGTGCTGTTGTTTGACCGAAGCCAAAAGCATTTAAAATTAACCCCAGAAGGTAATCGGTTAATAAAACATGCTAATGAGTTATTGTTTATGTGGCAAAAAACTAAACAAGATGTTGGTGTTGCAGACAGTGATACTTATCAATTAGTTGTTGGCTCTATGATGTCTATTTGGGATATTGTCTTACAAGACTGGTTAAAAAAAATACACAGAAACCTTGATGATGTTAGTTTATTAACCAACACTTACTCGCCGTTAGAGCTTAGAAAGAGTTTACTGAGTCGTGTGGTCGATGTTGCCTTTTTTTTCGAGCCGCCGTTTGTTAAAGATTTAATCACTGAAAAAGTCGCCACGGTTCCACTACATTTAGTCACCACAGAGCCAAACGATACTATCGAAAAGTTAACATTAGATAACCACATAATGGTCGACTATGGTGAATCAGTGAATGCGCAACACCTTCGAGAATTTCAAGATGCTCCTCCCGCAAGACACTATATGAGCCAACCAAGAATTGCATTAAATTTTCTATTGGACGCCGGCGGAAGTGCTTATTTACCCAGACAAATGACTTTTGAGTATATCGAGAAAAATAAATTATACCTAGTTGAAGAAGCGCCGGTATATTCAAGAGATATATATGCCGCTTATTTAGCGAAAAGTCAGAAAACTGATATAATTGAGCAAACGCTGCAACTGTTTCCTTCTGTGGTAATATAAGCAAGATTATTAGATAGTAGTATAAACAAGGTTAGTAACCGTTAATTAACGATACATTTGAGTAGGAAATATTATGCTTTTGTCAAAAGAGGTGTTGATTAGAAATAATGTTAAAATTGTTGGAAAAGGTGATAGAACACTTTTTCTTGCGCACGGTTTTGGTTGCGATCAAAACATGTGGCGCTTTTTAACGCCAAAGCTACTGAACAAGTTTACCATCGTACTCTTTGATTATGTCGGCTCTGGTGGTTCAGATATCTCACAATACAACAAGAAACGTTATAGCCAACTTGATGGGTATGCCGAAGATATTATTGAAATAGCTGAAGTGCTAGAGCTATCAAATGCAATCTTTGTCGGACACTCTGTAAGTAGTATTATCGGTGCGATTGCCGCCAATAAAAGGCCTGATTTTTTTTCTAAGCTTATCATGATATGCCCTTCACCTTGTTTTCTAAACTTTCCTCCTGAATACTTGGGCGGCTTTGAAAAAGAAGATTTACTCGAATTATTAAGCCTGATGGATAAAAATTATATTGGTTGGGCTGATTATTTAGCGCCATTAGTGATAGGAGATGATAATTCAACGGATTTAATAGGAGAGTTAACGGGAAGTTTTTGCTCTACTGATCCTGTTATAGCGAAGAATTTTGCTGAAGCAACATTTTTATCTGATTATCGCCATATTTTAAAAGATATAAAGCAACCTTCATTAATTTTTCAAAGTAAAAATGATGCCTTGGCTGCGACGACTGTTGGTGAGTTTATTCATAGCCAAATAAAAAATAGTCAACTGGAAGTGATTCTGGCTGACGGACATTGTTTACATATGACGCATCCGAACGAAATTGTCGACTTAATAATAGAATACGCGAACAATGACCACGACACGCAAAAGTAAAGCACAAAGTAACATGCAAAATTATTCGCTGGATAGTTTTCCTTGCGGTGCTTTAGTCACTAATTCGTCAAGAGTTATTACCTATGTTAATGCATATTTCACTACTGAACTATTATGGCAACCAGCAGCCCTTATCGGTAAAAGTACAGATGTGATTTTCACAAAATCGTCAAAAATATTTTTTCAAAGTTATCTCATTCCAACACTTTTACATGAGAAAACGTGTGAAGAAATGCAGTTAATTATATTTAATGCTCAAGGGGCTCGCATTCCAGTAACCGTGAACGCGCATTTAGGTGATGATGGCTGTATTTACTGGAGCTTTTTTAATGCCTCTAAAAGAGACCAACTTTATAATGAATTATTAAAAACCCGCGAAACATTAGAAGAGCAAGCAGAAGCGTTGAAATTACTTGCTTCTACTGACGAATTAACCGAGTTATTAAATAGAAGAGAAATGAAATCGCGAAGCATTTTAGTCCTTGAGCAGGCAGCAAGATCTCATCAATCGGTTGGTTTATTAATGCTCGACATTGATCACTTTAAGAAAATAAATGATAGCTTTGGCCATTTATCAGGAGACCGAGTATTAAAAGAGCTTGGTCAAAAGTTGAAAGCCTTTTGTCGACAAACAGACCTCGTTGCTCGCTTTGGTGGTGAAGAATTTTTGATCATGCTACCTGACACAGACAAAGTGAATGTTTTATTATTTTGTGAAAGATTACATCAGTTAATTGCTAACATTAAGGTTGATAACAAACCATTAATGGTAAGTATTGGTGCCAGTATTTGTAACGATAAAATATCATTTACTGACTTCTACGCTCAGGCTGATAATGCCCTATATAAAGCAAAAGAACTTGGCAGAAACAGAACCGAGGTGTATAAAACTGATTAATGCTCATTAAACTTAAGATTTAAAATTTAAATGCGCAACGTTTATAAAAAGCCAATACCTATAGTAGATATTGGCTTTTTACATGATATGTTTTTACTATTTTTCAGCCGCTATTTTACGTGCTTGGTGTAATTTTTTGTAGCTTTCAATCAACCTCAGGTGCTTATCTAAACCTTCAAGTTTGATACTTGTTGGTGTTAAACCATAAAACCTAACTTCACCAAAGACTGAACCAACCACGTGTTCCATAGTCTCTTCACCAAACATTCGATTAAAGTTACCGATATAGTCTTCAAGTTCCATCTCTTCGTCTAGGGTAACTTCTAATACCGCATGAACCGCTTGATAAAATAAGCCACGTTCAACCGTATTGTCATTGTATTGTAAAAACTCTCCAACTAATTCAATAGCCTCTTCTAAAGCGCCTAAGGCAAGATAAATAAGAATTTTTAATTCAAGAATAGTGAGCTGACCCCAAACGGTATTTTCATCAAACTCAATACCAATTAATGTTTTTATATCAATGTAGTTATCTTGTTGGCTATCTTCTAAACGCTCAACTAAAGCGACTAATTGTTCTTCACTTAAAATGTGAAGATTTAAAATATCTTCGCGGTATTCAAGAGATTTATTGGTGTTGTCCCAAATAAGGTCTTCAACCGGATACACTTCTGAATAGTCTGGCACTAGCATTCGACAAGCAGTAGCCCCCAATTGATTAAACTCTGCGATATAGACTTCTTTGCCCAAGTCTTTCAAAATCGCCATTAACACAGCATTTTCTTCTTCGTTGGTGCCAGAAAAATCCCATTCGCAAAATTCATAATCAGCTTTACTGCTAAAGAAACGCCAGGAAACAACACCTGTTGAGTCAATAAAGTGATCAACAAAGTTTTCAGGTTCAGTAACCGCCATGCTATTAAACGTTGGCTTGGGTACATCGTTTAAGCCTTCAAAGCTTCTTCCTTGTAACAACTCCGTCAAACTCCTTTCTAGGGCAACTTCAAAACTTGGATGAGCACCAAAGGAGGCAAAGACACCACCCGTTTTAGGGTTCATAAGCGTGACACACATGACCGGGAATTGACCACCTAACGATGCATCTTTAACGACAATAGGAAAGCCCTGCGCCTCTAACCCTTCAATGCCTGCTAAAATACTTGGGTATTTTGCGATTACGTCTTTGGGCACATCGGGTAAAATAATTTCTTGTGCAATAATTTGTTTTTTTACCGCACGTTCAAAAATTTCTGACAAGCATTGTACTTGTGCTTCGGGTAAATTATTACCTGCACTCATACCATTACTTAAGAATAAATTTTCAATTAAATTTGAAGGAAAATAGACGGTTTCACCATCAGAATGGCGTACATAAGGAATAGAGCAAATACCTCGCTCCGCTAAGCCAGAGTTGGTATCTATTAGGTTCGAACCCCGTAATTCATCGTCAGGGTTATATATCGCTAAACAATATTCATCAAGTATGTCGCTGGGCAACTCATCATTGACGCCTGGTTTAAACCATTTTTCATTGGGATAATGAACAAAATCACTGTTGGCAATATCAACACCAAAGAACTGATCGTTATAAAAGAAATTACAGTTAAGACGCTCAATAAATTCACCAAGTGCAGAGCAAAGCGCACTTTCTTTCGTTGCGCCTTTACCGTTAGTAAAGCACATCGGTGATGCCGCATCACGGATGTGCAATGACCAAACATTAGGCACAATATTTCGCCAAGAAGATATTTCAATCTTCATACCTAAATCAGCCAACAGACCTGTCATATCGGCAATAGTTTGTTCAAGTGGTAAGTCTTTACCTAAAATGTAGGTGCTGGAGTCACTTGCTGATTGCCCCATAAGCATTGCTTGGGCGTCGTTTTCAAGACTATCGACTATTTCTACTTTAAACTCTGGTCCACTTTGAACGACTTTTTTAACGGTACAGCGATCAATGGAACGGACAATGCCTTTACGGTCTTTCTCAGAAATGCTTTCAGGCAACTCAACCTGAATTTGAAAAATTTGGTTATAACGATCTTCAGGATCTACAATATTGTTTTGTGACAAACGAATATTTTCAGTCGGTATATCACGCGAATTACAATAAACTTTAACAAAATAGGCGGCACAAAGCGCTGATGAAGCTAAAAAATAATCAAAAGGCCCTGGAGCAGAGCCATCACCTTTATAGCGAATAGGTTGATCAGCGATGACAGAAAAATCATCAAATTTAGCTTCAATTCTAAGGTTGTCGAGATAATTAACTTTGATTTCCATTGAATAATTTCCGAAGTTTTGCACTAAAAGCTCAGTGATTTGCTTAGTTTTAGCGACTGCCAATTGGCAAGATGTAATTAATGGTCGGTATTATCTGTTTTTTCGAGACATTAGTCTTGGAAAAAAAGACATTAATTAAGAAAGACACTGTTTTAAATAAAATAGTGCGATGTAACCAGGAATTTGATTTTACAGGGACATTAAAATAGCTAGGTAAAGTGTGATAAAACAATAATTCACTCTAGGTAGTGAATCATTTTTTATCATGACTCGCGACACAACAAACAGCAATAGCTATAAACAAACAAAAAAGCTATTTAACAAAGGGTTAAATAGCTTTTTTAAAGATATGTGTTCACGTTTAATAAATGATTAAGAATTAACCGCCACATTTCTTAGCGTCAGTTTTGGTTTCGCCACATTTACCTTTTTTATCTGCTTTACCTTCACCACATTTTCCTTCGCCACATTTACCTTTTTTGTCTGCTTTACCTTCACCACATTTACCTTCGCCGCATTTACCTTTTTTGTCTGCTTTACCTTCGCCGCATTTAGCTTTTTCGTCAGCTTTTCCTTCACCACATTTTCCGCTAGCATCTGCCGCTGTAATCGTTACAATGCTTTTAGTTTCAAAAGGGTTAATTTCTGCTTTTACAGGAGCTGAAATGGCAAGTGTTAAGGCAAATAAACCTAATAAAGCTGTCAATGATGATTTTTTTAAAATTTTCATGATATTTTCCTTTAATATTATAATTTTGGCACTACATATGTAAGCTACTAACAAAGACCCTTCACCGAATAAATAAATTTCAATGAGGTTGAAAATATTTATTCACTCTTAGATAAATCTTATCACTCACTTTTGAGGTTACTCGCTGATCTATGAATACTCAAGTAAAGAAAGTTGTTTTAGCACCAATGGAAGGTGTTGCTGATGCCTTAATGCGCCGTCTACTCACCTCATTAAATAATTACGATTTTTGTATTACTGAGTTTCTACGTATTGTTGACCAGCTTTTACCTGAGCGATGTTTCTACAAAGTTTGCCCTGAATTAGAACAACAAGGTTACACGCAGTCAGGCACACCATTGAGAATGCAGTTACTTGGTCAAGAACCCAACTGGATGGCAGAAAATGCTGTTCGAGCAATAGCACTAGGCTCACATGGTGTTGATCTTAATTTTGGCTGTCCTGCTAAAACCGTTAATAAAAATCGTGGCGGTGCCGCATTACTAAAAACACCTGAAGATATTTACAAAATAGTGCTAGCGGTAAAAGAAGCGGTTGGCAAAGATGTGATACTGTCGGCAAAAATTCGCTTAGGCTTTGATGATGCCTCGTTGTTAGATGAGATAGTAAGCGCAATAACATCTGCCAAGGCGGATCAACTCACCATTCACGCGAGAACTAAAGCCGATGGCTATCGTCCTCCTGCTTACTGGCATTTCATTGCTGGTATTGTCAAAAAATATCCAATAGAAATTTTCGCTAATGGGGAGATTTGGAACTTAGCAGATGCCCACCGTTGCATCGAGGAAAGCCATACGTCTAACTTAATGCTTGGCCGTGGCGCACTTGCTCTGCCAAACTTGGAAGCGGTAATAAAAAACAATCAACAACCTATGCCTTGGCACCAACTATGCTCTCTACTAAAACAATACAGTGAACTTGAATTAATTGGCGATAAAAGCTTTTATTTTTCAAGTCGATTAAAACAGTGGCTACGTTACTTAAGATTACAATACCCTGAGGCAGAGCAATTATTTAGTGATATAAAAATATTAAAGAATAAAGAAGAAATCTTAACTTTATTGAATAAATCATCAAGGAGTTCTTTATAAACAATATTATTTAGAAAATGCCAGAACGTTTTCGTCTGGCATTTGTATATGTAGGCTTTTACTCAATCTTTTTTATTAACCCCTGCCCTTCTCCATCTTCGTCTTGCTGCTTTTTAATCGCTCTTTTTTCAGAAACCACCATAGCAATCGCTTTCTCCACAAAAGGATCTGGAGAAAACATTTGCACAAAAACAGCAAAGGCAATCGCTATACCACGGCGTTTTTTAGCAAGCTTCATTAATATTATCGCCAATACTGATAGCACAGCAAAAACTAACCATGGCGCTAACGCCAGATATAAATCATACGTAAAGAAATTTTCCATAGAGCACTCAATCAAATTATTTAAAAGGTTTAATCAATGAAATGATTAAACGGATATTTATTAAAATAATCGATTACGCGATGAGGTTTTCACTTTCAACTTGATAAAGCGTTTTAATGAATTGTAGATGAATAGTTACCACAGACTTTTGAAAGGTTTGCTTTTGAATTTTATATTTTTGCCTACTTATCTGTGTATCGACAAGTATGAGGGAGTCATGATGTAAATCAAAAGCGTCATGAAACAAATCCGAATATAAGTAAGTTCCACTCATACTTAGAGCATTTAATGCCTTATATAGCTGAACTTCACGTGTTTTTTGTAATATAAGTAAGGGGGCTTCAGCACAATACTCTATGTATTCTACTTGTTGAGTATCGTTGCTAATCACAGATGACAAAGGAACTGAGATAACAGCATTAACGGATACTAAAGAGCTGATGAACAAAATAAAGTTCAAAATGATATTTTGCAATTGTTACTCCTAAGGACCCGTTGATAGTTTATATATTGGGCTTACTCTATAAAATTTCAATATTATTTGAATTTTTATAATATTTAATACTAATCAGTTAATAATTTCAGGTAGTATATAAGGATACTTTCCAGGTAATACTTACAGCTTATGAACTATTTAAAATTAATCATTATCTCATTTACTCTTCTACTTACTGCATGTGGTGACGAAGAAAGTGGAGACATTAAAACTTCAGAAAGTCCTGAAGTTGTAGCTATCGCTTTTTTTGATGCACTTTATAATGAAAAAAATGTGAAGAAAGCAGCCAAAGTTTGTAGCCCACAATTGTCTCGAATTATCTTACATTACAAGTCACCCAAAGCTGTTGGCCGCCATTTATTTAATATGTCTTACGATTCAGTGGTTGCATCGCCTGATGACAGCGGTGTAAAAGTTCGTGAGCAGTTCAAAGACGCAGCGGTAATTACTGTTTATTTTGATGGTATTTACGATAATAATCGTTTGAAAGACGTTAAGCGCTTATCTCTTATTCAAATAGATGGCGATTGGGTTATTGATAAAATATTAAAAGACCCTTTCTAAATTAGTCTATGTTTTAAAATACACTTTTGACCTATCCTAAAAAAGATAGGTCAAAAAATGATTTATAAACCTAAGACAACCCCTTCTCTGCGCGGATCTGCACCGCCAATTAATCCCTGCTCTGTCACTTCAATTGCATGAAGACCACTATTTAAATCTCTAACGATAACTTTATGTCCCTTGGCTTCTAAAGCTGGCTTTAATAATTCAATATTCGTGCCTTTTTCTAAGGTGGTCACCTTATTACGATTGGTTACTTTTGGTAAATTTATTGCCGTTTGAGGGTCTAACTGCCAATCAATTACACCAACAATGGCTTGCGCAACATAGTTTATAATCCGACTACCGCCTGGTGAACCCACAACAAGTTTTAATGAATTATCTTGGTTAAATACCATCGTAGGAGCCATGGAGCTTCTAGGTCGCTTTAGTGGCTCTAAGCGATTTGCTACCCATTGCCCATTTACTTTTGGCGCCAATGAAAAATCGGTTAATTGATTGTTTAAAATAAAGCCTTCCACCATCACCGCTGAACCAAAAGCCATTTCAACACTGGTCGTCATTGATATCGCATTTCCTTGCTTATCAACAATTGAAATATGACTGGTTGATGGTAACTCTAAAGCAAGATCGTCTGCTTGTGCTAAAGCGCCCTGCGGGAAACCAGCTCGCGCTGTTCCCATATCCTTATCAATATTAATTAATTTCGAGCGTTTTGCTAAATAGTTAGGAGATATTAGCCCCGCAACAGGTACATTAACAAAGTCGCTGTCGGCAATATATCGTTCTCGATCGGCAAAGGCTAAACGAGAACTTTGTGTAAGTAAATGTACGGCCGTTAAACTGTTGGGGCTTTCTTTCGCAAAGTCGTAAGGTTGAAGTTGGGCAAGCAGTTGAATAACCGCAACACCGCCAGAACTAGGAGGTGCCATACCACAAATATTAAAGTCGCGATAACTACCACAAACAGCAGGTCGTTGTTTAGGCTGATAATGTGCCATATCTTGCAGAGTAAGCCTACCTGGCGCTATGATAGAATTTTGCACCGCATCAACAATTTTTTCCGCTATCCAACCATGATAAAAAGGTTTAAGTCCATCTTTAGCAATACTTCTATAAACAGCAGCAAGCTTTTTGTTTTTTAAACGATCACCGGCTTTTATGGCAATATTATTAGGGAAGAAATAATTCTTTATTTCAGGAAGTTGGCTAATGCCTGGATTAAACTGCATTGAGACTAGTTTTTCGAGCCGTGGAGAAACAATAAAACCTTGCTCGGCAAGCTCAATCGCTTCGACAAACAATTCTGACCAAGCAAGCACCCCATATTGTTGATGCGCTTGTTTTAGTGCTGACAACACACCAGGAACACCAACAGAACGACCACCAACAACGGCTTTAATCCAAGAAATGGCTTTACCTTTATCATCTAAAAACAGCTCAGCCGTTGCCAATTTTGGCGCAGTTTCGCGACCATCAAAAGTCGTTAAGAATTGTTCCTTTTTATCCCAATGCAAAATAAAAGCACCACCACCGATCCCTGAAGATTGCGGTTCAACTAAGGTCAATACCAGTTGCACAGCAATCGCCGCATCGATGGCACTGCCTCCTTTTTTTAGGATGTTGAAACCAACTTGGCTAGCATAAGGATTAGCTGCCGCGATCATAAAGTCTTTGCTGGTAACTGCTTGTTTATGGATAACACCCGTAGCAGCTTCGGGTTCACGGTCTTCTTGCTGTTTTATTATTTCGGCTTGACTAGTGAAGGTAAGTACCAGTGATAGCGTTACCATACTTAAACGCTGAAATAGTGGGATTCGAGACATAGTTTTCCTTAAAAACACATAAACTAGTTTGGGTTAAACGATAACTGAAAATGATTAAATTCTACAAAGCTTGCCAATACTGCTTGATACTTATTTTCTCCATCACGTTGGTGTTCTAAAACACTAAGCGCATAGCAACAAGCCTCTAGTGATGACAGAGCGTGCTTTTTAGTTGTTTTTCGAATTTGATATTGTCCAACAATATCATTCTCCAAGGTAAAATGCGGCAGTTGTTGCAGCCAAGTGTTGCTCATAAACATTTTATACGCTTTTTTCCAAGTGCCGTCTAAGATAAACAAACACTTAGGTGTTGTTATATTACTATTATTGACACTTAAAACAACGGCATCATTAGCCGGATATAAAACAGCACATTGTTGATGATAATGCTCTAATAGTCTTTGTACTTCAATATTGTCAGTAAAATTTTCACCCACAATAACTTGGCTATTTTTTAATGACTGATGTAATAAGGTTACACTGCCTTTACTTTGTTTAACTTCTAATGGATGTTGTAAAATCACGATATGAATATCATTATCAACCGATGTGACTAAATGACATAGACAAGATTTTTCAGGACGTTCGCATTGTAAGCAGTATGCTCGGGTCATTAATTTGGGCTTAACAGATAATTATTAACGATGAGTCTACGCTGTTCACCATTAAACGTTAAGAATATTTTCAATATAAAAAACATCTAAAATGCAGTAAAATATATTTTACTCTTTGTTTATAAGCCTATTTTAATGCGATTGTCACTTTCTGCTTTTCCAATTTCTGTTCAACAAGTAACGGTTCCCGCCATAGTTCTGATTATTTCACTGGTTGCTTTTATATTTGATAGTAGTTTAAGTGGTTTTTTTGTTTATCAACGCAGTTTAGTCACACAAGGCGAAGTTTGGCGGGTATTTAGCGGACATTTTTTTCACACCAATGGTGCCCATTTCCTGTTGAATAGTGCAGCGGTTATTATGTTGTGGGCTTTACATGGTCATTTCTACACCATTAAAAGTTATCTGATTGTGTTTATGATAAGTGCTGTTATTTGTGCTGCTGGCATCCATTGGTTTTCGCCAAACATTGAACAATACGTGGGTTTATCCGGTATTTTACATGGCTTGTTTATTTGGGGCGCTATTGAGGATATAAAAGCAAAAGAGCGCACCGGTTACTTATTACTTATTGGAGTAATTTTAAAGATAGCTCACGAACAATATTATGGCGCAAGTGAAGACGTCGCTGACTTGATTGGCGCTAACGTAGCAATAAATGCTCATTTATGGGGGGCATTAGGTGGTGTGCTTGCCATATTATTTTTAATGGCTATCAAATCATTTTCACTAAAAAAACATTAAGGTAAAGACTGATTTTTCTTAAAAAATCGTCGATAACACCTGCTTTTTTCAACGCGATTAATGTCTTACTATATTGTTTTATCGATATATTAGAATTAGCTGAAAGTGCGCTAAGGATATTATGCTCACTTATCACTGAGCTTGAAATTTTATATTGCTCAGACTGCTCAATTTTTCAGTAATAGCATCATGAATATCTTTTATGATACCTGACACTAATCTTCCCTTTTCGATAATGGCATAAGGGAAATAGTTATGCTCCCCAAACTGACTTTACATACCGCTTTAGCCTGAGCATTTACAATAAAATCGAGATAAAATAGCATCACAAATATTAGTTTCATCTTCCTGTAACCATTTTATTTCAATGAGTAGAGTGTCGTTCTTTTCTTCGTCAAAAAAAAAGGTTAACGCTCTTAATTCATAAGAAAGGTAACCCTTTAGTCTTGCAAGCTTTACATAAGTTACAAGGTATTTTCAAATAACTTATAGATACGTCTATATTCATTTAACCAAGAACTTGGTTGGACAAAACCATGAGGTTCGACTGGATAAATAGCCGTTTCGAAGTTTTGCTTTTCTAACTCAATCAAACGTTGCACTAAACGTACGGTATCTTGAAAAAAGACATTATCGTCGACCATTGGCGCATTAATTAATAAGGGTTTTTCTAATCCCTCAGCGAAATAAATAGGTGAACTTCTCTCATAAGCAATAGCGTCATCGCCAGGGGTGTTCAAAATATTTGAGGTATAACCATGATTATAATAGGCCCAGTCAGAGACTAAGCGCAGTGCCGAACCTGACTGAAATAAATCAGGCTGAGTGAACATAGACATTAAGGTAAGAAAGCCGCCATATGAACCGCCATAAGTACCAATACGTTGACGGTCAACATTAGCATTATCAACTAACCAGTTTACGCCATCACGCATATCTTGTACTTCAGGTTTGCCCATGTGGCGATAGATAGCTGTTCGCCAATCGCGCCCGTATCCTGCAGAAGCACGATAATCCATATCAATAACGACATAACCTTGTTGCACTAACATACTATGGAACATGTATTCTCTAAAATACCCAGACCAACCTAAATGTGAGTTTTGTAGATAGCCAGCGCCATGACTAAACATTACCGCACGATTTTTATCAGCCGTTTTATCATAGTCTTTTGGTAAATAAACACGAGAATAAACAGGTTCATCTTGATATGAAGAAGGCACAGCAACCACACTTGGCGCAGTCCAAGGCATACTTAAGAATTTTTCAGAGACCGTATGAGTTAAGCGTATCGCCGTAGCATCATCTTTAAGTGCTTTTACATAAAGCTCTGGAGGCATGGCTACTGTTGAATGTTCAATTAATAAGGTTGAATCATCAGGGCTTAATGCATAGTCATTCATACCGCCTAAATCAGTTAAAGCACTAAACTGACCAGATTTTATATCTACTTGATAGATTTCGTAAATACCAGGGTGTTTTTTATTTGCTTTAAAGACGAAACGTGACTTATCTTGCGTTAGGCTCACATCACTGATTTCAAATTGACCACGGGTGAGTTGTTTGGCTTTACCTGCTAAGTTTTTACTGTAAAGATGAGAATAGCCAGTTTCTTCTGAGAGGTAGTACAAGGTATTGTCACCTTTTAACCAACCAAACTCATTAAAGCTCCAGTTGATCCAAGCATCATCATGTAAGCGATGTTGGCTCTCTAGCTTATTCTCCATTAAATTAACGGTTGTTAACCAACGGTCTTTGTTGTCCCATGCTTCTAGTAATACTGCAACTTGTTTGCCATTTTCGTGCCATTGAATAGGGGAATTAGCTTGCATAACATGAATATTACGGGGTGATTTTTGCGACTGATAAACCTTACCTTCACGTTGATAGTTCTCAGTTTTTACACTGGCAAGTACATCTTCATCAGCACCGGGTAAAACGTCGTAAGAAAGCGGAAATTTTTGACCTGACTTTAAATCAAGTAAAAAAAGCTCATCATTATATTGACGATTATCAGCAACACGCTGACGGACCTTTTCCGCTTTTATATGACCATCATCGGCAATATAGTTAGGCATAATATCACTATCAGCTTGGCTTGATTCACCGCTACTAATACTGACAATAAGCTTATCACCGTTGGGCGATAGACTCGCGTGATTGATACGTTTATTATCCCCTAAATAGAAGTCACTCTTAGTCAGTGTAGCGTTTTGCGCTTTGAGTTTTTCTTGTTGATTCTCTCGCAGTTCGCTATTTCTTTTTTGCAAGGCAACATAAGCGATTAAGTCATGTTGTTCACTGGCAATATAGCTCTGACTCTCCTCACTGTCTTTAGGATCTTTTTTTAATTGTAAATTAGCTAATTCAATAATTTTATTACTGGATAAGTCATGTTCAAAAAATTTATTGCCAACTCGGTAAGCGACATTACCATTATTTAAAAACATCGTTGAATATTCATAAGCTGACGTATAAGTCAGTTGTTGAACATCTAAACTCGCTAGCTCTTTAACAAAAACATTGCCTTCAAAAGTGTAAACTTCATGCGTATTGGCTTTATTTCGTTGTGCATTTCTATCACTGACCACATGCATTTGCGCTAATTTAACTTTTTCTGCTTCCTTGTCCAACGTCGCTTGGCGGTATAAATCACTTAGTGGACTACCCGCACGTTTTTGTTTGTAGAAAATAGTCTGATTATCATCACCCCAATACCAACTTTGTGGTGAACGCCCCATCCAATCTGGGTCAGACATAATTTGTTCTAAGGTGATTAATAAGTCGTTATTTGTTAACAAAGACTCTTTTGGGGCAACGGCTTTAGCAATAGCGATTGTCTTTACTTCTTTAGCGGCCGCCACAGATTTATTATTGCTGTAGTTATCATCTAAAATTTTTTCAGCCGATTGATCAGCCGTTGTTGTTACACAGGCAACTAAAGATAAACTTATAGCGGCGGTTAATATTTTTATTTTCATAGGTAAGAGACTTATTTTAATCGTGAATTTTGAGAATGGACATCAGATAGTTAGTTATACTCAACCCGATAAATTTATACAATCAAATAGTAAATTTAACTGGCGGCAAAGTGTAATCTTATGCGACCAACCGCAATAAAGTTGCGTCATAATGTATGGAGGCTTTTTAAATCATGCCCATGCATCAATAAAGGATACAATTAAAATGATAATTTGCTATAATCGCGCGCCTTGTTCTATACAACAAATTATTGTTTTTTGTATTGACCAGCGACAATAAAATCTTACTTACACAATCCTAGGCCAAATTATGCTCACACAAGTAAAAACCTCATTGTTCGAATACCCAAAATACTGGGCTGAATGCTATGGAACAGCGCCGTTTTTACCTATGTCTCGAAGTGAGATGGACACCCTAGGTTGGGATTCTTGTGATATCATTTTAGTAACTGGCGATGCTTATGTTGACCATCCAAGTTTTGGAATGGCAATTATTGGTCGGATGTTAGAGTCGCAAGGGTTTCGTGTTGGTATTATCGCTCAACCTGCATGGCATACCAAAGATGCCTTTATGGAGTTAGGACAACCTAATCTATTTTTTGGCGTTACAGCCGGAAATATGGATTCAATGATCAATCGTTATACCGCTGAACGTCGTATGCGTCATGACGATGCCTACACGCCAAACGATGAAGGCGGAAAACGTCCAGACAGAGCAGTAGCTGCATATACTCAGCGCTGTAAAGAAGCTTATAAAGGTGTGCCGGTAATTATTGGCGGCATCGAAGCAAGCTTACGTCGCATTGCCCACTACGATTACTGGACAGATAAAGTACGTCAATCGGTATTATTTGATTCAAAAGCAGATATTCTCGTCTACGGTAATGCCGAACGCCCCTTAATTGAAATTGCCCACCGTATTGCAAATGGTGAGGAAGTTAAAAATATCACCGATGTTCGGGGTAGTGCTTTTCTTGCTAACCAAGTATTACCCAACTGGAAAGGTATCGACTCTCGTTCGATAGATAAACCCGGTAAAATAGACCCAATAATCAGTCCTTATCAAGAAATCACCTCTACTGATTGTTCTGAGAACAGTGCAGAAGCAGATGCTGCGGCTAAAAACACCGACACTGATATAACCAAAACAGCACAAGTGATTGAACTGACACCGCATCGGGCAGAGCAACATAAAAATAAATCTTGGGCCGATAAAAAGAAGCCTTGGGAAACGACTTATATTAACTTACCTACTTTCGAACAAGTACGTGATAATAAAGTATTGTATGCCCATGCT
Organism: Colwellia sp. BRX9-1; assembly: GCF_014077195.1. Lineage (NCBI taxonomy): Bacteria > Pseudomonadati > Pseudomonadota > Gammaproteobacteria > Alteromonadales > Colwelliaceae > Colwellia > Colwellia sp. BRX9-1. Next base: position 144,729 of record NZ_JACGVM010000011.1, read on the forward strand.
TCACGTATTTTTCACCAGGAAGTAAACCCTACTTCTGCTAAACCTCTAGTACAGCGTCATGGCAGCAGACTTATTTGGTTAAATCCACCCGCAACCCCCTTAACAGAAAGTGAAATGGATGGTGTATTTGGCTTACCTTATGCCCGAGTACCGCACCCAAGTTACGGTGATGCAAAAATCCCTGCCTATGACATGATAAAAACGTCAGTTAACATCATGCGTGGTTGTTTTGGTGGTTGTACTTTTTGTTCGATAACAGAGCATGAAGGCAGAATTATTCAGAGTCGTTCACAAGAATCGATACTCAATGAAATAAAAGATATTCAACTAAAAGTACCAGGATTTACCGGCGTAATATCTGACTTGGGTGGTCCTACCGCCAATATGTATCAGCTAAATTGTAAAAGCGAAAAAGCTGAGGCAACCTGTCGTAAACCCTCTTGTGTATGGCCCACAATATGTGGTCATTTAGATACAGATCATACACCTACTATTGAGCTATATCGTGCTGCAAGAAAAATACCTGGCATCAAAAAAGTATTAATCGCATCAGGCGTTAGGTACGATTTAGCGATTCAAGATCCGGAATATGTCAAAGAACTAGCGACACATCATGTTGGAGGTTACTTAAAAATAGCCCCAGAGCATACTGAAGAAGGTCCTTTAAATAGCATGATGAAGCCAGGTATGGGCAGCTATGATAAATTTAAAGAAATGTTTGATCATTACTCTAAGTTAGCCGGTAAAAAACAATATTTAATTCCATACTTTATTTCTGCACATCCAGGCACAACAGATCGTGATATGGTTAACTTAGCACTTTGGTTAAAAAGTAATGATTTTAAATTAGACCAAGTTCAAAACTTTTATCCATCACCTTTAGCCAATGCCACCACTTTGTACCACACTGAAATAGATTCACTGCGAAATGTAAATAAAAACAGCAAGAGTGTCGCCGTACCTAAAGGCACTATTCAGCGTCGCTTACATAAAGCTATATTACGTTATCATGATCCGGCTAACTGGCCGATGCTTCGCCAAGCTTTTACTAAAATGGGCTTAGGAAAAACGCTAATTGGTTCGAAACCGGGCTGTCTGGTACCCAACGAAACCCGTGGCGAGAAAGAGCAGCAACACTATAAGAATAACGGTAAAGGAAAAAATAATGCTAAAGGCAATAAAACCACCTTTGGCAAAAAGCCAGTAACGACTAAGACAGCTTATGGCAAGAAGCCGTCAACAAGCTCTGCTGCTGAGAAAAGTAAGCAAGGCTTAACACGTTTCTCTGAAAACCAGTTTGATGATAGAAAGCCAAAGCAACCATTTGGTAAAAAGAAAAAGTAATATTATCTACCCAAAAAATAAAGCCGCGTTTACTTGATAAGTAACGCGGCTTTTTAGTAAAAAAAATAAATGATATTAGATAAATAATAACCCACTACAGTTAGTGTGAGCAATATCCTGAATCCATTATCAGTGTTAATTCACTGTTTTATGATTACCTTTGACATCGTTAGGAAATTCAAGAGAAAAACAACATCCTTCGCCCAGCGCCGAAGTAAGTAGCACCTTGCCGTTATGCTTATCCATTATTGTTTTAACAATCGTTAAGCCAACGCCAGTACCTTTTGTTGCGGAAAGCTTTTCAAAGATACCAAAAATTAACTTATGGTATTTTGAGTCGATACCTATACCGTTGTCCTTTATATGAATTGTTGTCGATAATTTTGTTTGACTGGTAAATATGTCAATAAGCAAAGGAGTCGCTGGATCTCGATAGCGTATAGCATTGCTAAGTAAATTCAGTATCCCCTCAGACACCAAGCGTTCATTGGCATTTATGGTATGTAAATTGTCAGCTAAGTTAATAGTAGCATTGGCTTTGAGAAGTCCCTCTTCTAATACCGCACTTTGTTGTTCTACTACTTGCTTAACATTAATCTCAGAGGTTTCTATAGCTTGTTGGACAATACGAGATAAATCAAGTAAATCGGTTAATACCCTTTCCATGTTATCAACATTTTCGATGATGCGACTCAGCCGATATGCTTGCTTTTCGGTCAACTTATCAACAAGTTCTAATTGTAATTTATGACTAAAAGCGGAAATGGTGACTAATGGCGATTTTAGATCGTGCGAAACTGTATAGATAAACTGTTCCATTTCTTTGTTCTTATTAACTAATTTCTTGTTGAGTTTAATCGCTTGGCGTCTTTCTTTTTCAACATCTTCCATCATACTCAATAAGATGGCTTGCGAACGAGCCATATCAACTTTATGCCCTTCCATCTTGATGTTTAACATAGTACTTTGCGCGAGTGCTTTTTGCTGATCTTTAAAGAAAAAACGTATAATGACGACTAAGGTCAATAACAAAGCAACTAGCACAATAAAGCCAGATTTAAGGCTGTGATGAAGTAAGTCTGACATCTTATCTTCAAGTAAAATCGCAATCTTATCTGCAACAACTTTTATTTCAATATGAGAAGGCTCATCGTCGTAACGCAAATAATTATCAACTTCACTTATGCTCATATTTTTCTCAGTTAAGGCTGGTAACAAAGATAACCTTTCCTTATAAGCCACCAGCATGTCTCTTACCGCTAACATGTTAAGTTGCCCGAGAATTAACGCGCCTTGTACTTCTAGTTTATCTAATTGGATGTTTGCTTTACGGTAGTTTTCAAAAGCATCAGCCCGATAGTGCGGTTGATTGGGCCGTAAGATCGCATTTTTAAAATTATGTATTAAACCAACATAACCAATCTGACTTTGCATTTCGATAATAGCCGAATATACCGAAACACGTTGCTCACGCATGTCTTTTTGTTTCGATTTGTAATCGAGTGCAATAAGTACTTCTAGTGTGATGAAGAATAATAGTAGCGCAGTTAATACCGAATTCTTAGAATTCATCGATATCCCACATAAAATAGAATGTGCAATAAAAATTTAATATAGACAAGGTGGCGAAGTTAAACATCGTAGACGTGCTCTCGCTTAAGTTCGACCATTAGGGAATTAACTTCTTTTTTTAATTCGATGACGCGTTCTTCTCGGTCGAGTGTTGCAGAATAAACTGAACTCATTTGGGCATTTTTATGTTTTAACGCCTCAACTTCCTTTAGTGCCTTATGATATTTAATTTCGACACCCGGTAATTGAATAAGATCGGGTAATTTTGGTGCTAAAACAATGGCAGTCAAAATAGAAGTAAAAGCGGTTAAGGCTTTTATCCAGCCTTGGTATTCATAAGCGGGGTACCAAGTTACATAAATAGCGACAAAATGGGTGGTACCACAAAAGAAAATAAACGCCATAAATAAGGAAAATATATCTTTATATGGCACACTTTCTTTTCTCTTGTAGAGTAATATACCCAAAATAATAGTGATCAGATAATAGGCTACACCTATAGTGATATCAGAAATAACATGGGTCCATAAGATATCAGGTCGCCAAAGGTAGCAATGGCCGTGCGGCATAAAATTGGGGTTAGCAAATTGCTGTAACCATTCGTTCATGGGTATTCCTAATATGGATTATTTAGTGGATTATATTTCTATTTATATTCTTGGAAAATGCAATTCAAAGCAACATCCTTGATCTAATCCAGAGGCTAGAGTCACTAAACCGCTGTGTTTTTCCATTACGGCCTTAACAATAGTCAAGCCAATTCCAGTCCCATCACCTTCAACAATCTGCTCAAAAACATCAAAAACACGTGCGTGATCTTTCTTTTCGATACCTAAACCATTGTCGCGGATAAATAAAGAAATCGCTGTGTCTGATACTTCAGTATGAATTTTTACTTGTAGATTCCGCTCAACACTCCGATATTGCAAGGCATTTTTTAATAAGTTATCGATACATTGTGAAAAAAGTGGCTGATGAGTCAAAATGGAGTGTAAGGGTTTAGTTAATATAAGCTCAGCGTTCAATATTCTGTTCTTAGTTAACAATCTCTGCCAACTTTTTTCAATCTGGCCAGTTACATCATGAGGTTCTTTAGTGATATCCCCTTTCATGACTCTAGAAAGCTCAAGTAAATTAGTCAGCAGATCCCCCATATGCTTAACATTTTTAAGGATTCTGCTAAAACGATGCTGCTGTTTTTCGGTAGTTATAGCCAATAATTCTTTCGCTAACGTGGACGTAAAGCCGTTAATAGTGACCAAAGGTGATTTCAAGTCATGTGATACCGCAAAAACAAACTGTTCCAGTTCCTTATTTTTTGCCACTAAGTTACTCGTTAATGACAGTGACTTCGAAACAAGGCTATCTTTGATACGAGCCACTTTTTTTAGCTCTAAATGCGCAACAACTTGCTGAGCAATAATGGTTAACTGTTTTTTTTGAATATCGGTCAATTGTGACGGTTTGTTGTCGATGACACATAAAGTCCCCAACCTTAGACCTTCAGGTGTTATCAATGGAGCACCTGCATAAAAAATAACTTGAGCGGGTCCGGTTACTAAAGGGTTATCATGAAAACGCTTATCTTTACGACTGTCTTGTATTTCAAAGACATCATCCTGATGAATAGCATGCGCACAAAAGGCAATATCACGCGGAGTCTCTCCTACTTCAAGTCCAAAATGAGACTTAAACCATTGTCGCTTTTCGTCAATAAAAGAAATTAGCACAATAGGAGTACCACAGACACTGGAGACAAGCTCGGTTAGCTGATCATAGGCTAGCTCAGATGGCGTATCTAAAATATTATACTCATCTAATGCTGCCAAACGAGCCAGTTCATTGTCGGGTATTAAAGCTGATATCATCGATTTTTCGCTCCACTTATATCAAGTTATACGTAAGGATTAAGTGATATATAAAACCATTAAGTTATGCGCTCTGTGCAAGCAACTTTTCTTCTAACATATGTGCTGGCATAGGCTTACCCAATAAATAGCCTTGTATCTTATCTATTTTAAGTTCATGACAAACTAATAATTGACTCTCTGTTTCTATACCTTCAGCAACAACAATGAAATCAAGAAGCTTAAGCATAATAGTAACGGCTTCAAGCAAGCTTTTTTTCTTGTTAACGTTTGGCTCCTTGTTTTGTAACGACTTGTCGATTTTAACGATATTAATAGGGAAGTTATTTAGATGAGCAATAGAAGAAAACCCCATACCAAAATCATCTAATGCTATTTGGAAACCATGAGATGATAATGAATGAAGTGTTGCTCGCGTTACTTCATCATCTTCTAAAAGTGCTGTTTCAGTGATTTCTAAGATGATCGTACTAGGTAAAACTCCGTGCCGTGTCGTTTCGTCTTTTATTTTTTTAGTTAATTGAGGATCTTGCAATTGTAAGGCTGAGATATTGATGGCCATGGAGAAATTATCGGCAAATCGTCTTTGCCATGATGCTAATTCAGTTAGCGCGGTGGTAAGTACCCATTGACCGAGATCATGAATCAATCGTGTTTCTTCAGCAACAGGAATAAATTCATCAGGCGTATATGACTTCGGTGAATCAGGCCATCTAATAAGGGCTTCAACCCCGGTAATTTGATCGTTATGTGCACAAAATACCGGTTGATAAAATAGTCTAAACGATGATTTACGCAGGATTTCCGTCATTTCACTTTGAATCAAAAAACGGCGATTAAATTCATTTTGATAATGAGATTCATAGAACCTTAAAGCGTTTTTACCATTTTGTTTTGCTCTGTACATCGCGATGTCAGCGCACTTGACCAATTGTACACGGCTATCCGCATCGTTTGGGTATAAGGCAGCCCCCATGCTAATAGTACATTTAATACGATGGCCTTCGATTAAAAATGGCTTTTGAAATGAAGTTAAAATACGATTGGCGATCATGTTAACTTCTTCAACAGAATGGACATTGGCTAAGGTAATAGCAAATTCGTCACCACCTAGTCGAGCGAAACCATCATTGATCCTTAAGCATTCTTTTACTCTGCCAACCAAATCGACCAGTAATTGATCTCCTGCATGATGTCCTAGTGAATCATTAACATGTTTAAAGTCGTCTAAATCCAAGGCTAGCATACCGACAGATAGTTTTGAACGGTCACTGTTAGCGATCATAAACTTGAGGGTTTCATCAAAATAATAGCGATTATGTAGACCCGTTAGTTGATCTGTTTCGGCCATGTTTTTTAAAGCTAAGTAGCTTTCATGCATTCGCTGCTCCATTTCAAAGCGTTTCTTCGAATGTATAATCGCTTGATGGAGTTTGACATGTGATATGTCAATTTTAGTGATAAAGTCTTGTGCTCCAGCTTCAATACAGTTCAACGCAATTGAACTGTCTTGTGCAGCACTGATAACAATAATAGCGGTATTACCAAGATTTGGGCGAGAGCGGATGTCGATAATCATTTCAATACCATTAACTTCAGGCATATGATAATCAAGTAAAATAACATCAAAGGTTTCTGCTTCAATTAGGGCAAGCCCTTTGGCGACAGAGTCAGCCTCTTTCACTTCGTAACTATTTTGTAAAGATGTACTCAACGCTCTTTTTACCAGCGCACTATCAATTTCATCGTCATCAACAATTAAAATTCTCATTTAATACCCATCCTGGTATGAACATCTGCTTTTAAACACAAACACAAGGACATCCATAACCATTTGTGAAAATCAACAATACAATTGATACACATTTACATTAGCAACCTAAGTTGATAATGTCTAATTTTCATGGATGTATTCGCATTTCATTAATGACATAGGAGAACACATATCATGAAAGTAATGGTAATAGAGGACAACTCTGATCATTTTGAGATTATTGAAGATGCTTTGGCGTCTATTACAGAAATACATGCTCATGTCGTAAGGTCAGAAACTTTATCTTCAGGTATTGCAAGACTTTCCTCTGAACACTTTGATATATGCCTATGTGACTTACAACTGCCTGATTCAACTATAAGCGAAACTGTACTGTGGTTAAGTTTACAAACTAATCCCTTGCCAATGGTGATATTAACTTCAGTAAATAGTATTGAAATTGCACAATCATTGCTCAACAAAGGTGTTCAAGACTATTTATCCAAAGACGAATTAACACCGCAATTACTATATAAAACATGTTGTTATGCTATCGAGAGATTTAGGCACCAACAAGAATTTGCTGGATATAATCAAGACATGCAAGCATTTTGTGCTAGCTTATCTCATGATTTCAATGGTCATATTAGTCGTATTATGGGAGTATCTAAGGCATTAAAAGCCGATTTAACCTCAAGGATAGACTGTACACCCAATGAATTAAAATGGTTCGACTACCTTGAGAAAAGTACGACGGATGTACATAGCTTAGTATCAGACTTACAAAGTTACTTATCTGTAGGCTATGCAAATCAAGTATTCGAAACAGTTAACTTAAAGCTGGTTATTACTAAAGCGGTAGCCTCACTTAAAGATACAATAAAAGCTGATTTTAAAGTGAATATACCGGATGAGCTGGCTATTATCTCAGGTAACATGGCTTTGTTACAACTCTTGTTTCAAAATCTAATTGCTAACAGCATAAAATTTAATAATAACTTACCAATTATCGACATAGTCATGAACGATACCGGTAATTATATTGAAGTATCATTGCAAGACAATGGTATCGGTTTCAATCCAATACACGTTGATAAAATATTCTCGCCGTTTAACCGACTAGTTAATGGTAAAAAATTCTCAGGCTCAGGATTAGGCTTAAGTATTGTTAAACGCATTATTGAACATCATAGAGGCAGTATAGAAGCGAAATCTGCATTAGGTGTAGGAAGTGTATTTACCTTGAAATTTAAGAAAGTCAAAGTAATAGCTAAACAAGCTGGTTAAATCGTTTTAGTATCGCTAAACAGACAGGGAAAAATTATGGATAATCTTAAAGCAATTTCAGCCTTAATGGTTGAAGACAATATTGATCATGCAGAACTGATGATGGATGCTTTTAGTGATTTTAATATTAAAAATACAATCGCGCATGTTATGGATGGAGAACAAGCGGTTGCTTACTTGAGAAATGAAGCCCCCTTTGAAGATAGTAGTCAATTTACACGTCCAGATATTGTCTTTCTCGATATTAGAATGCCAAGACAAGGCGGTATAGAAACGTTAAAAATAATCAAAGCCGATCCAGCCCTGTCTGGTATTCCGGTCGTGATGATAAGTACGTCAAGCACAGCACCCGAAATAGAGGAATGTTATAGCTTAGGTGCTAGTGGCTATATTACTAAGCCTTTAAAATTTGATGATTTCGTCAATAAAATGAAAGAGCTAAATTACTATTGGGTACTAACCTCTGAGTTACCTAGCTAATAAATTCGCCTTGTTGCTAAGAGCTTAATTATTAAATTATTATTTTCATGATAATTTAATCTCTATTTTTAAACATCAGAAAGCAAAAAACCCGTAGCATCAGCTACGGGTTTCTGACGTGTAGGGATATACTAATGTCGCGTTGCCAAGGATGGCAAAGAGCGACCTAAATAGAAGCGGAGAATGTCCTATTCTAACATGGGCATGTCGAACATAAGTCACACTACCGTTGGCGCTACTGCTCAATTAGTTATAAATGGTATATTTTCAGACGCCAGAAAGCAAAAAACCCGTTACGTTAGTAACGGGTTTTTGACGTGTATGGATATACTAATGTCGCGTTGCCAAGGATGGCAAAGAGCGACCTAATTAGAAGCGGAGAATGTCCTATTCTCACATGGGTCTGTCGGACATAAATCACACTACTGTTGGCGCTACTACTATATTAGTTATAAATCTTGTGTTTTCAAACGCCAGAAAGCAAAAAACCCGTTACGTTAGTAACGGGTTTTTCTAATTGGAAGCCTAGCAATGTCCTACTCTCACATGGGAACTCCCACACTACCATCGGCGCTACTGCGTTTCACTTCTGAGTTCGGAATGGGATCAGGTGGTGCCACAGTGCTAT